>JBGVAT010000099.1:0-29386 GCA_045224895.1 Fibrobacter sp.
GGATGTAGCTCAATTGGTTAGAGTCCCAGATTGTGATTCTGGATGTTGCCGGTTCGAGTCCGGTCATCCACCCGAAAAAGACCTTGCTTTCGCAAGGTCTTTTTTCATTTTGCGCCAAAGATGTCATGCCCGCCTCCGAGCGGGCATCTCCCTTTCAGCACACATTCTCGAATTATGTCTTGCCCACGAACTTAAGCGCAAGCATGGTAATGTCGTCGAACTGCGGGGCGTCGCCCACAAACGCATCGATCCTGGACTTCACGAACGGGCAGATTTCGGCAGGCTCACGATCGCCTGCATCGTGGAGCGCCTGTAAGAGCCTCTCGTCGCCAAACAAATTCTCGTTCGCATCCGTAGCCTCAGTCACACCATCCGTGTACAGGAAAACCGTATCGTCCGGATTCAGTTTGAGCGTCTGTCGCCTGTAGCGCGTCCCTTCCATCGCGGCAATCACAAGCCCGGGCTTGCTTTTGGCAAACTCGACCGTACCGTCGGCACGGCGGATCGCAGGCGGGTTATGCCCCGCGCACGCAAATTCCACTTCGCCCGTACGCAAGTCGAGAACGCCCATCCAGACCGTGACGAACATATTGAGGTAATTGCGGAACGCCAGGCGGTCATTCACAACATTGAACGTATCCACTACCGAAGTACCCGCGAGCAAGACGCTCTTGAGCATTGAACGCGCCGACATCATAAGGAGCGCCGCCGGGATACCCTTGCCCGACACGTCCGCAATCAAGAAGGCGAGCCTGTCGTTATCGACCTTGCAGAAGTCATAGAAGTCGCCGCCCACCGCCTTTGCAGGCAAAATAAACGGAGAGAGCAAATGGCGGGCATCCTTCACGCCCTCGTCATCATCGCTACGCGCAAGCAATCCGAGCTGGATCTTGCGGGCCATCTCCAGTTCGTTCGCCACGCGTTCTGCGCCCTTTTGCTTTTCGATATTTTCCTTGAGCGAATCACGCATACGGCCAAACGCATCTGCAAATTCCGCAATTTCATCCTTGCCTTCGACCGGCGGAATCTCCACATCAAAGTCGCCCTGGCCCAAACGTTTCGCCACCCCCGCAAGCGCCTTGAGCGGTCGCGTCACGCGACTCGAAATCACGAGCACAAGCACAATCATCAGCACATAGCTCGCCAAGCCAAGGATACCGAGCACCGACGCCATCTTACGCTGTTTCGCAAAGAATTCATCCGCAGGCCAAACAACGCCGAATATCCAGCCGTCCACCTTCATGTGCGAAAAATAGATACAAGCCTTTTCGCCACTAAACGTCTTGCCGAGCAAAAGCCCGCTGTGCAAATCACGCACCGCACTCTCAAAAGCAGACAAACCAGCCTCATGACCCTTTGCCAGCGAATGGAGCGATTCCTTGAAAATCCAGTCATCACGCGGATGCGCGACAAAACGGCTCTCGGCAGAAAGGATAAACGCATACCCCGAGTTTTCGATATTTATCGAGGAGACCGCATCGCGCAAGAACGAGACAAAAATATCAAGCCCGACAACGCCCTTGAATTTCTTGGTGCCGTCGGGGAGCGTCTGGTAAAAAGGCATCGCATATAGCGCCACCGGTTGATCCGCATAGACGCCGATAAACGGTTCGTACCACTGTCCCTTGCCCGTTGCTATCGACTGTTTGTACCATGGCATTTCACAGTAGTCCTTCACTTCCATGAGCTTGCCCTCGAGACCGTGACCCGTAATGCGCATAAATTCGCGACCATTCCGCTCCGGCTCGTAGGCAATAAACAACGCAGATGCAATCGGATTTTTCTCGTGGGTGCGAATGTATTCCGCAGGCAAAAATTCTTCGACATCCTTCTTGCTCAAGTCGCCACGTTCAAGCATCGCCACGACATTCTTCACAACCGCGGCATTATCGTCAAAAATATTGTCGATAGAAGACACGTGCTTTTCACTGATTTCCTGACCACGCGCCATGATGAGTTCCGACATCCTCGAGCTGACCTGCCGCTGGAGCATAAAAATCATCGCGACAAAAATCACCGTGATGCCGAACAATATCAAGACAGTCTGTCTAAACGCAAGACTGTGAAAATTCAATTTCATCAAAACCCCTCAAAATACCCCAATGAGAACCTTTAAGTAAACATATATTTTTTGAGGGGAATATCAACCCATGAATTTAAGCCATGGGAGCTATATCACATAAAAAAGACCCGCAGGTTATTTTGCCCACGGGTCTTTTGAATCGCCGATTATTTTTAACGTTATTTCACGTCCAGCTTCTGAATTCTATTTCCGACACGGAGGAGGTACGCCCCCGCCCGCGTCACATTGACCTTTCGAGAACCGTTTTCGATAGAACCCGCCGAAAGCATTCGCCCTTGCATATCAAACAATGCAAACATCGAACCCACCTGCGCGCCATCGATCTGGATATTTCGGCCAACAACATTTACCGTCACATCAGCATCATACAATGCAGCGGCAAGGGAAACCGTACTCGAAGAAGATTTTTTCTTTTCACTGCTAGAACTGGATTTCGCATTCGACGAACTCGATTTTGCATTTGACGAACTCGACTTCACCACAGAACTACTGCTGTTGGCACTGGAGCTAGACTTCGCAACACTCGAACTGCTCTTGTCATTGTAAGAGCTGGACGAACTCGAAGCGATTTCGGAACTGGACGAGATTCTGCAAGCTTCATCATATTTCCACTTGGGCCAGAATTTCTTATTGCCATACACGCCCTTGCCAATTCCCTGAACAGGCTCGCCTTCAAGTTTTTCGTTATCAAACCAGCCTTCAAATTCATAGCAAGACCGTGACGGGATTGCCAAAGTAACGGAATCTTCCAAGTTACGCTTTTCGGAAGCATTCGCTATTTCAACATCATCCTCGACATAATAACTGACATCATAAACGCCCTTTCCAAAATGGACAGACAACGAATCCGTTTGCGTAACTTTGTCTATAACATACACCCCATATTCATTAAACGGAGTGAAATAATAGCTGGACGACAGTCCGCATCCGGAATCGGGAACAACCTTCAAAGTGACCTTCGATCCATAAGTATAGTACCCGGTGCCATCGACATAGCCGCTACATCCATCACTATCAGAAATCTTCACAATTATGGCAAATTTCTTTATCTCCAATTTAGCATACAATTCCAAATCACCCGAAACGGTGGAATCGATATACAACAAGGAGTCTCCCAAAAATTCAGATTCTGTGAACCAGCCACGGAAACGGTGCCCTTCGCGGGCGACTGTCGGAAGCGGAGAAATTACACCTTCGGTATAATGATTGATGTACCGGATCGAATCCCCTTCGAAAGTATGCAGCACAAGATTCGATACTTTCTTGTCGGTCGTATAGCCATCCACCTTGGACGTAAATACCGGATAAGGATCCACTCCGACCTTTTGCCCCCAGATATCACCCGTGAGAGAACCATTATCGTAATTATGCAAGGCATAAGCGACAGAGCCATCCGCAAACATCGCTGAATCAGCCGCATTTGCGGGGAATTCCGATTCTACAGTCCCAGGATAGAACACATTGTCAATATGGATTTCGTCAGAGAAATTGTAACCAATGACGCCACCAACGCTTCGAGGGACATTTCGGGCACTAACATCGCCCAAATGGTAGGAATTCACAAGATGAATGTGCGAGCTTCTTTCGTTCACGCCGACAAAACCACCAACGGCAACTCCAGAAACGGATCCACCACCATAATAATCGGTAACGCTGCTAGCAACTTCGCCAACGTGATAAGAATTCTCTATACGAACATTTCCGCTCGCTCCACCGACAAAGCCACCAACATAGCTGTTCGCATGAACACTGCATTCAGCATAGAATTGACTGATATAGACATCTCCCGAACCAGCTATACCCACAGCAGAACCAATACCGTTATTACTTGCCGAGA
Organism: Fibrobacter sp.; assembly: GCA_045224895.1. GTDB lineage: Bacteria > Fibrobacterota > Fibrobacteria > Fibrobacterales > Fibrobacteraceae > Fibrobacter. The sequence continues at coordinate 3,921 of JBGVAT010000099.1, forward strand.
TTTTATCCTTAACATAATTATCGACCAGGTGAACAACCGCATCATCATAAGTGGAGCCAATCAAACCACCAACATTATAGCTTCCCGAGACACCGTATTCATAATAGAAGCCTTCGGGATCTTTCTCGGCATCACTGAAGATCTTACGCGAATTCGTCAAGAACACCGTCGACGACCCAATCTCGCCCACAATACCTCCGGTCCTGAATTCACCGCCAATCCTAGCATCTACAGTAATACTGTCCATAATGACATAAGAATCAGCAATATCACCTACGATGGCACCCGTATTCCAACCGCCATTAAAAATACCCCTATACACAGTCAAGTTCTTAATGACAACAGGCTTTTCAGCAGAACCGCCAGCAATAGAAGCGAACAGACCTAGCGGATTCGAATCTTTTTCGTAATACGTAGATTTTTCTCTTGCGACCATATTTTTGATGGCAAAACCATTCCCATCAAATGTTCCCGCAAAATTACGGATAGGAGTCCACATCAAATTAAGTGCATTCCAGTTTTCATCATATTCACCGAACACAATGTCCGCAACCAGTTTTCCGCAAACCGCAGAATCCTTTTTCGCACCGATATTCCCGTTCACGATAGCCGCAAAGCCGAACAATTCACCAACAGAACCTATTTCGTAACAACCGGCTTTCTGCTTGGGCAACGGCCACCATTTTCCGTAGAACTTCTTGTCTCCGGAATCGGAGGGCGTAATTTCCACAATGGAGTATCCCAAGAAATCGGGATTGTCAAACCAGCCTCCAAAGGCATAGCCCTTCTTTGGAGACGGATCTTGCAACTTCGCTCCCACGCCCTTAGCATAGACCGTTATATACGAGGTCGCATCTGCATCATGGGAAACCATTTCCACAGAATAACGCCCTGCAGCCGAGTCGTTCACCCCGACAATTTTCTTGCTGAAGTTCGGGCTCAAATCGGTACCGACATTCTGCCCCCAAATGGAACCGTCATAGTCATAATCATAATGCAATCTTACAGCGACCGAGCCATTCGCAAATTCTTCGGCAGATGCCGCTGTTCCACCAAAGTCCGATTTTAGTGTATCCAAGTAATAGGAATTAATGATCGAGACCTTATTCTTATTGTTTGCAGAGAAAACAAATCCAACTTTTTGATCATCCGCCAAACTATAGGAATTCTCAATTTTCACACTGTCGTATGCATACCCCACAAGGCCTCTTGAAGCACCTACATCATAGACGTTTTGCAAAGCAACCTGTCCATAGGCCGCATAAATAAAATAGCCACGGTTTCCAGAAAAATGCCCTGCATTATAGGAATTGGCAATAGACAAATATGCATCTTGACTGATTGACGATACAAAATTGCCTTCTTCACCAAAATCCATACCATTATGGATAGAATCCATCACGACATAAGAACCTTTCTCTATGCGTAGTATCAAGCTTGTTTCAAACTTTCCACCAGCAGTTTTCCATTCCACATTCTTTATGACGACGGGTTTATCTTTCGATCCTCCATTTATCGAAGATATAAATGACTTTTTTTCACCGCTATAACGAGAAGCAACCCACATAAGCGAAATAGAATGTCCACGTCCATCCAAAGAGCCTGCAAAGTTTTCAAGAGCATTCCACTGTTCAAACTTGTTTGAATCCAGAACAACATCCGCCGTCAGAATTCCACAAGCCATCGAATCCTTTTCTACATCCTTGCCCCCGTTCACAATGGCCGAAAATCCCATCACTTCGTCAGCGGAATTGATTTTATAGCATTTACCATCGTTCTTAGGCAGAGGCCACCACCTTGCGTAATAAGTAAGTTTCTCGCCCACATCCTGCCTGTAAATTTTATTGCCAATGGACTGCGCACTATCCAGAGATTCAAACCAGCCGCCAAAAACGTAACCCTTTCGAGGTTCTGGATCAGGCAAGAACAACGAACTATTGGCAACATAATATCGAGGATACCGAGTTTTATCTCCGCTATGCGAAACAATCTCCAACTGAGCAACCGCAGGAACCAGACTCATGTTTCCAACAATGCTCCCGCTAAAGTTCGGACTATCATCTACGCCAACATTCTGTCCCCATTCCATTCCTTCATAATCGCTACCGTTAAAGTAGTAATGCAACATCGCAGCAACAGAGCCATCTATGTAAGAACTTTTGGATGCACCAATGGAACGGCGTTTGCAGTAGTCCATCGAATTTCCAATGTAAAACGAGTTTTCAATTACAATTTCAGGCCTATTTTCCTCACAAAAATCTACTATGGCCGAAGCCTCTCCATTACTCCACCTTGAGTTGTTGTAGGAATTGATGATCTTCGCGCTATCAAGTACAGATCCAATAAGGCTTCGAGCGCCACCTGCATTATACACGTTCTTCAACGTCACCTTGCCATCCGCAGCGGCAACAAAACAACCCAAAGGCATCCCGCGTGTTCTATTGCTGACGTCCCCAGCATTATAAGAATACGTAATGTCCAGAGTCGAGAATTCTTCTGCCACAGCGACAAATGCCGATGCATAGCCTTCTTTGGTTTCAAAATTCATTCCGTTATGAGCGTGGTCAATTTCAACATAAGACCCTCTTTTTACGGTATAGATAAATGCAGCTCCTTTCGTCGCAGAAACAGTCGCATTTTCCCACCCGATGTTTTTGATGACAACAGGATCGTCCTTTGTTCCGCCGTCAACAGAAGATATAAACGAAGCAACGCCTCCGTAACGGCTTGTGTCTATACCCAAATTTGAAATCACATGGCCTTGTCCGTCCAAGGTTCCCGCAAAATTCTCAATAGGTTCCCATGCGCCATATTTACTGGAATCCAGGTCCACATCCGCAGTCAGCATACCACAAGCAGCAGCATTCTTTCGCATTCCGTAAGTACCATTTACGATAGCGGCAAAGCCCTGCATTTCCTGAGCGGTCCCGATTTGATAGCAGCCATCAGCAATTTTAGGCAACACCGGCGAAAGCGAAGGAACCACGCTTGAACTTGAATTGGCTTCACCAGAAGAACTGCTTACAGCACTCGAACTAGAATATTCGACAACGCCAACCAATTTTCCATGAAGCACCGGCAAAGGATCCGTGCCCACTTTCTGGCCCCACACACTTCCATCCAAATTCTTTGAATAAGTCAAAGCTATGCTATCATCCACAACATAATTGTGAAGGCTCTGGGCAACAAATCCATTTTCGAACTGTTCCCTGGAAACGCTTTTTACACCTTCCTCCGGAGTGCAAATTCCAACATAATAGACATTGTCTACCTTTGAATAAACCTTAGAATTAGAGGTTGGACATTCCGTACTTTCGTCAACGTAATAGGAGTTCAGCACTGTCGTTGTGCGATAAGAAAGCGAGGAACCCACAAGTTTCGCATTGCCCGTATTTACAGTCGGTTGCCCAATATTGTAGGAATTAACGATTGTCGTAGAGAATTCATTTTGATCCACCAAACTTCCTGCAACAGTAAAAGGCCCTTCATTGAACGAATTCACAATAATGAGATTTCCTTTGTTGGTTCCGACCAATCCAGGTCCACCATTCACGAATCCCTTATTGTACGAGTTGGAAATGACAAGACGCCCACCATTTGAACCAACAAAGCCCCCAGTGCCATAATACTTTTTACGCACTGTAGACGCATTAAAGCAACTATCAATAATCAAAGAAGCTTCATTGTTATCAACAAAGGCTCCAGAATAATCTCCAATAAAGTAAGAATTTATCAAGCCTAGATTTTTTATGACAAGAGTTCCGGATTGAACACGACCCGAAATAAAAGACCCTGCGTACAGGCCAGAAATCGTATGCCCCTGACCATCAAAAACCCCGTCTTCTCTAAAGCGCAAGGCGTTCCACTTTCTGAAATTTCCATCCAAAAGTTGACCATCTGAATCCAACAGCTCTTTATTGACTACAATATCAGCCGTCAGTTTTGCACATTTTTTTCCGCTGACACTTTCGCTGAGCAATTCCCCAAAACCGTACAGTTCCCCCGAATTAGAAATCAGGTAGCATCCTTGAGAGTCCTGAGGCGGGACAACAGCATCACCTTCCCACATCGTATATAGCTCAATGTCGCCATACAACTCTTTGCTTATCGAATTGACAACAGAATCAGGCTTATTCTTGTTGACCCATCCCAAGAAAACATATCCAGGATTTGAATATTCCGGCAGTTGCTTAACACCTTCACCATAAGTGTAGGTCATCATTGCAGAATCCAAAGAGCAGCTATATCCCCCTTTACTGTAATTGTAATAACTGGTCTTGCAAAGGTTCAGCTTAAATTCATAAGTTCCAAAGGCAGCATTCAACTTAGGCCACCCATCTTTGGCGTCTTTATCCTGCCCCCAAACATCGCCACCCTTATAATTGTGCAACTGGATCGCCAGTACACCATTCCAAACTTCATTTTGCGTTACGGATTTTGCCCCCAATTTCTTTGCACAGCCAAAAGATTTTTCCTTATAGAATGTATTCTTGAGAGATACGCGGCCATCGCACAGTCCCACAATCGGATCACCCGTTTTCTCGTTCGGAACACAGATGCTATAAGAATTAGTAATGGAAAGCGAATCCTCGTTAGCACCAACAAAACAGCCGGAAGCAATACCCGTAACAGTACCCATGACATAAGAATTCTTGATATCGACTATACCGCGATTCGCCCCCACAAAGCCACCAACGTACGCCTTGCGGTCTCCCCCATCCAGGTCATTCGACACCGATGACGTGGATATGGAAATCTTGGCATTTTTCTCATTCAGCCCCACAAAACCCGCATAAAGAGAATCGGCAGAGACTCTCCCTTCTGCCAACGTCACATTTTTCGCATTGAGGTGAGCAGATTTTTCATTGACCCCAAGAACCAAGCCCACATGGCTCACGCCAGAAGCATAACCGACAAGGCCGTCCATACCCAAAGACAAGCCATCAATATCAATCGTTCCCGAATTGGAACCAACGGCAGCACCTACAAACTTCATCCCTTTGCCCAAATAGGCGGCAGAAGATTTAAGCGAAAGAGAGCCTTCATTACGGCCCACGATGCTAGCGACATGCTTCCGGCCTCTTACCTGCATCATAGAAGCAACATTATCCAACAGAAGATAACCGCCATTCTTTGCGACAACGCCCCCTACCATATCCTGTCCATTCAATTCAGATTTGCGGAAGGTCAGGTTGCGAACAACCACGGGTTTGGTCTCCGTACCGCCAACAACAGAAGCAATGAATCCCAAATTGTTCTGGGTAGAATCACCGGTATTTTCAAGTCCACTAATAGTATGACCCTGACCGTCAAAAGTTCCCGAGAAATTCTTCAACGGAATCCATTGGGTATGAGGCTCTATCGTCGCAGGATCAACTTCAATTTCCTTGTAACCGGAAGCTTCGTAAACGGGCCTGACACAAACATAAACCGAATCTTCTTTACCGGAGTTTTCATCCGTCACAACTTTATTGCCACAATAGTAAGTTGTGGTATCATTGGCCAAAATGTCATTAGCGAGCTTGCCGCAGGCAGAACTTTCCGCAGCACGGCCCTCCTTGAAGGTGCCGTTTACAATCGCGGCAAAACCGTAAAGTTCATCAGCTGTGGAGATGGAATAGCAGCCATCTTTCACAATGGGTGCAGTCGGGTTCACTTTTGCACCGACAATTGCACAGGATGCAAGAATGAATAAAACAACTTTTTTCATATATAAATTCCTTTTTGTGCAATGTTTATCATTTTAATTTTTTATGCAACGGATAAAATTTCCAGAATCCTTTATAGAATAACTGATATCAGCGGTACTTAAATAGAGATCCAGCATTTCAGCGAATCGTTCATCCGACGCATCTTCGGAGATGCTCCAGAAATCCGCAAAACGTCGATCTTCCGTAAAAGATCCATCGTGGTACATGACCCCAACAGGATTCGCCGAAAAGCCATAATCATCGGAGCCGTTCCAAGTCACTTCCTCGCCATACCATCCAATCTTTGATTTAAGGACTTTTCCCGCCATCATATCACCGCCAGCCGTAGTAATCAGAATCCGCCAGTCTGTCGAATCCGGCAAATGAAAACCTTCGGGGCAAATTCCACGCACCTCATTAGACAAATTGCAAATTTTGCCAAAGCCGCAATCGTGAGGATCATTTCCATCTGCAGCCAACTTCACCGAGTCTATTGCGGCAGCCCACGTGTAGAGACGCCCTGCCACCGCACAATTTTCGGACTTATCACCAAAGCACCAGCTACGTCCCAGAAGACTTGGCGTCTGGACACTATCGGCATAGTTCAGATTTTCCGCCATCCATACCTGATCGCCAATCGTAACAACCCTATAAACTTGTCCGTCGCGATTATCGACAATGGAATCATAATCTATTTGAGGATTAAAGTACTCCTCTTTCGGAATGCTCCAATCAATGAGAAAACCGTTGTAAACGCTTGAAAAATATTCATAGTTTTCTGCAAAATCTTCCACGTACTTTTCGAACATCGGAACGGAATCCGCATAGCCCCAGCTTTCGACATTTTTGCGAATCATCGCAAGCTGATCTTCATTCTTGGCCGTTGACGCCCAGCTTGCAATTTCCACCTTCACAGCATCATTCCACTTACCGCTTTTTGCAAATGCCGCACTGAACTGCTCCATACGTTTTGTGAGTTCTTCACTACCCACACTTCCCACAGAATCGCCGGACACCTGCATCAACACGCTCACCGCAAGGAGTGCCGCGTTGCCATCGCCGCTTTCAAAGATGTTCAGGTTCTCAAATTCATCAACGTCATTTGCAATATCAAACGACGCAAGCACTTCGCGTTCCGCCTGGGCCTTCGCCGCCGCAAATTCCATCTTGTCAACCGTTACGAGGTACTTCACGCGTTCGTATTCCAGATGCGTGAGCAAGTTGACATTTACAGTTTTTCTATCGCTAAGGTCGGTCAGAGCCTTGAGCGTGAGCATTTCCGAAGATTCTTTTCCGGTCACTTCGTTTAGGAAATAACCCGCAACTTCGAACAATGCACAAGATGCCGAAAGATTCACACCATCAACGCCAAAGTCGCCCTTGTCACTCTTGACAGTTCCTTCGAAAATTTCGTGAGTCAGTTCCATCGTTTTGCAATCGACGCCCTGTACCATCACACGGGAACCCGCAACAAACGGGCCCTTCTGCGAAACGCCAACCACATCCAAATCCTTGACGGCGTAGATTCCCGCATCGTCCGAAGAACCGCCCGAGACTTCGACATCCGAACATGCGACAAGAACGCACGAAGCCAACACAAAGGAAAGAATCCCTCTCAAACCACTAACGTCCCATTTCATTTTTACCAACTCCACTCACTTTATTTTCTTCGCACTGGCCAATCCGTTCGCTAATCGGGAACAACTGCAAATTCAGGCGGTACACGCGCTCAGTTTCGTTACTTTCCGTAGCAATCGCAATAACGCGGCGGCGGCATTCCAAAAGTTCCTTCTTGATCCGTTCGTAGGCATCTTGCGTCAGTCCCAAAACAACTCCCGACATGGAGCGTTCGGCAAGCGGCAAGTCCAAGGCCTTCACGGCAAGCTCGCCCATCTGGCGCTGCAAATCCTTTGCGGCAATCGGCACGGCATCCACGGAGCCCATCGATATGGACTTGTCCGTCTGCACGTAATTCCCTTCCCGGTCTTTTTTCAGGAGATTCGCATCTTCCAAAAATTCAAGCGTTTCAACGGCTTCCGCTGTAGAAATTTTCGGCTTGCACGCACGGGCCAATTCGGCAGGCCTTGCACCAGGCATATGCGGGGCAAGCTCGCGGAGCAACGGATTTTTCCAGGACTTGTAGTAATCAAATTCATCGCCACCGAGGACTCGAATCTTGTGCGCTCTCGCCAACGCACAGCGTTTTTCGAACGCCGCCATTTTGGCATCGTCCCCTTTTGCATGGGCGTACGTCACCATCAGAACAAAATACGTCTTTTCGAATCCGGCAAGGCCCATGGCGTTTGCAACAGAACTTGCGGCACTGATGCTCAGATTCTTTTTTCCTTCACAAACATACTTCAAAAAAACTGCCGATGCAAAACCGGCATTCTGGGCAAACTCACGCCAGGTAAAAGCGGAGTCGCGTTTGCGTTCATCATAGTAATCCTGAATGAACTTGCGATAATCTGTATATTCAACAATCGCCTTCATAATTACAAATATAGCTTTTCAATAATATTAGAATACAAAAATCGCCGTTTTTAGCTCAATTTTTACGTTTTTAGTCATTTTTAAACAAATTACGCAAAAATTCAGGATACAAGTTGTATCCTTAGAATACAAAAAAAGACCTCGCCGTGAATAGCGAGGCCTCAGGATGATGAGAACGAAAAACTAATCCTTCACGCAGCGGACGCTTTGTCCATAATTTTTTGAATTTTGGTATATATAGAACTTGGTATAAATGTTGTTTATATTCGAATATCGGGAATCATACACACTATACTCGCTGGAGCTCCAATAATAAACATCCGAGCCCACTTTTTCCCAGCTAGTTGCAGTGATTTTTCTTCCAGTCGGGAGCGCCGAGAATCCATAAGCATCTTGACCGTTGTTGTCAGCCGTACCGGCATAATCCCATCCAGTCAATGCCTTGAGTGAATCGCCCGAAACACCCGCATTCCCCAATGCGACACTCAACTTGCCCCATTCATCAATCGAAGGCAAATGCCATCCGTCAGGGCAAATTCCCCGTATCTGGCGATCAAGCCCGCAGGTTTTGCCATAACCGCAATTCAAGGGATTCAGAGTATCATTTGCCAAAGCAACCGAGTCAATCGCAGCAGCCCAAGTGTAATAGCGGCCACCCACCTCGCAATATTTCGTGGTATCGTGGTAGCACCAGTTGCGGCCCTTCAAGCTCGGAGTCTTGACGCTATCAGCATAGTTCAGGTTTTCGGCCATCCAAACGCGCGAATAATCATGCTCGTTCACTTCAATCTTCACAATTTTATACACGCGATTGTCACGGGAATCCACGATGGAATCGTACTTGATATTCGGATTCAAGCGCTTTTCCTTGGGCACATCCCAGCTCCAGCCTGTAGAGGTTCCAGAACTACTTGATTTTACAGCAGAACTGCTGCTAGACTTTGCATCGGCGACACTCGAAGAAGATTTTATCGCGGCCGTCGAGGCATCGCCCTTGATGCAACGCACGCTTTGTCCATAAGTTTTCAAATTTTGGTACAAATAGAACTTGGTATAAATGTTGTTTATATTCGAATACCGGGCAAGATTCTCACCACTTTCGTTTGAGCTCCAATAATAAACATCCGAACCCACCTTTTCCCAAGTAGTTGGACTGGTTCGTCTTCCAGTCGGGAGCGCCGAAAAACCATAGGCATCTTGGCCATTATTGTCAGCCGTTCCGGCATAATTCCATCCAGTCAGCGCCTTGAGCGAATCGCCAGACACCTCGGCATTTCCTAGAGCAACACTCAACAAGCCCCATTCATGGATCGTCGGCAAATGCCAGCCATCAGGGCAAATCCCCTGGACACCACGATTGATCCCGCAAGTTCTGCCAAAGCCGCAATCCAGCGGATCCTTTGGATCATTCGCCAAAGCGACAGAGTCAATCGCTGCGGCCCAAGTGTAATAGCGACCACCCACCTTGCAATTCTTTTCGTCATCATTATAGCACCAGTTGTGGCCCTTCAAGCTCGGCGTCTTCACGCTATCGGCATAGTTCAGATTCTCCGCCATCCACACCTGCGAATAATCATGCGCCTTCACTTCGATTTTCACGACCTTGTACACTTGCTTGTCGCGCGGGTCAATCATCGAGTCATACTTGATATTCGGATTCAGGCGAGCTTCTTTAGGCACATCCCAGCTCCATCCTTCAGGAATTTTCTGAGTGGTTTCCTTGGCATCCTCCTTGGCATCCTTATTCATTTCATCTACGACCTTTTCAAAGTCGGGGATTTCATCGGAGTCGCTCCATTTTTCAAGATTATCGCGAATCGTTTCGTATTTGCCCTTGGACTTTGCAGAATCCGCCCAATCAGCCATTTCCTTTTTCGTATCTTCATCGTTCCATTCGCCACTTTCCGTGATGGACGAGGCAAAGCCATCCAAACGGTCCGTGAGCTTTTTCGCATCCAAATCCGATTGCAATGTTATGCTCGTCGCAAGGAGCGTTGCGTTTCCGTCGCCCTTTTCATAGATGTTCAAGCCTTCGAACGACTCAAAGCGATCCACCAAGCCCAGCGCCGTGAGGATTTCCTTTTCCGCCTGCATCTTTGCATCGTCAAAAGACATCTTCTCTTTGGACACAAGCTTCATCACGCGCTCGTATTCCAATTCCGTAAGCACGTTGATGTTCACATGCTTGCGGTCCTTCAAATCCGTAATCGCATGGAGCGTCAACTTATCCGAAGACTTTTCGCCGGTAAATTCATTCATGTAATAGCCGGACACCGCGAACAACGCGCAAGTCGCAGAGAGATTCACATCGTCAACGCCAAAATCGCCCTTGTTGCTCTTGACTTTGCCCATAAATTCCTCATCCGTGAATTTCATCGTCTTGCAATCCACACCCTGCACTGTCACCACAGAACCCTTGACGAACGGACCCTTTTGCGCCAAGCCAGCCACATCCAGGTTCTTGATGGCAAGCCCAGCATCTTCCGTGACGCCGCCTGCAACTTTATCATCCAGGCAAGCCGAGAGCATCCCCGCCGAAGCAATTGCCATCAACAAAGTAATTGATTTACTTATGAATTTTTTCACTTTCCTTCTCCTTTTTTTTTCAAACACTAATCTTTGAGACAACGGACAGAGAGAGCCATTTTCTTAGAAAAAGAACCGTGGAGTACCGAATCATAACTCATGTAAAATTCTTGCAATTCCGCTTCATCGGCATCCACTTCTGTAGAGCTCCAAAACATCGCAAACTCATCCCTAGCAATGAATTCCGAAACATCCCAAAAAGCAATAGGCAATACAGAAAAACCATATGCATCAACGCCATTTCCATTATCAGCCCATCCAGTGGTCGACTTGAGATTCCGACCAGCCATCCCCCGAGTTCCCACCGCTGAAAATAAAGCCGCCCATTCCGTAGTATCGGGCAAGTGCCATCCACTCGGACAAACCTCTTTTGCATCATCCCAAGTGTAAATACGACCAGACTTACCGCATTTAGTACTACCATCACTGTAGCACATACTATTGCCATTTTCATAGTTCAAGTTTTCCGCCATCCAAACCTGGTCACCGATTTTCACAATCTTGTAGGTTTGTCCATCACGGGAATCGGCCAAAGTTCCATATTCGCAATTATCTTCTGTTTCGGTCTTGCACAGCGCCGCCAAGGTAACTGAACTGCTACTGGATCCCGTCGCTTTGCTCCAGGATGACGAAGAGGGGAGATTCCCGCTCGAGGCGGGAATGACAGAGCTAGAGCTCGCAATGACGGAAGAACTGCTGGATACCGGAACAAATTCACCATCTTCCTTGACGCAGCGGACAGAAAACTTGAAGTCCTTAGCAGCGTAGCTCCTCAAGTCCACATCGACATCGTCATATTCCAAGCTCATTATAGACGCGCAGCTGTAACCTTTATCTGCAGCTTTCGCGCTACCGCACTCCGTAGAGCCCCAGAACTGCGTACCGAAACCCTCACCGTAGTAGCCCTGCATACCAACGCCAACAGGCAGCGCCGAGAATCCGAATGCGTCAGTACCGTTGCCACTTTCACCACCATCGTCACGCCAGCCGCTCAAAGACTTCAGTTTAGCGCCGGCAGCATTTCCGCCACCCACAGCCTTGATTAAAGTCTCAAAATCATCTTCGCTAGGCAAATACCAGCCATCGGGGCAAACACCGCGAATATTCCCAGACGCCAGATTACATTCATTTCCGAGTCCGCATTCTTTCTCCGACTTGTCCACCGATGCGGCCCAGGTGTACAACCGGCCATACTTTTCGCAATATTCCGTACTATCATTGTAGCAATAACTGGTCGTCGCTTCATAGTTCAAATTTTGCGCCATCCAAACCTGTTCCCCAATCTTTATAGTCTTGTAAACTTGTCCGTCACGGGAGTCGGTCATTTCGCCGTAAGCAATGCCAGGATTCAGGTAAGTGTCTTTTATACTGCTATTGGATCCCGTCGCTTTGCTCCAGGATGACGAAGAAGACGGTTGCGAGGATGACGAGGCGGGAATGACAGAGCTACGGTCATCCCATTCGCCATCTTTCGCGATGTCGGCAGCAATGTTTTCCAAGCGTTCCGCAAGTTCCGTAGCGTCCAAATCCGCCTGCAGCATCACGCTCACATCAAGGAGTGCAACATCGTCTTTACCGTTTTCAAAAATATCCAAGTCTTCGAACGGAACAAAATCGCCTTTCACGTCAAACGCCGCAAGCACTTCCTTTTCGGCCTGCTTTTTGCCTTCTGCAAAAGACTTCTTCTTTTCGGTGACGAGCTTCATCACGCGCTTGTATTCCAGTTCCGTGAACACGTTGATGTTCACAGATCCCCTGTCACTCAAATCCGTCAGCGTATGGAGCGTAATCTCGCCCGTCGATTTTTTGCCGGTATTTTCATTGAGGTAATAGCCGGTCACTTCAAGCAGAGCGCAAGCAACAGACAAGTTCACATTTTCAACAACATATTCACCATCGTTGTTTTTTACGGAGCCTTCGAATACCTCATCCGTGAATTCCATCGTCTTGCAATTCACGCCCTGCACCGTCACGACAGAGCCCTTGACAAACGGTCCCTTTTGTGCAAGCCCCGCCACATCCAAGTTTGCGATAATTCCCGCATCTTCTGTAGTGCCGCCAGCCACCTTGTCGTCGGAACACGCCGCCAACAACACAGCAAGAGCGAGCGCTAAAAACAGATCAAAAACATCAACGACGGACTTCATCACCCTTCTCCTTTCTTTTTTCAACACCTTCTCCCGAAACCGAGCCTGCCAATTCATCGCCAAGACGTTCGCTCAGCGGGAACAACTGCAAATTCAGGCGGTACACCTGTTCCGTCTCATCGTCCTCGCTTGCAATCGCCACAATGCGGCGGCGAAAATCCGCAATTTCCTTCCTGATTTTTTCGTAAGCACGGCGCGTGAGCCCCATGGTAAGCCCCGACATGTCACGTTCCGAAAGCGGCAAGTCCAAAGCCTTCACCGCAAATTCCCCCATCTGACGTTGCATATCGCGGGCTGCCACAGGCGCTACATCGACCGACCCCATAGAAAGAGACTTGTCCGTCTGTTCGTAGTTGCCGCTCTTGTCCTTCTTCAAGAGCTTTGCGCGCACCAAAAAGTCAAGCGTCTCGGAAACCTCCGCCGCAGAAATCTGCGGCTTGCACTTACGAGCCATTTCAAGCGGCTTTGCACCAGGCATATGCGGAGCAATCTCACGCAGCACCGGATTCTTCCACGACTTGAAATAATCGAATTCCTCGTTCCCGAGTACACGCACCTTGTGGGCATGCGCAAGCGCACAGCGTTCTTCGAACGCGGCACGTCTCGCCTTGTCATCTTTGGCATGCGCATACGAAACCATCAAGACAAAGTACGTCTGCTCGAACCCGGCAAGCCCCATCGCCGCAGCAACGGACCCCGCCGACCCTACACTCAGATTCTTTTTGCCCTCGCAAACGTACTTCAAATACACAGCCGACGAAAATCCCGCATCACGGGCAAACTCGCGCCACGTAAAAGCCGAGCTTCGCTTTCGTTCATCGTAGTAGTCCTGGATGAACTTGCGGTAGTCTGTGTATTCTACGATCTCCTTCATGTGTACAAATATAGACATTTTGCCAATTTTTAGAATACAAAAATGGCGATTTTAGTCAAATTTTACCATATTTGCAAAAATAATTCAAATTTTAGCGTTTTAGAACACAAAGATGTATTCCAGGAATACAACAGTCATCCTATTGACGCTTTAATTAACATTTGGTATATTACTAAAGGTAACTTACTAAAAGTTAATTGAGGTTATTATGGAAAATCCGTTCTCTCTAGAGCCTTACACAACAAAAGAGAATTTCTGCGATCGAGAACAAGAACTCAAGGACATTACCTCCTTTTTAACCAATGGTTCAAATGTCACATTAATTTCTCCACGACGCTACGGCAAGACGGGTCTCATTTTCAGAACATTCGAGGACCTCAAGGAAAAACATTATACTTGCATTTACGCCGACATTTTTTCGGCGCAAAACCTAGACGATTTTATCAAAATCTTGTCTGAAGCCATCGTCAGCTCCATAGCAAACGAGTCACTGATAAAAAAGTTCTTCATTGCACTCAAGAACGTACGGCCGCTTCTTAGCTATGATTCCATATCAGGCAGCCCTCAAGTTACATTTACCTTCCAACTAGATGAGCAAAAAAAACTGACTTTAAAATCCATTTTCGACTTTCTTGAAAAACAAGAAAAGCAAATCATCCTCGCCATCGATGAATTCCAGCAAATTAGGGAATTTAAAGAAACAAATATCGAGGCTTTACTGCGAACATACATTCAGCAAATGCATCATGTGAAATTTATTTTCTGCGGCAGCAAAAAGCATTTGATGGCTGATATGTTCACCAACGCAAAGAAGCCCTTTTACGAAAGCTCCAGAACAATCCACATCGACCGTATCGATTCTGAAAAGTATAAGAAGTTTATCACACATCTATTTCAAAGAGCAGGAAAAAACATTGACGAAGATGCAGTTGATTTCATTTTAGAATGGACAAAGCGACACACTTACTATACACAATTTGTATGCAACAGAGTATTTGCAGAGTCATCAAAAAACATCACATTAGAAGACGTCAAAAGAACTATATCCAGCATTTTACGATTTGAAATCCCAAACTTCATTGAACGTCGCAACCTGATTACCGACAAACAGTGGAAATACCTTATCGCCGTTGCCAAGGAAGGCTCCGTAAAGCAACCAACAGCAAGCGCCTTCTTGATGAAATATGGCATAGGAAGCAGCGCCACCGCTAAAAAAATTCTTTCAACCCTTGTCGAAAAAGAACTACTGCTAGAACAAAGCGATTTAAACGGAAAAACCTACAGCGTCTATAACGTATTCATGTCCCGCTGGATGGAATCGCTTTAAGCACACAAAAAGGCCTCGCTAGTTTCCTAACGAGGTCTTTTTTCCTTCCTAACGAGGCTCTATTACCTACATCACGATTTTCGCTTATAATAAGTATGAACTTCTATAGAGTAGCCATACTTATAAATTGTCGCCTTGCCCGTGATATTCGCATTAGCAACATTCGCTCCAACAAGAACCACAATTACGTACCTCGCCTTAGCGGTTTCCTTTTCATAATATTCGCGAAGAATCTTTGAATCACTAGTCACCACCTGATTAATAAAGAAAACGTCATTTCCTCCGTTATAAGTTTGCTGGCCGATAGAATCCGACTTCTTGTAGGTAAACCCATTCTCCAAGAGTACGTCCTTGAACAGTTCCAAGCTATCCCTGGCTTCGTCCTCCAGAGAACCGGATACATACTGCGAATAATCCCAATTATTCATTAGAACATCCTCAGAGTCCGTTGTATGACGGACACACCAGAATGTCATAAGCGAATCATCATTCCACGACACACGCCGCTTATCCGAAACATAATCCTGAATAAAGTCGACTTCTTCCGGCAAGTCCTCTTCATACCGCGGGGCATCAAAATCATAGCCATTCCTTTTCCCGCCCTGTCCCTTGACACAGCGAACAGAAACAGCCCTCGCGATATTGACATGATTTACCGTGCTACCTGAACCTCTTTTTGCAAAATACAACGTTATAGGACTTATCGTAACATAAGTAATCCAATCAAACGTTTCAATCGAAGAGGTCCAAAATTCAGTCGACACACCCAAATCGGCATATTCCTCTTTAAATGATATTCCCGCTTGAAGAATGTTAAAGCCAAAACGATCCGATGCATACAGCTTTTCATTATAATCATCCCAATCGTACGCCTGCAAACTTGAGCCCACGCCTTCGCCTTCGCTGTGTTCCCTTGCAAAATTAAACAGCGTATCCCATTCCGAATGTTCCGGCAAATGCCATCCATCAGGACACACGCCTTGACGAGGGTGGAAATCATTACGCAAGCGACATCCCGAAAAATTATCACCACACCCTCTATTCGATGTATCCAAGGCGATTTCCCAATTGTACAGACGACCGTATTTTTCACAATTTTCTTCTTTGTCTTCATAGCAATGGCTACCTTCGGCGGCATAGTTCAGGTTTTCCGCCATCCATTCCTGCGATCCCAATTTAACAGTTTTGTAAACTTTTCCGTCACGAACATCCGTCAACAATCCAAAGACAGGTTCTCCAGAATCGACAGACGAGCTGCTTGGCAGATTTTCGGAACTAGACGATGAATTCGGCGATTGCCAAGAACTGGAGGATTCCGCATCATCCTCCGGTATAACCCAGCGACCATTTTCGCACACAAAATATTCATTATAGAGTTTACTCAACTTATTCACGTTACGCTTGACATCGCCTTCGCGTTTTGCCGTGCAAGAACCGAGACCGTAATTTTCCCACCAGAAGTTCGTCACGTACTTTTCAAATGCAGGCACGGAATCCGTATACTTCCAGCCCTCGATATTCTTGCGCACATTCGCAAACGTTCCCTTAAGATCCGCATCGCAGACCCAGTCGGCAATTGCAGTCTTCGTATCTACATCATCCCAAGTACCGCCTTCTGCAATCGCGATGCTGAACTCGCCCATGCGTTCGGTAAGCCCCGCCACGTCGGCATCCGCCTGCATCAACACGCTCAAGGCAAGGAGTGCCGCATTTCCATCGCCCGACTCAAGAATGTTCAAGTCTTCGGATTCTGCAAAATCACCCGCAATGTTGAACGCCGCCAGGATTTCGCCTTCCGCCTGTGCCTTCGCCTCGGCAATGGGTTTCTTCTTCTCGGTCACGAGATACGACACACGTTCATATTCCAGATGCGTAAGCAAGTTAATATTCACCGTCTTGCGATTGCTCAAATCCGTGAGCGCACGGAGCGTGACCGTACCCGAAGATTTCTTGCCAGTGATTTCATCGCGGTAATAGCCCGATGCTTCAAGAATTGCATACTGCGATTCAAGATTGATATCCTTGATGGCAAAGTCGCCCTTGTCGCTCTTGATAGAGCTCTTGAAGCTCTTGCCCGTCTGCTTAAGCGTAATGCCATCCAGTTCCTGCACAGTCACCGCTGAACCTGTTACGAACGGGCCCTTCTGCGAAACGCCCGCCACATCCAAATTCTTGACAGCGTAAACACCAGCATCTCCTGAAGCGCCACCAGCAACGTCATTACCGGAACAGCCCATCAAAAGAGACATCATCGCAAAAGCGGAAACAAATCCGTTCTTAAAAAAATTGCACACATTTTTCATTTTCTCTTTTCCTTCATTAAACCCGTTTATTTTTTATTCAACCATTCGCTCATCGGGAACAGCTGCACATTCAAGCGGTAAACCCGCTCCGTTTCGTCTTCCTCCGTCGCAATCGCGACAACGCGCCGGTAGAACTCCTCCACTTCCTTTTTTATCCGTTCGTAAGCACGTTCCGTAAGACCAAGCGTATAGCCCGACATCACACGTTCAGAAATTGGCAAATCAAGCGACTGTATTGCAAACTCTCCCATCTGGCGCTGCAAATCGCGAGCCGCCAAGGGCACAGCCTCCACAGGCGCCATCCTGATGGCCTTATCCGTTTGCTGGTAGTTTCCGCTTCTGTCCTTCTTTAAAAGTTTCGCCTTCACCAAAAATTCAAGCGTCTCGGAAACTTCCGTTGCAGAAATCTTTTGTTTGCAGGCGCGTGCCATTTCGAGAGGCTTTGCGCCGGGCATATGCGGAGCCAATTCACGAATCACGGAATTTTTCCATGATTTAAAATAATTGAACTCTTCATCCCCCAGAATACGCATCTTGTGGGCATTCGCAAGCGCACAGCGTTCTTCGAATGCGGCTCGTTTCGTCTTGTCATCTTTTGCATGGGCATACGAAACCATCAGGACAAAATAAGTCTGTTCAAAACCGGCAAGATCCATAGCACTTGCGACAGACCCCGCAGAACCAACACTCAGGTTTTTCTTACCCTCGCAAACATACTTCAAATAGACATCCGATGCAAAGCCCGCCTTCTGCGCAAACATATGCCAAGAAAACGCCGAAGTGCGTTTGCGCTCGTCATAGTAATCCTGGATGTACTTGCGATAATCCGTATATTCAATGATTTCCTTCATAGGTACAAATATACCTTTTATAGTTTACCTAGAACATAAAATTGGCGTTTTTCGACAAATTTTACCAAATTTTTAGTATTTTTAAAATTTTCAACATTTCAGAACATACTTCATATGTTCTGAGAACATAAAAAAGCCTCGCTAGTTTCCTAACGAGGTTTCATATCGAGAAACAAACTTTATACTAATTTCTGACGCAACGGACAAACGCTCTACCCGATGGTTTTAGAGTCATATCCAAAGAACCGTCGCCAAATACATCCAACACATTACGCCATTCCATAGTTCTTCGACCAAGCGAAACTTCAGCACCCCAGTAAGAAGACGATTCAGCACCTGATGCCAAAAGGACATCCCGTTCCGCTTCCGAGAAAAGCTGCTTCTTTTCATCATCGGAAGCGTTATAGAGCAAATGACGAAAATCTTCCGATATTGGAACGCGCCAGCCACTAGGGCATATGCCAGCAGCAGGGTCGTCGGGATTATAGGCATAGTAATAACCTTCACTAAGCTTTGTTGTGCCAGGAGATTCATAGAGATAACCATAATCCTCGCAATTCCCAAGCAAACATTCATAATCCCCGTTGTCATACCTGAGATTCGAAACCATCCAGTCCGTTCCATCTATATTCATATATTTATACACATGGCCATCACGGGGGTCCCTCATCACAGAACAGGAATCACAGCCGCCGTAAAATTCATTCTTATTTGCAACCCATCCGCCATCCTTGTCACAGACAAAATTCATACCATAGAATGCACTGGATTCATTTGCATTCTTCTTGCGTTCGCCCACATTCGAAGCATCGCATTTTCCAAGGCCATACTGGTCTGCCCAAAAGCGGGTCACATAAGGTTCAAACGCCGGAACATCGGCAATTTTCCACGCTTCCATATTCTTGCGGATTTTCGCAAGTTCGCCCCACATGCTCAGCCCACAAGCATAATCCGCAATTTTCGCCTTGAGAAGAGAATCGTTCCAAACGCCATCACGGGCAAAGTCATCGCTTAACGCGACCAAGCGCCCCATAAATTCCGGTTCACTTAAATCGCCCAGCAAAAGGACATTTATCGCGAGCAAGGCCTTGTCCCCTTCGCTATTCCCAAAAATATTCAAGTTTTCAGCCTTCTCAGAAGCGGACATTTCAAAAAAGTTTGAGAATATTTCTTGTTCAGCCCTGTTTTTGGCATCGGCAAAAGACATTTTCTTTTGATCCAACAACACACGAATTCTCTCATATTCCAAATGGGTCAACAAATTGATATTCACATGGGAACGGTTCGACAAATCCGCAATCGCCATCATGATGATCGTTCCACTCGATTTTTCTCCAGTCACTTCGTTGCGGAAATACCCATTGGCCACGAGCAATGCGTACGGGGAATTCAAATCAACATCATTGATCGCGAACTCTCCTTTATCGTTCATAATCATACCCTTAAAACTTTTTCCAGTCTGTCCCAAAGAGCTTGCATCAAGTTCCTGAAGGGTCACCGTGGATCCCGTCAAAAAAGGGCCTTTTTGCGAAACGCCATCAACAGTTCCGTCAAAATGCACCCCGGATCCAGAAACATCCATTGGCTTTTCCGCAGAACAACCGCAAAGCAAACAGAGAGCAACAAACGACACAAATAAAGTCATCTTTTTCATATTACCATCCTCCCTTTTTTATAAATCCCTTACGCAACGCACCGATATCTTCATAGACGCGTTATTTTTAAGATTAGCACTATCAATGGTCGCACCATTCGAGTCTATCTTCAAATAATAGTGATCCGTTACATGCACATTGAACGCTGAATCCAGCCATGTATTTGAGGTCGATGTCCAAAATCCGGTCATCGCGTGAACATCCGAATATAAAGAACCTATCGAAATCGGATTCACATAACCACTCATCACAGCAGCAAAGCCATCTACCGATCGCAACCCCGCAGCGGCATTTTCAGCTCCACCATACGCATCTATCAGCGCCTGGGCTTCTTCCCGCGTCGGCAACCGATATCCTTCCGGGCACACATCCATTGCTGCAGAGTAGTAACTCCCGAATATATCAGTAGCCGAGAAGAACCCTCCGTAAGCAAGGCACTGCTTGTCAATCACCGAAGCTTCATCAGTATCATCATAGCCACCAAAGGTCATATGATCTTGACTTTCACAACCGGCATTTCTGGGAGCCCAATAAACCCCAGCAACATTGATATCGCCTGCATTTTCTCGATACGCAATCAAACTCCAGCGATGATTCGAGTTGCACACGAACTCATCCAGATAAAACAAGCTGTTTTCGTTTATGTTAGGGCGAACCTCATGAAAGTTTGCATCACTACACGTTCCCAATCCATATTCGTTAGTCCAAAAAAGGTTTATATACTCCTCAAACGGAGGAACCACCTCATTCCAGGATTCCAAATTTTTCCGAACTCTTTGCAGCACACTTAAGCCAGAATCATTTGCTATTTCGGAGCGCATCGCCCAATCTGCAATTTTTGCGCGATCAGTCCCCGACCAAGAACCGTTCTCTGCAAAAGCGAATGCGACCTTGGACATCCGTTCCGAAAAATCGGCGTCCGATGAGCTGTCTTGCAGCATCAGCACACTCACAGCAAGCAACATCGCTCCATCATTATTTTTCGAAAAGAGATCCATGTCTTCTGGAGCAACGTTTCCTTTCATAAAACCAAATGACGAAAAGAGTTCCTGTTCAGCTTGCTTTTTCGCAGCGGCAACAGAAAGTCCATGCTTTTGGACAAGATTAAGAATTCGGCCGGATTCAATATGAGTAAGCAGGTTCACATTCACGTGATCACGTTTTCTTAAATCCGTCAAGGCATTCAACAGAATCATTCCACCAGAATTTTGTCCTGTAACTTCGTTTCGAAAATAGCCTTCGACTTCGAGCATCGCGTATTGAGAAACAAGACTTACATCCTTGATGGAGAAATCACCCTGGTTGCTTTTTACAAAAGCCTTAAAGCTTTTCCCGGTCTGTACCAGAGACTGTCCATCAAGTTCCTGGATCGTCACCGACGAGCCCATCAAAAAGGGGCCCTTTTGTGTAACGCCAGCGATTTCACGATCATTGATCGCAACGACGCCCGCATCATCCAAAGCACCATTCAAAACATCATCGGAACACGCCAGCAGAACCGTTCCTAAAGCAAGCAAAAACGGTAACATCAATTTTTTCATATTCAGTCTCCTACTTATCCTTTACGCAGCGAACAGCATATCGGTCCTGTTTTTCTTCAAGCCACACTCCGGCTTCTTTATCACGCAACGCAATCATCCAGGCTCCTTCGATATGTTTATCACTGTATTCTTCCACAAAAGCGGTATCAGAACTTGTCCAGAATCTACCCAAATCAAAATCTTTTGCACTAAAATCATACGGATCATTATCCTCCCGAAGGACATAGTCTCCTTGGTTCCATTCTCTATAATCGCACAATCTATATCCGATACGATATTCTTTCAAACCAGACCTTAATCCACCCAAGGAAAAATTTTCAACGTTTCCATTCGCCACAAACGTCAGCATTTCATCCCAATCAAGCCGGCTAGGGAGACGCCAACCTTCGGGGCATACATTATAAGTGGAATCAGGGCCTACAGCTTCTAGCCACGAATAAAAGCAACCATCATCACCGCACATCGAATCGTTCGGCACAGCCCCTTTATAGCGCAGGTTTTCCGCCAACCAATATTTGCCATCTATTTCAGTAAAACGGTACACTTCATTATCGCGGACATCTTTTATGTAACTATCCGCACTATACTGCTTCTGTTCATGAGCAACTGGCACATTTTCCGATTCAGATTCAACAATACAGCGAACAGAAGCTTCACTAAGATAACTGGAAAATACTCTTATTTCAGCCCCAGCAGAATCAATCCATAAAGCAAAGGTTTCACCAGAATAAATATCCTCTGTCGAAATCCATATGGCGACACCCTTGCGTTCATACTGATACTGGGAACCATCTTCCGCCATCCAGTATTCATCCAAAAAATATGAACTCGGGAATCCGTCCTGTAGCGCATTGAAACCATCCACAGCCATCAACGAATCCGCTGCATTTTTCCCGGCACCACCATATTGCGATAACAGATTTTCGACTTCGTCATATCGCGGCAAACGAGTTCCTACAGGGCACGCCTCCAATGCGGATTTACGGTTATACAAGTACACACCTTTTAAAGGCTTTGGGCCATACCGCAAATTGTCAGTCATCCAAACGACATTTCCAAAGCGTTTCGTCTTATACGTCTTTTCATCTCGTAAATCAAGAACTCCAACAGCACTGGAATCTGTGGGATTAGCGACCCCCATCCAAATCCAGCGTTCGTGTTCACCATCACATTCAAATTCCACATTATAGAACTTGCTATGTACATCTGTATTATGACGCATTTCACCCGAGTTCTTTTCACTGCACTCACCGAGCCCATATTCGTTTACCCAAAAATCATAAATATATTTTTCCAGGGAGGAATCTTCGGAATCGCCACCCACCCAGGACATAACATTTTCCTTAATGATACTGAGTAAACTACCTCTGTAATATTCATGATTTTCCCAATATTCCTTTTCAGTCAAGAACGCCCAATCCGCAACTTCGGCTTTTTCCGGCCCGTTCCAGACTCCGCTATCAGCAAATGCGATGGCCGCTTTCGCAAGCAGTTCAGAGAACGAAGCTTCCGTTCTCTCGCCTTGCATCAGGATAGACACAGCTAGCAACACCGAGCCATTTTCATCTTCGAACAAATCCAGATCTTCGCTATTTCCAACATCCTTCATAATGGCAAAGGACTTCAGGACTTCCCTTTCTGCCTGTTTTTTGGCTTCGGCAAATGATTTCCCATCGCGACGAACCAAAGTCAAAATACGGTCTGCCGTCAAATGGGTAAGGACGTTCACATTCACGTGGTTACGGTCCGACAAGTCCGTAAGAGCGTTCAGCACAACCATTCCATCGGATTTTTTCCAAGTGACTTCATTCAGGTAATAACCGTTCACTTTAAGCAAGGCATACGGAGAAACCAGATTTACGCCACCAAGAACAAAATCGCCCCGATCGCTTTTCACTCTCGTTATAAAGCTTTTTCCAGTCTGAGCCAGAGTTTCGCCATTGAGTTCCTGGACTGTCAACGAAGAACCTGTCAAGAACGGGCCCTTCTGTGTCACGCCCGCAATTTCACGATCCTTGATAGCGACAATGCCTTCGCTTTCTTCGCTCGTGCCAGCGGTATTATTTTCGGCACACGCCCAAAACACAAGTCCAAAAGCAAGTGTCGCAAAATTCGATATAAACTTCATCACCTTCATAAGCACACTCACACGTTTACGTTAATCTTTTCTGTCAGCGGGAAAAACTGAAAGTTCAATCGGCAAATTTTTTCCGGTTTTTTCTCGGCGGCGACCATCGACACAATGTGCTTGCGGAATGCCGCTATTTCATCCACAATCTTTGTGTAGCTTTCTTCTGTCACACCCATCGTGATTCCGCTAAAATGGCGTTCCGAAATCGGAAGCTTGTCCAGAGCGTCCAGCGCAAATTCGCCCATCTGGCGCAACAACGAATGCACTGCCACGGCAACCACGTTCAAGCGCCCCGTCGAAAGCGATTGGCTCGTCTGGTGGTAATGGCCCCTGATATCGCGTTTCAGGAGTCCGGACTTGACAAGAAAATGCAGACTTTCGCTCACATCCGCCGCAGAAATCGAAGGCCTGCAAACTTTTGCAATCTCGTTCGGCTTAGCCCCCGGCATCGCCACTGCCAACTCGCGGACCACAGAATGTTTCCACGTTTCATAGAACGTGTACATTTCGCTCCCGAGAATTTTCACACGGCCGGCCTCACCGAGCGCCTGCATTTCTTCAAAGCACTTTTTCTTTTCTTGATCCGTCTTCGCATTTTCATAGCGCACCATCAAGACAAAATAATCAAACTCGAATCCCACCAAGCCCATTGCAAGGGCCGTCTTTTTCGCACTTTCTTCACGCAAACGCGTCTTTCCGTCACTCACAAGTTTCAAGTACGACCCCGAAGCAAAGCCGGCGTTCTTCGCAAATTCACGCCACGTAAATGCGGAACAACGCTTGCGTTCCTGGTAATAGTCCAGGACGTACTCGCGATAGTTCTTGTATTCAATAACCGATTTCATCATACCATAAATTTACTTAATCGCAAGTATGCACACAAGGTTTTAAAAATCTTTCACGAAAACAAAAATGGCGTTTTTAATCAAATTTAAGCACTTTTTAAATTCAAATAAAAATTTTAGAAATCTAAAGAACAAAACCTAAATTCTATAGAACAAAAAGGCACACCAAAAACGAAGGGGTTGCATTTTCACAGAGAATTACATATATTTATAAACAGATAGGGTGGAAGGGCGTCCACCTGAGAAAAAAAGAAAGCCCAAATGGATGACAGGGTGGTAGAGCGACCACCTGAGATAAAAAAGAAAGCTCATTAGATGAGACCGTTTTTTATATATCATAAAAAACGGTCTTTTTTTATTGCAAAAAAAAGGATCTACAATGAGTAAAACTAAAGCGCCACAAATAAGACTTTTATCCTCTCTTTTTTATGAACGATATTCCAACAATAAAGAAATTCTTTCCAAACAAAACCGTCCTTATTTAGTCTTACTCATCGAATACCGAGGACTTCGCTTTGCAATTCCTTTTAGATCCAACATACAACACACTCATGCATATAAATTTCAAGGAAACTCTATAAAAAGACAATCTTCAGGTCTTGATTTCAGCAAAACAGTAATCATTTTTCAAGATGACGAAATAGGTATGCCCGCACATATTGATTCAAAAGAGCATACTGAAATTTTGAAACGATATGATTTCATCATTGAAAAATTTCAAAAATACATCGATGCTTTTATTGACGGTTTAAAACGAGAACCGCTACAACCAAAGTACAAGCTATCGTCATTGACTTACTATAAAGAATTGCTTTTATCCAGCCATATATAAAAATCCCCCAGCTTAATGCCGAGGGGTTTTAAAAGGCGATCCCGTCCCGGCACAAGGCCGGGATGACATTGGAGTCCGGGATGACAATGTAAGCGAAAGACTTACGAAAGGCGGCTGATCATATAACCAGCGCAAACTGCCGTACCAATCACACCAGAGACGTTCGGGCCCATAGCGTGCATGAGGAGGAA
>JBGVAT010000100.1:0-4775 GCA_045224895.1 Fibrobacter sp.
CAATAGCACTAACAACGAATACCGTTCGTCCGTAATGCCGGTGAACAGGACCTGGCCCATCGAAAAACTTTTGGAAGCGGTTGACGATTACATCCGTCGAACCGATAATTATGTGACGTTTGAGTTCGTACTCATCCAGAACATCACCTGCACGCCGAAGGCTGCAAAGGAACTGATCCGCATCTGCGCCCCGCGCCGTGTGAAGGTGAACGCCATCGTCTTAAACGACGGCGATGATCCGACTCTACACGCCCCCACCCCCGAAGAGGTGGAAGATTTTCTCGCCGCCGTGCGAGCTGCCGAAATTCAAATCACGATCCGCAATCCCCGCGGTAGGGATATCCTTGCCGCATGTGGACAACTAGCGTACAAAAAGGATGGTAAGAAATGTTAACGCAAAACCTCCCGGAATTCTGGGATAATCTTTATGCCGAAGGCAAGGACTACTGGAATTTCAAGAAGGCTACCCCCGCCCTGCTTGAATTTTTCAAGCATCCCTCCTGCCCCGCAACCGGCTCCGTGCTGATTCCTGGCGCCGGGTTCGGCTATGACGCCGAGGCTTGGGCTTTGCGTGGACACGAAGTTTTGGCTGTGGACTTTGCCCCGACGGCCGTCGATGAACTCGACCACCTGAGCAGAAAGCACAAGAACCTCCGTTCCTTGGATTTGGACTTGTTCACGCTTTCGCCGAAGGACGCCAAGCGTGGCGGCCAGCAGTTCGACATCATTTACGATTACGGTGCATTCTCGGCCATCCATCCGGGTCGCCGCGACGAATTCTTCGAAGTCTGCTACAAGATGATGAAGGACGACGGCGTGTTCATCTGCTTCATGTACCCGCTTATGAACGGCAAGACCATGCAGGGCCCTCCGCACTGCATGAGCGAAGGCGAACTCATGGCTCGTCTGGACGGCGTTTTCGACATCGTCGAACGCGTGAAGCCGGTCAACAGCATTCCGGGCCGCGAAGGCAAGGAAGAATTCTGGCTCATGAAGAAGTGCCTGTAATCTAGCACCTCCATTTTAGCCAAGTCTGTTGCGACTTTAGCTGTCATGCCCGCCTCCAAGCGGGCATCTCTTTTTTTATAGACTTGAGCGAAGCGAAAAGTCTATGAATACGAGCCACCACGTTTGCGGTCACCTCGGCCTCCGTGCCGGGTCGCCTTTTTATAGACTTGAGGCTTGTAAAAAATAAAGCAGGGAACTCCACAGGCGCCCCTTTTTTTTGTATTTTTGCTCCAGTTTTTTATAAGGATTTTACTATGGCTAACGATTTATGCCCGTGCGGTTCTGGCAAGGCTTATTGCGACTGCTGCGAACCGATTATTAAGAAGACCGCCCTCGCTCCGTCCCCGGAAGCCCTTATGCGCTCCCGCTACACCGCTTACGCCAAGCACGAAATTGCATGGCTCAAGGATTCGCTCGAAGCCACCCAGCGCGATGACTTTGACGAACCGAGCGTAGAAGCCTGGAGCCGTCAGTCCGAATGGCTCGGCATCGAAATCAAGCAGACCAAGACCGAAGAAGAAAAGAACATCGGCTGGGTTGAATTTGTCGCTCGCTTCAAGCAGGGCAACATCACCCGCAACCACCACGAACTTGGCGAATTCCACAAGGTCGGCGGTGCTTGGTACTTCTATGACGGTCGTGCTGTGAAGCAGGAAACTGTCCGCCACGAAGGTCCGGTTGTCGGCCGTAACGACCCGTGCCCGTGCGGTTCTGGCAAGAAGTACAAGAAGTGCTGCGGCGCTAATAAGTAAACAGTAGGAAGTAGGCAGTAGACGGTAGACAGTATTAATCTGGCGGCTTTGCCGCGATTATAAAACTTCCTACTTCCGACTTCTAACTTCCTACCAACCACTAATCACAAACCACCAACCACACATTATCCAATGTTCAAGATATTCGTAGATGGCGAAGCAGGGACCACTGGCCTGCAAATTTTCGAGAGACTTGCCAAGCGTAACGACCTGGAAATTCTCAAGATCAATCCAGAACTCCGCAAGGACGTGAACGAACGCCAGAAGATGATCAATGAATCTGACGTGACGTTCCTTTGCCTCCCGGACGCAGCGTCCATGGAAAGCGCCGCCCTCTGCACGAATCCGAACACGCGCATCATCGACGCCTCCACGGCTCACCGCGTGAACCCGGCTTGGACATACGGTATGCCGGA
This sequence comes from Fibrobacter sp., assembly GCA_045224895.1. Classification (GTDB taxonomy): domain Bacteria; phylum Fibrobacterota; class Fibrobacteria; order Fibrobacterales; family Fibrobacteraceae; genus Fibrobacter. The sequence continues at coordinate 2,177 of JBGVAT010000100.1, forward strand.
ACTTTCGGCCGAACAGCGCGAAGCCATTTCCAAGAGCAAGCGCATTGCAAACCCCGGTTGCCACGCCTCGGGATTTATCCTCGGCGTCCACCCGCTCGTTGCCTCGGGAATCCTCCCGAAGAGCGCCAACCTCGCCGCTTACAGCATCACCGGTTACTCCGGTGGCGGCAAGAAGCTCATCGCCGAATACGAAGCCGAAGACGCCCTCAGCCACAAGGCAGGTGAATCGAAGGCCATCATGGCTCCCGCCCCGTACGCGCTTGCGCTCGCCCACAAGCACCTCCCCGAAATGAAGAAGTACTGCGGACTTGAAAACGTCCCGTTCTTCAACCCGGTGCTTGGCCCCTACTACAAGGGTATGGCCGTGACGGTCGCCATCTTCCCGAACATGCTCACGAAGAAGGTCGGTCCGCAGGACTTGACCGAAATCCTCGCCAAGCATTACGAAGGTTCGAAGTTCGTGAAGGTCTTGCCGTACGAAGCCGCTCCGGTGCTGTTCAACGGCCGCTTGGACCCGACGGTCTGTAACGACACGAACAACGCCCGCATCCAAGTTTTCGGCAACGAAAACATCATGCAGGTCACGACGATTATCGACAACCTCGGCAAGGGTGCTAGCGGCGCCGCTATTCAGAACATGAATATCGCGCTCGGCCTCGACGAAACGATCGGTTTGGTTTAATCCGCGTTCGTCATCAATCAAATTTCAAAAAACCGCCAAAGCTCCATGAGTTTTGGCGGTTTTTGTTTTTGGAGGAGAAATTTGTACTCTATGAATTTCATCAAAAATTTCTAAATTTGGGCTATGTTCTTAGACGAAAAAAATATTGAAGTTCGCTCCGGCAGAGGCGGTGACGGCATCTGCAGTTTCCATCGTGAAAAGTTTGTACCCCTCGGCGGTCCCGATGGCGGTGATGGCGGTCGTGGCGGTCACGTGATTTTGCAGGTGAACGAGCAGTACACCACGCTTCTCGACATGGGTCATACCCGCATTTACAAGGCCAAGAACGGTCAGCCCGGTGGCGCCAAGCGCTGCTCCGGAGCTTCCGCAGACGACCTTATCATCAACGTTCCGCGCGGCACGATCGTCAAGGACGAACAAGGCCATATCCTCACAGACTTGACAGAAGTCGGTCAGAAGTGGATCGCGGCTCGCGGCGGCAAGGGCGGCATGGGCAACCAGCACTTTGCAACTCCAAAGGTGCAGGCTCCGCGCAAATGCACTCCGGGTGAAAAGGGCGAAGTCCGCCAGCTGTTCCTCGAACTCAAGCTCATGGCAGACGTGGGTCTTGTGGGTTTCCCGAACGCAGGCAAGTCGAGCCTTGTGAACAAGATTTCTAGCGGACGCCCGAAGGTTGGCGACTATCCGTTTACGACGCTCGAACCGGTTCTCGGCATCGTCCAGGTGAACGGCCACAGCTTTGTGGTTGCAGATATTCCGGGTCTTTTGGAAGGTGCCAGCGAAGGCAAGGGCCTTGGCCACCAGTTCCTCAAGCACATCGAACGTACGCACACGTTGCTCTTTGTGATCGACGGTTTTGCCGAAAACGCTTATGAGCAGTTCAAGGTTCTCAAGGAAGAACTCAAGGCATTCCACCCGAAGCTTGCCGAAAAGAACTTTGTCGTTGCCCTCAACAAGAGTGACCTCGGCATCGAAAACGCCATCAAGGAATTCAAGAAGCACCGCCAGAAGGTTGTCATCACATCGGCAGTCACTGGCGAAGGTTGCGCAGAATTGCAGCAGGCGTTGGACGAAGCAGTGCCCCATGGACACAAAAAAAGCATCGGTTGGATCAAAAAAGCCTAACCATTGCAAAAAAATATTGTAAATTCATTAATATGAAGGCGACTCAGTCCAACATAACTAAGAAGGAACTCGTTGATGAAATCGCTTCACAGACTGGTTTTACCCAGGTAAAAACCAAAGTCATCGTGGAGGAGCTCATCAACGCGGTTGCCAATTCCGTTATCGAAGGCAGCAACATCGAGCTGCGTGGATTCGGTCGCTTCAAGAACAAACAGCGCAAGGAACGCCGAACCCGGAATCCAAAGACTGGCGAGCTGGTGGATATTCCCGCCAAGGTACGCCCAGTTTTCGAGCCCAGCAAGGAATTAATCGAAAAAGTCAACAAGGTTCCTTTCGACTTAGAAAAAGAGGCTTTTGTTCCTAAAGATGGCAAAGAAAGAATCTAGTACGCCCGTAATCCAGAACAGAAAGGCGAACCACCTCTATTTTGTAGATGAAACCTTTGAAGTGGGCATCATGCTCATCGGCTCCGAAGTCAAGTCCATCAGAGATGGCAAATGCACGCTGGGTGAAGCCTGGATCGACATCGACGAAAACAAGGATGAACTCTGGCTAGTCGGCGCCCACATCGACGAATACCTTTTCGCGAACCGATTCAACCACATTCCCGCCCGCAGAAGAAAGCTCCTCGCCCACAAGCATGAAATCCAGAAAATGCGCAAAGCGAAGGAACTGAAGGGCTGTACCATCATCCCGTTAAAACTTTACTTTAAGAACCGTATTGCAAAACTCGAAGTAGGAATATGCCGAGGCAAGGATCAACACGACAAGCGACAGGACATTCTAGTCCGC
>JBGVAT010000101.1:0-4665 GCA_045224895.1 Fibrobacter sp.
GACTTCGCCGGTTTCTTCGTCAGTGTATTCGACGGTCAAATCTTCGACTTCTGCACTCATTTTTACCTCCAATGAAACACAAGTACAGTACAATTATAACATTATTATGGAGCGTGTGGGCTATGGGCGCGCTCGTTACACTCGCTTTGAAGTGCAGTTATAAAAAAAGTGGTTAGTGGTTGGTGGTTAGTGGTTAGGATTTTCATTGAATTCAGACGAAAGACGAGAGACGAGAGATTTCTCAATCATCAACTCGCGCGAAGCGCCATAATTTCTCTTTCGCCTCTAGTCTACAGCGAGCTTAGCGAGCGTTCTCTCGTCTAATGCGCCTTCGGCGCATGATGATGTTCGCAGCAGCCACCGTGGGTATGGTCGTGGCTTCCGAGGACACGGTGCGGCACCCCATGAGCGATCAGGTCCACTTCACAACCATAAGTGCTATGGAGCATATCTTCGGTCAGGTTCGCGCCTTCGTGGTAATGGACGGAATGGTTCACGCAAACGACGCTTTTTACTTTATGCGAAAGCGCCATCAGGTCGTGAGTCACAATGACAATCGTCATCGTTTCACTGAATTCCGCAAGCATGCTGTAAAGCGCCTCAATTCCCGTCACGTCGATGTTGTTGGACGGTTCATCCAAAAACAGTATCTTGGGATTGCAGACCAGGGATCTGGCAATCAAGACTCGCTGGCGCTCGCCGCCACTCAGCTCGCCCAGTCGACGATCGAGATAGCCGCCAATATGCACCCGTTCCAACGCAGCCTTGACTTCGGGCGATTTTGGAGAAAGGCCTGTTTTGCCTGTCGCAACGCACTCGCCCACCGTAATCGGGAAGTCTATATTCTTGTTCGTGTTCTGCGGAACGTAGCCAATCGCCACCTTTTTCGTCGGAACCTTTTCGCCAAAAACGCGTACCGTTCCAGACGTCGGCTTCAAGAGCCCCACCATCAGCCTCATCAACGTCGACTTGCCGCCCCCATTCGGGCCGATAATCGCAACAAAGTCATTTTCGTCAATAGAAAGATTCACGTCCGTAAGTACGGGCGACTTTCCATAAGCGAAGGTGAGATTCTTGATGTCGATTGCAGACATTACTTTTTGCCAGCCTCGTTAAGACCATCCACAAATTTCTGGATATTGCCAATGAAGTCCGCTGCAAGTGGATCCGTTTCAACAACAACGGCACCGAGATCCTTTGCAATCGTCGCTGCGGCACGCTTGCTGAACTGCGGCTGCACGTAAACGACCTTCACCTTGTTCTTGCGTCCCATCTGAATGAGATTCGCGAGGTCCTTCGGCTTGGGTTCCTTGCCGTTCACTTCAATCGCATACTGCTTAAGCTTGTAATCCTTGGCGAGGTATCCATAAGACGGATGGAAAACAATAAACGAACGGCTCTCCTTCGGCAAGCCAAGCACGGCAGAAACTATCTTGCGGTCTGCCTTATGCAAAATTTCACGAGTGCGCTGGATGCAGGCGGCATAATACGAGAAATGCTCCGGATCCATTTCCTTGAGGGTTTCAAAAATGTTCTGGGCCAAGAACTTGACTCGGGCCGGAGAGGTCCAGATATGCGGATCGACCTCGTGTTCATGCTTGTGACCGGCGGAACCATGTTCATCGAGATCCAGCCATTCAATGTTCTTCGAAATATCGATCACCTTCACTTTCTTGTTTGCACCCAGGAAACGGGGCATCCAAGCCTTGTCCAAGCCCGATCCGTCCGTGAAGTAAACCTGGGCTAGCGAAAACGCCTTGATGATGGCAGGCTTCGGCTCGTAATTGTGCGGATCGGCACCCGGCGGCAAAAGAGTCACCACGTTCACGCGAGAACCACCGACCATCTTTACGAGTGTCGCATACGGCTGCAACGAAACGGCAACCGTAATGTGTTCATCGCCGGCAAAAACAACGGCGGGAATCACGACGAGCAAGAACAAAAGACGTGCTATGTGACGCATTATTTTTTTCCTTCCAAAAAGGCGTTAAAATCAATTTCACTGACATTATTGACAATGTATTCCGGCTTGACATCGAGGCGTTCGACATCGGACATCTTCGATTCACCGCACAGGGGCAGCACAAAACGGCAACCCGAGCGCTTAGCCAGTTCAAAGTCCGTATAGAGGCGGTCACCCACAAACAAGATTTCTTCGGGGCGGTAAAGCTTTAAAAGTCCTGAAAGCATCGCCGGATTCGGCTTGCCAAAACTCATCTCGGGTTCGACGCCGTAAGCGGTCTTGAGGAGAGCCATGAAGCTACCGATGTCCGGAACCGGACCGCGTTCGTCGGGGCAGACAAAATCCGTATGCGTGACCCAGAACGGAATACCGCGCTGTACTCTGAACGAAAGCTCACAAAGTTCGCGGTAGTCAAAACTGTTGTGGTAGGCAACGAGTACGAGTTCCGTTTCTTCGACCGACGGGCGCAAATTGAGGCTCGGATCCTGAGCCGCAAACCATTCGTACACTTCCGGGTTCGCAAAGAAAAAAACGTTCTTGATCTTGCGTTCGTGAATGGCATCGAGCGAAAGGTACAGCGCCGAGATGATGGAATCATCAGCAAGCGGAAGCCCCATGACCTTGAGACGGTTTTCATAGAACACCGGAGACTTGCTCGTGTTGTTGCTCAAGTAATAAACCGGCACGCGTTTTGCCACGCGATTGACTGTTTCAACAGCGCCCGCATAAGGACGCCCGCTCAAATAGAGCGTACCATCTAAATCGAAGACTACAGCTTTTACCGGTTTGCGTTCCAACATGATATGCTAATATAGAAAAAAGAGGGGTCAACCTTTTGCATAATTTCTATCTTAAGGCGCATGAAAACTCCCGATAGCCGTTTCTATTGCCCGCTCATTACCGAGGGCACCATTGTCCTGGATGAAAACGAAAGCAGCCACGCCGTGCGCGTTTGCCGCGCCGCAAACGGTGACATTTTACAGCTATGCGACGGACTCGGGCATTATGCAGATGCAACAATCACCAAAGCCGACGCCAAAGCCTGCGAAGTGCAAGTCGACAAAGTCGAAGACGCTCCGCTCAAACGTCCGCGCCTGAACCTCGGCATCGCCTGCCTCAAGGACGACGCCCTTGAAGAAGTCGTTTTTCACGTAGCTCAAACGGAAACAGACAGCATCGTCTTTTTACGTACAGACTATTCACAGGAGCCCAAGAATTCTGACTTGCACAAGCTCGTGCGCCGTTCGGAACTCAAGAGTCTCGTGAGCTTGAAACAGTCCAAAAAAGCCTGGATGACGCGAATCGAAGGGCCGATTGAATTCAGCAAGTGGCTCGAGAATTATCAAGGTGACTTGATTCTCTGCGACATCGACGGGGATCGCCATTTGAATTTGGAAGACTCCGAGAACGCCGCAGATGGAACGCCAGCAAAGCCGATTACTTTACTTGTAGGTCCCGAAGGTGGTTTTTCGCCTCGTGAAATAGAAAAAATAAAGACCTTCCAGAACGGGAAGGTCCATTTACTGAATCTCGGCAACACGCGCCTGCGCGCAAGAACTGCAGCAGTCATTGCGCTAGGGAAAATTCTATAATTCCACTTTGACTTTTTCGCGCATAGCCATGACAGTCGCCTTGGCTTCTTCGACTGTGTCGCGACGAGCAAGGAGAACACCCATACGGCGGTGGCCCTTGAGTTCCGGCTTTCCGAACAAGCGAAGGCCTGTATCCGGTTCTGCAAGAACTTCTTCCAAACCGCTGAACTTCACATGGTCAGAATTGCCATCGACAACGATTGCCTTCGAGGCACTCGGACCGTGGAACGCGATGTTCGGAATCGGGAGACCGAGAATAGCGCGTGCGTGCAATGCAAATTCGGAGAGGTCCTGCGAAATGAGCGTCACCATGCCCGTATCGTGCGGACGCGGAGAGACTTCGCTGAACAAGACTTCGTCCTTGCAAACGAAAAGTTCCACACCAAAGATGCCGCGACCGCCAAGAGCGTCCGTGACCTTCTTTGCAATCACCTTAGCCTGTTCCAAGAGTTCCGGCTTCATCGGCTGCGGTTGCCAAGATTCCTGATAGTCGCCGCCCACCTGGTGGTGGCCAATCGGTTCCAAGAAGCTCGTGCCTGCCACATGGCGAACCGTGAGCAAAGTAATTTCGTAATCGAACGGCACAAAGCCTTCGACAATCACGCGGCTGGCAGCACCAGTGCGACCACCCGTCTGGGAAATGTTCCAGGAATTTTCAATGTCTGCTTCGGTCTTGATGACGCTCTGACCGTGACCGGAAGAACTCATCACCGGCTTCACCACGCACGGAATACCGATTTCCTTGACCGCAGCCTTGAAATCTTCGTAGTTGTCCGCAAAGCGGTACGGGCTCGTCTTGAGTCCGAGTTCTTCAGCAGCCAGGCGGCGGATGCCTTCGCGGTTCATCGTGAGCTTCGTGGCCTTGGCGGTCGGGATGACGTTGTAGCCTTCCTTTTCAAGTTCCACGAGCGTGTCCGTTGCAATCGCTTCGACTTCCGGCACGATGTAGTCCGGTTTTTCCTTTTCAATGACGGCACGGAGTTCCTTGCCATCGAGCATATTGATCACGTAGCTGCGATGAGCCACCTGCATGCCCGGAGCGTTGGCGTAACGGTCCACTGCAATCACTTCGACGCCAAGACGCATCATTTCGATGATGACTTCCTTGCC
>JBGVAT010000102.1:0-18361 GCA_045224895.1 Fibrobacter sp.
GACAAGAACCAGGATAACAACCAGGACCAGAATCAGGATCAAAATAAAGATCAGAACAAGGATCAAGATAAGGACCAGCAGGACCAAAATCAAGATCAGCAGAATCAAGATCAAAATGGTGAGAATGGTCAGTCCAGCGATTCGAAGGCTGAAAGTTCCGATAGCAACGAAGGCGGTGCCGGCCAACAGCCCGAGCAGCAGCCTGAAGAGCAGTCCAGTGATAGCCAGGGTGGCGAAGAACCTCAGGAACAGCCCGTGCAGATGGGTGAAATGAGTCCGGAAGATGCCGCCCAGCTGTTGAAGGACTTTGACGAACAGAATGGCGAACGCAAACCCTGGAAACCTATCCGCGGCCAGGCAAGACCGGCCCGAGATTGGTAAAATTTTATTAAGCTGTAACGTTCGTCACACTGTTTACGGGTGTAACATTATTCGTTGCTTACATTCTGTTTTTTGCCCCTAGATAATTATAGTTTAGGGGCATGAATTCCAACGAGATGCATATTGTCAAACAGATTGTGTTGCTAATCGTAGCAGCGGTCATGCTCGGTTTTATTTACGGCTAATTGGCCGTTTTATATATTTACCGCATGCAGCCCTACATTCACCAGTTTGCAAATTTTCTGCGAGTCCACATGGATTCTATTTCGGTAGGCCTCGTAGCGACAGTACTGATGATTTACGGGGCATACATCAACAATTACTTCAAGAAAATCACCCGCAGCATTCCCTTTATAGGACGATTTGCATTATTCATTCTTTTGTGCAGTGCAGGCTACGCATTCCTGACATCGCAACTGGTGAAATTACTCAAGATGTTCTTGCGAGGGCAACCCGACCTACCCCTTATCGGAATTATCGCAGGGGCTTTTGTCGTCCTTGCATTCTGCGCCCATAGCGGAAAAGACGTCTAGCCAAAATTCAAACACGAAACTCAACGCATATAAAACGGGTCATCGGCTTTTGCCAATGACCCGTAATTAATGCAATAACGATTAATCAACAACTAGTAGTTGATGGCAATATAGAAACTGCCTGCTCCGAAGCGACGGTCAAAGCTTTCGAAGCCGTCCCACAGGACATCCCATGCAAGGCCAACTTCCAGCTGGGTTGCCGAATTGCGGAAGAAAATCACACCAAGTTCGGCACCGGTGGCAAGACCGATTGCAAAGCTTTCATTGCTGTCGTAATAACGGTTGTCTACCTGAATGCCCAAGCCAACGCCTGTACCCAGGAACGGAGTCACAACGCCCGTGCTCGGGAAGAATCGACCACCCAGCAAGAAGGTTTCATGCCATTCCCATTCCTCGCCAAAAGAAAGGTTCATGTTGTTCACGATGGTAATGGCAGCCTGGGGAATCACTTCGAAAATGCGGGCATAGTGGAATACGAAAGCCTGTTCCCATGTTTGGTCCGTATCATATTTCTTGTGGCATTCCTTATCATCTTCACAACGCTTTTCTACGAAATCATAGTTGTGCCAGAGGGCGGCACCCAAACCGTAGCTCACGTAATTGCGGGTAGGACGCTTGTGGGCAAAGTTGTCGTTGGGATCGCCGTCATTGCGGTCTGCGGGCACATACACAATCACGTCGGGTTCCGAGCGGGATGTTGTAGAAGCATAGGCGCCATTATCGGCGCTTGCGCTGTTGTCGGCGGTGTTGACAAGGGCGGACTTTACGGCGCCTTCGATTGCCACATCCAGGTCATCGATGGAGGAAGCCTTCTGCTTGCCACTTCCGACAATGGAGCCATCCTTTATCTGTTCGCAAACCACCACGAAAGAAGAACCCATGGTCATCACATTCGTACGCAACTGGATTTCGGCGCCGCCATCTACCGGAGTATTGCCGGTCTGGCTCACGGAAGCGCGGACGATGGACTGAACCATGTTCTGGGCGTCGGGTGCAAATTCAGCACCTTCGGGGGCAAGGATTTGAACGTTTGCGGCAAGCGAGAACGCTGCCAGAGAAAGGATAGTGGAGAAAATCTTTTTCATGTCGTAAAGATATAAAAAAGTCGCAAGTTAATAACTTGGGACCTAATTGGCAGAGCGTAGATATTTCTACTATTAACTAAAAACTATTGACCAACGACTAAAAATGAATAAAGCTGCCATTATCGTTGCCGTTTCGATGCTCCTGAGCCGCGTGCTGGGAATCTTCCGCGAAATGCTCTTGGCCCATGCCGCCGGCGTTTCGCTCGAAAAGAACGCTCTCGACCTTGCCTTCATGATTCCAGACATCTTGAATCATGTGGTGAGCACCGGATTTTTGTCCATTATCTTTATCCCGATTTTTACGGGGTACAAGGTGGCCGGCGATGAAAAGGGCGGCTGGAAATTTTTCAGCAACGTGCTGAACACTTTCGGGATTGCGCTTTTGATTCTGGTGGTGCCCGCATTTATTTGGATGAAGGAACTTTTGCAGCTCTTGACGGTTGAGGGAGCCACGCCGGAACTGATCGAACGCGCCACCTATTACGGCCGCATTATTTTGCCGGGACAGGTTTTCATTTTTGTCGGAAGTATTTTGGTGGCGGTGCAACACACCCGCAAGCAGTTCTTGATTCCGTCGCTGACGGGTCTGATTTACAACATCGCGATTGTGGGTGGCGGTGCCGCGGGCCTTGCGCTCGAGAAGTTCACCGGCACGGAGTATGGGCTTGAAGGATTCGCATGGGGCGTGCCGGTAGGCGCCTTCATCGGTTTCTTTGCCTTGCAGATTTTTGGCGCCCGGCGTGGCGGCGTGCATTACGAACTCCTGGTGCAGCCCACTCACCCAGACATTGTTCGCTACTTCAAGATGATGCTCCCTATGTCGCTTGGTGTGGGTTCCATGTTCGGTCTTGAATTCATTATCAGAAGCTTTGGCGCGAACTTCGGTACAGGCGGTATTTCCAGCTTGAATTACGCTTACCGCGTGATGTATACACTGGTGGCTGTCTTTGGATTCTCCGTAAGCGTTACAAGCTACCCCGACATGGCCCGCCTGGTAAAGGAAGGCGATTTCGGCCAGCTGAACCGCAAGATTTGGAAAAGCCTTTCCCGCATGTTCTGCATCTTGATTCCGGCCGTGGTTGCCGTATGGGCCCTCAGTTTCCCCGCAGTCCGCATTCTCTTTGAACGCGGTGCCTTCCAGCGTGAAACTACCGAAGCGATTTCTGAAATCTTGCGCTGGTATTTGCCCGTGAGCCTTGGCCTTTGCCTGCAAGCCGTATTGGTCCGCAGCTTCTATGCCTGCGAACGCATGTGGGTTCCGACGCTTTTAAATACCGGAATCTTTGCCGCCACCATTCCCGCCTACATTCTGCTGGGCGCGCCTGAAGTGGGTCTCGGCATCAAGAGCGTGCCGATTATCGGCGCTACCGGCGCCTTGCTGCAGGTGATTTCCATGATTTTCATGTGGGCAAAGAAGAACGGCACCGACGGCATGAAAGAGGCCTTGCTGAATATGGTGCGTGCTCTTGTCGCCTTCGGTATCATGATTGCGGCCGCTGTGGGCCTGGACCGCGTCTCGGGCGCATTCGTACGCGAAGCAAACCTCGTGGTGCTCGTGGTATACGCCTGCGCTGCAGGAATCATGCTCTTCACGCTAACGCTGATTATCCAGCGTTACCTCGGAAGCAAAGATGCCAAGGATATTCTCAACGAGCTCCTTGGCAAAGTACTTCGCAAGTTACATCTAGCGCACTAAAAAAGATTCAAAAAAATTGCTCGCTTTTGGCGAGCACTTTTTTTATCCTTTAAAAAGGCTTTTTACTTGCGCCAGCCTTCCATAATCTTCATGCAACCGGCGAGCAGTTCGGCGGAACGATCCTTGCCTTCGGTTTCCACGTAGCAGCGGAATTCCGGAGCGTTACCGCTCGGACGCAAGTGGATAATGTCGCCAGAATCAAATTCCATACGGTAGCCGTCGACCTCGTTCAGGGAGACGATCTTGCCCTGGAACGTCTTGTCCTTTGCAAACTTCGAGGGCTTTGCAGCAAGAGCGCCGAACAGCTTTTCGCCGAGATTCTTTTCGCGGATTTCGGCGAGTTTGGCCTTGGACTTTTCAGTCGGGAATTCCTTGAGGCGGTCGCTCACGGTAAAGCGCTTGGGCAGCTTGCGCAAAATGTCCACAACGCACATACGTTCTTCGCGGACCATAACCATCACGGCAATCATCGGGAGGAGTGCGTCACGCGTCGGGAGGGCCTTAAGCGTAGTCGTCTTGCCGTCCGCATTCGTGCGCGTCAAATCCGTCTCGAGCAAAAAGCCGCCATTCGCTTCGTAACCTGCAACCGTGAGGCTCTTGTCGTTTGCATCGACCAGGCTTTCCATGCCGGCAATCACGTAAGGGCTACCGATGCGCGTACGGCAAATCTTTTCAAAGCTGCCGGACTTTTCAAGCGAAGTGTTGCAGCTCACCGGAGTCGCGATGCGCTTGATGCCGAGAGCCTGTGCGGCCAGAATGCCAAGCACGTCGCCACGGAGCCACATGCCCACGTCGTCAGCCAAAAGCGGACGGTCAGAATCGCCATCTGTGCTGAACACGGCATCCACGTAATCCTTGTGCGTAAATTCACGGGCGAGTTCTTCATCTTCCTTGCGGATGGCTTCCGTATCGACCGGCACAAAAACATCGCTACGGCCAAACGGCTTGACTGTTGCACCGAGGCTTTCGAGAACCTTCACCACGATGTCGCGGCCCACAGCGGAATGCTGGTAAACGCCAATCGTAAGTCCGTGCAGAGCATCGCTACCGAAAAAGTCCGGATAGCGCTTGCAGTAATTTGCTTCGGCTTCCGCTTCGACCGCCGGGAGTTCCGGTGCAGCCTTCAGCATACCCTTGTCGTCAAAAAGCGCTTCGTCAAAATCGACCGACTGCGACACGATCCCCTGTTCGTCAGCCTTCGTGATTTCGCCATTCGGATGGTTGAACTTGATACCGTTGCGGTCTGCCGGAATATGGCTACCCGTCACCATGATGGTCGGCAAATGCTTGTCAATACCGTACATGGCAATCGCCGGACTCGGGATGCGGCCGCAGTAAATCACCTTCCAGTTTGCATCGGCGCCAGCCTGCACAAGGGACTTCAAGATGCGTTCCGTACTCGGACGCAGGTCACCTGCAATCGCAATCGTATGTTCGCACTTGTAAGACGCTTCGCAGTACTTGATAAAGGAACGTGCATACACATAGCACACACGGTCGGTCATAGCGCTCACGAGACCGCGGGCACCGCTCGTACCAAACGCCACCCCGGACTGTTTCATAACATCTTGCATAGCAACGGACATATTAAACCTCTGTTTAGTAGGCGGTAGGAAGTAGACCGTAGGAAGGATGCAGTCATTTCAGTTGCAAAATTCCCAAACGCTCGCTAAAACCGCCAAATGATTTTACAAGGTAAAAGATACTAAAAACCGCTTAATATAATGAGAACCTCATTTCAGCAGTAAAAGAAATAGAGGAGCATAGTGATAATAATAGCAAAGAATAGAGAACACATATTTTCAATATACATTATCAATTTCTATATTCCCCGTCATGGATAGAGCACGCCGTCGCAAATTTGGACAGAACTTTTTGGATGTCGAAACAGCCACCGCCATCGCAGGCGACTTACCCGCCGAAGCCGGCGAATTCGTTCTTGAGATTGGTCCCGGTCACGGCGCCCTCACAGAACACTTGCTCAACCGCGGGCTGGAACTCACCGCCGTCGAAATCGACGAGCAGTGCGTCGAAGTTCTGAACGAAAAGTTCAAGGACTACAAGAACTTCAACATTGTAAACATAGACTTTTTGAAGTTTGACTTGCAGGCGTTTTTAGATGCGCACGCCAAGCCGTGGGTCACCGGCAATCTGCCGTACAACGTAAGTACAGCGATTATCGCAGGGCTTATGCCGCGTTTGCACTTGACCAAGGGATTTATGGGAATGGTGCAGCTCGAAGTCGCCGAACGTATTTGCGCCGAACCCTGCTCCAGCAATTACGGGAGCCTTTCCGTACTCGTTTCTGCATTTGCGAACACGCAAATTTTGCGCAAAATCGGGCCGGAACATTTTACGCCAAAGCCAAACGTCGACAGCGCCACGATGCTTTTGACACCGCGCGAAGACGCCATCCAGGCGCCCGACGGATTCTTTGACTTTGTCCGCACCGCGTTCACGCAAAAACGCAAGACGCTCGCCAATTCCTTCGGGCGTAATTACGACAAAAAGAAAATCCAGGCAACCATCGAACTCTTGGACTGGCCTACGACCATCCGAGCCGAAGAACTCAGCCCCGAGCAGTTTTTGAATTTCTATAAAGCGTTTAAGGGCGAACAATAATGACTAGGAGATGCCCGCACGGTGGCGGGCATGACAAACGCAACAAACGTCATAACCCAAACATTCACCTTTAATGTCATCCCGGCCTGAGCCTGCCCCGGACATGTTCCGGGATCGCCTTACACAATCACACAATGATCATCAAGATTCTCATCGACAACATCAGCGGTTCTGAAAAACTATTAAAGGGTGAATGGGGACTTTGCGTCTACACCGAATTCAACGGCAAGCGCATTTTGCTCGACACGGGAGCCTCCACACGTTTCGCCAAGAACGCTGCCAACATAGGCATCGACATTTCAAAAATCGATGCAGGCGTCTTGAGCCACGCGCATTACGATCACGCAAACGGAATGCAGGAATTTTTCAACAAGAATGGCCACGCCAAATTCTACTTGCGCGATGCAGCCCGCGAAAACTGCTACCACACACACAAATTTTTAAAGTTTTTCACGTACCAGGAATACATCGGCATCCGCAAAGGGACTCTCAAGCGTAACGCCGACCGCATCATATTTGCAAAAGGGGACTGCGAAATTTTCCCGGGAGTCACGCTCGTCGGCCACAAGACTCCGAACCTCGACGAAATCGGCAAACGCGCCCATATGAGCGTTAAGGAAAACGGCAAGTACCGCCCCGACAGTTTTGACCACGAACAAAGTCTAGTCTTCGACACGCCAAAAGGCTTGTTCATCATGAACAGTTGTAGCCACGGAGGTGCCGACAACATCATCAAGGAAATCGAAGCGACATTCCCCGGCAAGCAAATCTACGCCATCCTCGGCGGCTTTCACCTTTTCCGTACGCCCGATGACCGCGTGAAAGCATTTGCCAAACGCATCCGCGAATTGAACGTTCAAAAAATCTACACGGGACATTGCACAGGGCAACGTGCCTACGAAATCTTGCACGATGTGCTAGGCGACAAAGTCGAACAAATGCACACCGGTATGGAAATTGAAGTGTAAATGGCATCGAAAACAAATAACATTTTTTATTTATTCTAATTTGTCATATCAAACAAACATTTATCAATACGGATCCACAAATGAAGAAACTTCTTGCAGTTTTATTCATCCTCTTTGCCACCACACTCTCCTTTGCTCAGGCTCAGGCGCACAAACTCACTATGGACAGAGGATTCTTTACAACAGACTACACCATTGACGGTCAGGAAGTCGATGGTGACGCTTTCGAAAGAGAACTCACCAATGTTCCAGAAGCCATCAGTAAGTGGAATACAGGTAATACGATGAGATACATTTCCTGGGGTGCTGCGTTCGGCGGTGGATTCCTGTTAGGCTATGGAATTGTAGAAGGTTCCGGCTATCAAGCTCCAGATAGCTATAAAATCAAATTAATTGCTGGTGGAGCAATCATCGTTGTCGCAATGATCATCGAACACATCGGTAACTCCAAAAAAGATAGCGCTGTCGATATTTACAACAGGGAAATCGGCAGAATCACAGGCAACGACTCGGTCAACTTGAGCATCGTCCCGACCGAACAGGGCGGCATCGCTCTCGCATTTAATTTCTAAGCAAACAGCCGCAATAACTACACTAGATTCCATTATAAAAGACAAACCCTATCGCAATAACGATAGGGTTTTAAATTTGTATAATAAAGTAAAATTACACCGGATCGTTCACCGGCTTGCTGTAATCGCGTTCGCCAAACAAGGCCGTTCCCACGCGAATCATCGTAGAACCTTCTTCAATCGCAACTTCCAGATCAAGCGTCATACCCATCGAAAGCTGATCGAACTTAGCAAAGACGCCACCGCGCGCCAGGAACTTGTCGCGAAGCCCACGCAAGAACGCAAAGCATTCGCGGCTATCTTCCGGAACGCCCGTGTTCTTGCCAATCGTCATGAGACCGCGGAAACGCAGATGCGGGAAGTTTTCACTCTTGCCATCAGTGGCAGCGCCTGCGCGCTTTTCTAAATCTTCAAGGAACGCTTCGGCTTCGTGAACATCCAGACCGCTCTTCGTTTCTTCTTCGCCAGCGTTCACCTGGAACAAAATGTCTAGAACCTTGCCCTGACCATTTGCAGCTGCCGCGCAGACCTTTTCCAGCTTTTCCACTGCCTCGATACTTGCAATGGAATGGATGCAGTCGGCCACAAGAGCCGCCTTCTTGAGCTTGTTACTCTGCACAGGACCAATCACGTGGCAACGCACGCGGCTCCCGTCCTTCGCCGTACGCGGCTCGGAGAACTTGAGTTCCGCTTCTTGCACGCGGTTTTCGCCAAAGTCCGTTGCCCCCAAAGCAATCGCATTTTCCACAGCTTCTGCCGGGTGGAATTTGCTCACCCACACAAGCTTAACCGAATCACGGCTGCGGCCTGCAATCTTGCAAGCCTCGCCAATCCTTGCTTCGAGAGCTGCAAGGTGCTCGCGCATTTCATCAAGAGTAAATTCCATAGAGCATTAAGGTCGGTCGCTCACGCGACCTTTGAACAGCGGGGTCGCGCCGGCGGCACTTCAAGGTTAATTATCAAGCAGAAATTAGAAAATTTTCTTTTTCCAAAGGAACAGTATTCTCGACAATTTTATTCATACAATAAAAAAGCGACCCATTTCAACGAGTCGCCGTTTAACATTAAACTTATTTTAAGTCAATCCGCCAAGTCTGTTTACCAACGCGCACAATATAACCGCCCACCCAGGGAACAGCGATATTGAAGTTTTCCGATGCTACGCGCCCTTTTTGCAACACGCGGCCCTGCATATCAAAAATTGCATAACTCGAACCCATAGGCGCCCCCGTCACCAGAATGCTTCTTGAAACAGAATTCACCGACAATTCCATATGCGCTCTTGTCAAGGAAATTATTGCGTCATGCTTCTCCGAAGAACTGCTAGACGACTTCGCTTTTTCTACAGAGCTAGACGAAGAACTCTTTTTCTCTACAGAACTCGATGATGAGGATTTTGCCTGAACAGAGCTTGACGACGACTTAGCCTCCTCGGAACTAGACGAGGATTCCCTCAATTCATATTTTTGATATAACACTGTATCCGATATAACCTTTACATAGCGGTTTCTAGGCATAGATATTTCATTCTGATTTTGGTCATACCATTCTCCATAGGTCACATACAACGAAGTCGACGATCCGTATTTCACCCACACCGAATCAAAGGCATTCACCTGTTCCACGTTACATTTGGCCGTATCCGGAGAATTGCAGATTTTTACCGTATAAACATTTAGCGTAGAATCATAGAGCGCATAAGCCATTCGATCCATAAAAATCTTTTCGGGCAAATTCCATCCCTTAAAGGTGTACGTATACCCAATCGTCTTTTCCAATGTCGGAGTTTCACCTTTATAAGCCGCAGCTTCACCCGTTCCTACAGAATCACAGCCCAATTTTGTCTTGAGCATATCGCTGTTATAATAACAAACAAGCCACTTCATATCCGTTTCTTCACCGTATTTGGCGTACACGGTATCGCCTTCGAATAAATGAGAATTTGCCGTAACACGAACACCATCCTTGGTATACCATCCTAAGAAGGTTTTTCCCTCAGGAACATCGACACTGTCAGGAATAGTCGTTTCCCCGGTATAAGAACTCAACTGTTCACGGATAAGCTTATCCCCTACAAAAATAATTCTCTGAATTGGGAGATGCGTCGAATCCGCAAAAATCGGGTATCCTCCATAGCGGCTCCACCGTCCAGAATTTTCAGCATTTCCTCTTTGAGTATTCAATGTCCACGCAAACCAATCTGATTGCATTTGGCTGGTTGAAAAAGAATAGTACCAAGAAGGTCCATCGAAATCTTTATTTACCGCAGGGTACACATCTTTTGCCGACCAGTAAGGTTTCAATATCGTAGCATCGTAATAGCTATTTTGAAGAGTCGACTTATTTGTATCAACCAATGCAAACGCGTTCAAACGGGGTGCAATGATATAATTATTCATAATTACACCAGAAGACTTCGTTTGGACTTCATTTCTCGCCGCAATGCCTCCAGCCGAATTCCCCCACGATTCCATAATCACAAGAGCCGAACTGTAATTATCAAGCACATATCCCGAATTGATACCAACAAGGCCACCGGCCTTTGTAGAATGAGAGCTCGATCTCACAATCCCTTCTGTATGGCACATTTCTATTAAACCAGTATTAGTGGCGGAAATACCACCGACTTTTGCAGAATGACTCCCTCCATCAAGAGAGATATTAGCAAAACATCTCTGAATCTTTCCCCAGTTACAGCCAGCAATGCCACCTACATTAGCTCCATACGATCTAGACGTTGCACGAACATCCGTCGATGAATTTCTTATCGTGCCTTTTTCTGCATTTATCGCGACAATTCCACCAACAACATCATTATTGTGAGTCGCATCCACGTAACCTTCAACATGACAATTCTCGATCAAGCCTTTATTTACGCTAGCAATTCCCCCAGGACGATAATCCACCACGCCAACATGCACCATATTCAAGTTTTTCACAACACCCGACGTATCAATCAATTTAAAGAGAGGAGCATCCTCTACTGCGGTCGAACGATAATTGTATAGCGTATGGCCTTGTCCGTCAAATACACCTGAAAGTTTTCTGTCACTTGGGAAAATATCATTCAAGCTATCCGCATCAAATTCCTCAGCAAAATCGATATCGATTTCGAGCACGGCGTTTATCGCATCTGACTTCTGGCTCAGCTGCTTGACATACCACATAAATTCATCGACAGAGGTCAGCTTGAAGAAAAACTTCTTATCGATTACAGTGACTTCGGGTTGTCCATCCAGACGTCCAAAAGAAAAACTAGCATAGAACAAGCAAATAATTGCCAAAATCCATTTTTTCATAATTCCCCCTATTCTTCCAAATATTTCTCTTCTGTGATTTTAGTCCACATGCCATCCTTGCACTGGTAATATTCTGTTTTAGTATCAGAATTAAGCGTGTACGATTTCTTTATCCCTTCATTTTCCTCAATGCAAGGCATCTTCAGTTTCTTTTCTACGTCAGTGAATTTTCGCCACGTTTCTTTATCACAAATATACGAGTAGGGTTTGCCAAAAGTCATTCCCTGCCATTCTTCAATACATTCGCCAACGATTCGATCTGGAGTAATTTCCGTCCATTTCCATTCAGGTCCAATGCACTCGTAATAAACGTTTTGATAAGTATCCCATTCTTTAGATCTTTCCGGCTTACATACACCAAAGATCGACTCCAATACACTAGGAGAACGCCAAGCACCACTATCGCAGATGTAGTAATAAGAGTACACCTCCAGCATTTCAAAGTTCCGATCCTCAGTACATTCACCTAGGACCTCTTCTGTAGTCGCCTTCGTCCATTCGTAGTCCTTACAGATATAATGATAGAAGTCATCTTTAACTTTCATCACTCCCAAACTGTCTTCTAAGCAAAGCCCATACAAAGAATCCAACGATGTCAATTCAGTCCATCTGGATTTTCGGCATTTGTATTCCTTTTGACCATACAACTCAATAACTTCCAAATCGGAACAGTTTTTTCCCAAGTACTCATTAGCACTCAACATTTTCCATTTCGTTCCATCACACACATAACGATAATCACCAGTAGTCACAATTGTGTCAGCAAGTCTGCCATCCCAACAGAAACCATAAACTTTATCATTGAAGTCTAATAGAGACCAATCGCCATTTCTGCAACCATAGATTCCGCTTAGAGAACCACCCATATACTTAACTATTCCATTTTCTTCTTTACCGCATCCGATCTCAAGCGAATCCATATAGGGTATCCATCCCGTTTTATAACACATGAATTTTTCACCTGTTTCTTCGGAAACATACACATCCCTTTGAGGTAAGCAACTTTCAAAAAAGCTCTTTTCGCATTTTGTCAGATACGCATCCGATATATCCAAGCCGCGGTAACACGTCAAGGATTTATACAGGGAATCCTCATCCGTTTCTGTATCGCTCGACAAATTTTGTTCAAAAGAACTGGACGAGCTTATCTCGGAGCCTTCACTGGAGGATTTTTCACTGGAGCTACTTACTGAACTTGAGCTAGTTTTTGAGCTCGAACTGTTTTTTGTACTGGAGCTGCTCTTTTTACTTGAACTGCTTTTTGCAATCGAGCCACTCTTTGTGCTCGAACTACTCTTCACACTCTTACTACTAGAGCTGTCATCATATTCTTCTTCAGCTTGCTGTTCGTTAGCCCCCACACCGGAATCACTATCCCCGCATGCGGCCAAGAAAAAGGCGCTTATGAAAAAGCACAAAAAAACATATTTTTCCGTCAAACGCCAAAAAGCAATGTACCGTTCTTTACGACACATATGCGTCCTCCTATTTTTCTATTTCAAATTAGCTTATTTGGATTTTGTAGATGTAGCCTTTTCTGCAGTTTTTGCAATTTTTACATCTTTAAACAAAATCTTCACGATTTCGTCGATGTGCTTGTGCGTGTAAATCTTGAGGCCCTTCTTTGCCGGTTCCGGAAGTTCCGCTACATCCTTCTTGTTGCCTTCGGGCAAGCGGAGCGTCTTCACGCCAGCGGCAAGTGCCGCAAGCGCCTTCTCGTTCAGCCCGCCAATCGGGAGGCAGGCGCCCGTGAGGCTCACTTCACCCGTAAACGCGATATCAGGCGGAATCGGGTGACGCGTAAACGCACTGAGCAAGCAGAGCGTAAGCGCGATACCAGCAGACGGTCCGTCCTTCGGCACGGCACCTTCCGGCACGTGAATGTGGATGTCCGTCTTCTTCACGATCGCAGGGTCAATGCCAAAGCGATGCAAGCGTTCACGAACAAGCGAAACGGCAATCTGCGCCGATTCCTTCATCACGTCGCCAAGCTTACCCGTCAAGATCAGCTGACCCTTGCCGCTCAAGAGCATACATTCGAGCAGCAAGATTTCGCCACCCACGCTCGTCCAGGCAAGGCCAGTCACCACGCCCGGGCGGCCCGGTTCCGGCAGCTGGTTGTCGAGGAATCTCGGAGCGCCGAGGTAATCCTGGATCTGCTTTTTCGTGATTTCGGGCTTGATTTTCTTGCCCATCACAATGTCTTTTGCACGATGACGAACCGCATTTTCAAGCACGCGTTCAAGTTCACGCACGCCCGCTTCGCGAGTCCAGCCACGCATCACGAACGAGATGATTTCGTCATCGAAGCTCACCTGTTCATTGAGCTTTACGCCGGTGCGTTCGCAAATACGCGGCAAAAGGTAATTGCTTGCGATCTGAATCTTTTCATGCGGGTAGTAACCCGGCAGGCGCACAATTTCGAGACGGTCGCGGAGCGCTTCCGGAATTTCGCCTTCGTTGTTCGCGGTCGCAATGAACAGCACGCGGCTAAGGTCAAGACCCACTTCCATGAAGTGGTCGGTAAAGTCATGGTTCTGTTCCGGATCCAAGACTTCGAGCATCGCACTTGCGGGGTCGCCTCTAAAGTCGCTTGCCATCTTGTCGATTTCATCAAGCAAAATCACGGGGTTCATGCACTTTGCACGGCGCAAGGCGTGAATGAACCGACCCGGCATCGCACCGATATACGTACGGCGGTGGCCACGGATTTCAGCTTCGTCACGCACGCCACCAAGCGTGATACGCACAAAGTTACGCTGCATGGCCGTTGCAATCGATTCCACGAGCGTCGTCTTGCCAACGCCCGGAGGGCCCACGAGGCAAAGGATCGGAGCGCGGCGTTCCGTACCGGTAAGCTTCAGCACGGCCACGTATTCCATGATGCGTTCCTTGACCTTGTCGAGGCCAAAATGCTTGGAATCCAGTTCCGCCTTGACCTTCTTCATATTCAGGACGGTATCGGTATACACGCCGTAAGGCATGGCGAGGAACCAGTCCACATAGTTACGGCTCACGGCATATTCCGGAGACGTCGGCTGCATCATGCGCATGCGGCCAATTTCTTCTTCAAGCTTTTCTTCGATGGCCTGGCTAAACTTCTTGGCCTTGATTTTCTTGAGCAGCTGGTCCGGTTCCGAGGCGCCACCGTTATCGGCATCCAGTTCGTCCTGGAGCTGGCGGATCTGTTCCGAGATAAACCATTCCTTCTGCTGCTGCGCCATCTTCTGGCGTACGTTCTGCTGCACGCGCACAAGCACGTTCTCGTTATCCTGAGCAAGCTGCATCAGGCTAATCAAACGGTCCGCCAACGCATCGATAGACTCCACCTCCAAAAGCGCCTGCTTCTCGGAAAGCGAAACGTACAAGAAGGGAATCATCCCGTAAAAGGCATTGACGTGGCTGTCCATCGTAAAGAGAGCCTCGACCATGCCCTCGGCAATGTTCCTATGCATCGCATATTCGCGGAACACATTCAGCACGTCTTCAAACTTGGCGCACTTGTCTTCGGTCTTGACAGCATGTTCCCTCGGAGAAACCGTCACCTGCAAAAAGCCATCGCGCAAGACAATCGAACGGAGATCCACGATGGAGTCCCCTTCCAGCACGACTTTCACGCAACCGTTCGGGAACGGCGTCACATTCGCCACACGCGCAATCACGCCCACCGAATAAAGGTCAAGCATCGGGTTGTCGAGCGTTTCCTGTTCCACGTTCTTCTGGGCAACAAGGATAATTTCGTTATTGTGGTTTTCGGCAAATTCCAAAGCCCGCAACGACATTTCGCGGCCCACCAGAATGCGCCTTGTCGTAAACGGGAATACTACAGCATCCCTCAGAGGGAGCAACGGATACGTTTTATTAAAGTCAAAAGCCATACAATACAAAGATAGTATTTTGAAAGTTGAGGGAACAAAAAAGCAGTCACCGTTTTTCGGCAACTGCTAGAAATTCAATGGATTTGCAAGTCTAGGACTTTCTCTTATGGGCGCCAAGCACGTCCTTCACCATGTCGGCCGTGAGGGTCATCTTCTTTTCGCCAGAGCCCGGCATCATGAACATCGCCTGCTGCAACACGCGTTCCATCACGGACCTGAGCCCACGCGCACCCGTCTTGCGGGTCATCGTCTCACGGACAATTTCCTTGAGGGCTTCGTCTTCGAATTCGAGCTTGATGTTGTCCATGGCGAACAAGCTCTTGTACTGCTTCACGAGGGCGTTCTTCGGCTGGGTCAAAATGTTCAGGAGCGCAGCTTCGTCGAGTTCTTCGAGAGCGACGGCAATCGGCAAGCGTCCGACAATTTCCGGAATAAGACCGAACTTGATCAGGTCTTCGGGTTCGAGCTGCTTAAAGAGTTCGCTCAAGCTGTAATCGTTTGCACTGCGGATGTCAGCACCAAAGCCCATGCCGCCCTGGTTCACGCGCTGGGAGATAATCTTGTCGAGCGTTTCGAAGGCGCCACCGCAAATGAACAGGATGTTTCTCGTGTTCACCTGCACAAGCGGCTGTTCCGGATGCTTACGACCACCCTTCGGCGGGACTGATGCAACCGTACCTTCCAAGAGCTTCAGGAGGCCCTGCTGCACGCCTTCGCCAGACACATCACGGGTAATGGAGGGGTTCGCGGTCTTCCTTGCAATCTTGTCGATTTCGTCGATAAAGATAATGCCGCGTTCAGCCTTCGCCACATCGTAATCGGCAGCCTGCAACAAGCGCACGATGATGCTGTCGACGTCTTCGCCCACGTAGCCAGCTTCGGTCAAAACCGTCGCATCGGCAATGGTGAACGGCACGTCCAAAAAGCGGGCCATCGTCTGCGCCAACAAGGTCTTTCCCGAACCGGTCGGACCAACCAGGAGCAGGTTCGACTTTTCGACTTCGACGTCGTCCTTGGACTTGTGCGTCTGCTTGTAGCGGAGTCGCTTGTAATGGTTGTAAACGGCCACGGAGAGAGCCATCTTCGCACGGTCCTGTCCAATGACAAAATCGTCCAGATGGGCCTTGATTTCGGTCGGGAGCGGAAGCGGCTTGGATGCAATTTCCTTAGCTTCCTGTTCCTGCTTCGTACGGGCCAAGTCTTCTTCCAAGATACGGTTGCACATGCGAATGCAGTCACTGCAAATATGCACGCCGGCACCGGTAATCATCTTTTCGACTTGTTCTGCCGGCTTTCCGCAAAAACTGCAACTTACCGACGGATGGTTTTTCCCGCTACGATACATTAAAACTAACCCTCTTTACGCGGCACAAAAATTTCGTCAATGACGCCAAAGGACTTGGCTTCTTCCGGACCCATGTAAAAGTCGCGATCGGTCTTTTCGCGTACTTCATCGATAGACTTGCCCGTGTGCTTTGCCACGATTTCAGCAAGAGTATCCTTTGTACGGAGAATTTCCTTAGCGGTAATCTGAATATCTGTAGATTGACCGGTAGCGGCACCCGACGGCTGGTGCAGCATGATGCGGGAATGCGGAAGCGCATAGCGCTTGCCCTTGGTTCCTGCAGCAAGGAGCACGGCAGCCATCGAAGCACAACTACCAATGCAGATGGTCGCGATATTCGGGCGCACATGCTGCATGGTATCATAAATGGCAAGACCTGCCGACACGTAACCGCCCGGGCTGTTGATATACAGCGTGATATCCTTTTCCGGATTTTCGTATTCAAGGAAAATCAACTGGGCCATAACGTTGTTTGCAACTTCGTCGTTAATCGGAGTGCCCAAAAAAATGATACGTTCCTTGAGAAGTCTGGAATAGATATCGTAGGCACGTTCGCCGCGCCCGGTGGTTTCAATGACGGTAGGGATGATCATTTATTCCTCTTATTACTTTGTTTCTTCTGCAGCCGGACGGATACCGACGATGAAGTCAGCGGCCATCTGGAAGCGAAGTTCGTCACGGAGCTGGTTCACGCGGCCAGACTGACGGAAGTGAGCCTTGAGGCCTTCGAATTCAACGTGGTAGGCCTTGGCGATTTCCTGGAGACGAGCGTCAACGGCAGCCTGAGAAGGCTTGATCTTTTCCTTCGTTGCAACGAATTCGAGAATGCGGTGCTTCTTGATTTCGCGGATAGCTTCGGCAGAGAGTTCGTTTATCTGTTCTTCGGTCGGTTCGACAACGTCCTTTTCGCTCTGGGCATTGCGGTTGAGCGTCCACTTGATGAGGTCGTACACGCGAGCCTTCGGCACTTCGAACGGGTTAGCTTCGATGAGCTTGTCGATAGCTTCGTTGATAGCCTTGTTCTTTGCAGCGTCGGTCTTCTGAGCGGCGAGGCTTTCGGCGAGGTTGCTTCTGAGTTCAGCTTCGTCCTTCACGCCAACCTGCTTGCAGAATTCTTCGTCCAAAGTCGGCGGAACGATTTCGCGAACGTCCTTGATTTCGACGTTGAACTGAGCGGTCTTGCCACGATAGCGTTCGTCCTTGTGGTCATCCGGATACTTGAAGTTGATTTCCTTCTTGTCGCCGGCCTTGACGCCCATGAGGCCTTCGTCGAATCCCGGAGAAGCGGATTCACCGAGGAGAGAACGGAATTCCTTGTTTTCCGGAAGTTCCTGCTTTTCACCATCAATAACAACTTCAATGTAGTCGCCAACGACAACGTCGCCCTTCTTGGCTTCGCGGTCAACGTGTTCGTCCTTGCTCCACATCTGCATAAGGCGGTTGAATTCGTTCTGGACTTCTTCTTCGTGAACTGCAGTAGCCGGAACAGTGATGCCCGTGTCTGCGTAACCCTTGATATCGATTTCCGGATCAACTTCGACTTCGACCTTAAGTGTGATGTCGCTCTTCTGATCGTCGTTGAATTCCTTAACAACCATCTTGCCGACCGGGATGATGTTAGCCTTCTTCAGGGAGTCCTGAACGATGGCGTTAACGACATCATCAACAGCTTCGTGACGGATGGAAGGTCCGAACTGCTTCAGGATCATGGCCTTCGGCACCTGACCCTGGCGGAAACCCTTCAAAGCTACCTGCTTCTTGTACTGAGAAAGCTTCTTTTCGAACGGAGCCTTGAGATCAGCCTGCGGGATTGTAATTTCAAGGGTGCGCACGGTTGCGCTAGTTTCTTTAATTTCAGCGGACATATATACTCCGGAAAACGGTTATTAAAGGTGAAAAAAAGAACTGCGAGGGGTGGGAGTCGAACCCACACACCGAAGTACCAGATCCTAAGTCTGGCGCGTCTGCCAATTCCGCCACTC
>JBGVAT010000103.1:0-11147 GCA_045224895.1 Fibrobacter sp.
TACAATCGTCTCAAGTCCGTCAAGCCGGGCGCAGCCCTTTGCACCTACACCATGGAAAAGGTGGAAAAGATGCTCCCGCTCATCAACGAAATCAACGAGCTCAAAAAAGAACAGGACACCGTTATCCTCGCCCACAGCTATTGCGCTCCTGAAATTCTTTTGGGCGTTGCCGACTTCACTGGCGATAGCTTCAAGTTGAGCAAGGACGCCACCACAGTCCAGCAAAAGACGATTCTTTTCTCTGCCGTGCGTTTCATGGGCGAAACCGCCAAGATTCTGAACCCGCAGAAGGACGTGATCATTCCGGGCCCGCTCACGGGTTGCAGCCTCGCCGATTCCATTACCGGCAAAGACGTCGAAGAACTCCGCAAGCAGAATCCGGACTACACGTTTGTCTGCTACATCAACACGACTGCCGACGTGAAGGCCGCCTGCGACGTCTGCGTGACTAGCGGCAACGTGATGCACATTGTCGAAACGATTCCGTCCGACAAGATTTTCTTTGTACCGGATGCCCTCATGGGCCAGAACATCATCGACGAAATGAAGCGTCGCGGCGTCAAGAAGGACATCAAGCTCTATAACGGCTGCTGCTACGTTCACGAAAACTACGATCCGGACTTGATCCAGTTCTTCCGTAGTCAAAACCCGAATCTCAAGGTGATCAGCCATCCGGAATGCAACCCGTCCGTTGCTATGCTCAGCGACTACGTCGGAAGCACGGGCCAGATGGTGAGCTACATTAACCAGCAGCCCAAGGATAGCTGCATCCTACTCCTCACGGAATGCGGCCTCAATGCCCGCATGCACTACGAACACCCGGACATGAACTTTATCGGTAGCTGCTGTATGTGCAAGTACATGAAGTCGAACTCACTCGAAAACATTCTGGAAGCACTCCGCCACCCCGAAAAGGCAGAACACATCTCGCTCGACGAAGGCGTGCGCGTGAAGGCCAAGAAGTGCATCGACGCCATGTTCAAATACGCTGAATAAAGCCTCCTAACACATCGCGGTATACACCAAGGCGCCCTTAAAATTCTATTTTAGGGGCGTCGTGTTTTTTGGAGGAATATAACATGAAAAAAATTTTATTGTTGATGGTATTCTTGTGTTCGACCATATTCGCAGAAGTCGAAGATTGGGATAATTACCAGTGGCCCCGAACCTATTTTGCTAGCATCGGTTTTAGCGTCATCGCAAACCGCGGAGACTTTTTTGACCATACGGCTAAAATCAAGACCGACAAAGTCCCTGAACACACCATCAGTTTCCCGATCACAAAGGTTCTCGTTTCCCCCGATTACAATATCGGCGTGAACATCCGTGAATTCACTCTCGCAGGATCGTTCCAATACTGGTCCATGACAGGAACGATCGGCAACGACTACCCCGAAAACCTCAATGAACAGAAAATGCGCTACTGGCGTTTTGGGGCGGAATTCACCTACAACTTCTTTTACCCCGACGTTTTCCAGGTCGGTGTCGGTCTTGGCTATTCATTTACAAGCATAAAGACCAACAAAAGCGCCTTTAACGGCAAAGAATATTCCAATGCCGAGGTGATGGGTTCCGGCATAGCCCTGGTCACCAACATGAAGTATTTCATAACGGAGCATTTTGGACTCTGCCCCTCGTTGCGCATTTACGAAAACTGGTTCAAGGCAGCCAACACAAAAGCGACTGGCACCCAGGATTTTGACAGCTATCTCTGGCAAACCTACATAGCCGTATCCATCAATGCGATAGTTCAGTTTTAATTAAAAACTAAAGAAGGCACAAAAAATGATCACATTCCTAATCGGTGTTGCAATCCTCATTCTGGGATACTTCACTTATGGCAAGTTCGTTGAACGCGTTTTCGGACCGGATGACCGCAAGACTCCGGCTCTCGCAAACCCGGATGGCGTGGACCGAGTTCCGATGGCGCACTGGAAAAACGTCCTCATCCAGCTATTGAACATTGCCGGTATCGGACCTGTGATCGGCGTGATTCTCGGCATCAAGTTCGGAGCAATCGTGTTCATTCTGCTTCCGCTCGGAAACGTCCTCGGCGGTGCGGTACATGACTACTTCAGCGGTATGATCAGCATGCGCAACAACGGCTACAACGTTCCGGCACTTTCCCGCAAGTTCTTGGGCAAGGGACCAGCAAAGCTCGTGATGACGCTCATCTCGGTAGCCCTCATCCTCGTTGGCGCCGTATTCACCACAACTCCGGCAGCTCTCGTGAACACCCCGATTCTTGTCGGGAGCCACGTCTCGCCGACGCTGTTCTGGATTGCCGTCGTTTGCATTTTTGCCTACTACTTCGTTAGCACCTTCTTCCCGATTGACAAGATTATCGGTCGCATCTACCCGATTTTCGGCGCCCTCCTGATTCTCGCCTCTCTCGCTATTTTCGTGGGCATCGTCCCGAACTTGAACGTCCTCGACGAATTCTGCTTCAACGACATCATGAGCAACTTCCACAAGCATCCGGCTGGTCAGCCGATCATCCCGATGCTCTTCGTGACGATTGCTTGCGGCATCATCAGTGGCTTCCACAGCACACAGAGCCCGCTCGTTGCCCGTACCGAAGTCACTGAAAAGACCGGTCGCCAGACATTCTACGGCATGATGATTATCGAAGGTTTGATTGGTATGGTTTGGGCTGCAGGTGGCATGTTCATTTACCACCAGATGCCGGAACTTTTGACGGGTGCTTCGGGCGTGAAGGTCTTGAGCATTCTCGTTTCGACCGTGATTCCTTGGGCTCCGATTTCGATTCTCGTGGTCGTTGGCGTGATTATCCTTGCCATCACGAGTGGCGACACAAGCCTCCGCAGCCTCCGCCTCACCGTTGCAGAACTCACCGGACTTGAACAGACTTCTGTCAAGAACCGCCTCCTCCTCACGGTTCCGATGTTCGCCATTTGCGCCGTGATTATCTTCTGGAGCAACATGAACCCCGAAGGTTTCAACATCTTGTGGAACTACTTCAGCTGGAGCAACCAGCTCATGGCCGTTTGCAGCCTCTGCGTAGCAACCGTTTACCTCCGCAGCAAAAAGAAGAACTTCTGGATTGCGCTCATTCCGTGCATGTTCATGACGTTCATTACGGCAGATTACATCCTCTGGGTGAGCCCGGAAAACCTCAAAGGCGCTCCGCTCGGCTTTGGTCTCGACTATAAAACAGCCCTCGTGATTGCACTCCACGACGCCGCCATTCTCGGATTCTTCCTCTGTGTTCGCGGCAAGACGCTTTCCCAGATGGAGGGCTATGACGCCGACCGATGGAACTCCGCTCTTGACGAAAACAAGATCCCGAAGGCCCAGTAAACAAGCGCCGCCAGCAAATTCAATCAATGCTAGAACCATCCACAGCACATAAAGGAGATGCCCGATTAAATCGGGCATGACAACTGTTGTGGTCGTAAAAGGCAGCATAAAATCCATCACGTTCCATAGCCAGCAAAATGGCTTTACCGTGATGCGCCTGAACGATATCGAAAGCAAGAAAGTCGTAGTCGTCACAGGAACGTTCCCCGCTTTGCAGCCCGGCGAAACGATTGCCGTAGAAGGCGACTGGGGTTCGCATCCGAAATACGGAAAGCAGTTCCAGGCGACTTCTTTTGAATACCTCGCCACAGACGATAACGACATCCTTGAATACTTGGCGAGTGGCCAATTCCCAGGCGTCGGGCAAAAGATTGCCGAACGCATTGTAGAAGCGTTTGGCGATGCGACCGCAGACATTCTCGACAACGATCCGGACAAGTTCCGTGAAGTAAAAATTAAAGGATTCCCCGCCCGCAAGGTGGAAGCTTTTTTGGCACGTTGGCAAGAAGCGCGTCACAGCCGCGAGACGATGCTGTTCTTGTACAAGCACGAAATTGTCGGCAGTGTAGCGAAGCGTCTTTGGAACAAGTTCGGGCAAGCGACGATTGAACGCATCACGCAGAACCCGTACATGCTCTGCGAAGAAGTCTGGGGCATCGGATTCTTGAAGGCGGACGAAATTGCGCAGAAGGTCGGATTCCCTAAAGACAGTCCTGAGCGATTCCAGGCGGCATTGCTTTACACGTTGCAAGAAGCTTCCGTTGGCGATGGGCACGTATTTTTGCCAAAGAATGTACTCCTGGAACGCACATTCCGCAACTTGCGTTTAATGCAGGACGACGAAGGCGCCATCAACACGCTCCTTGATGAATTCGAAAAGGCCAGCGAAAGCGGGCGCATCAAGCGCGAAGGCGACGACTGCTATTTTCCGCCACTCTACAATGCCGAGCAGCGCATCGCAGACAACATCAAGCTTCGTTTGCGATACAACGAGCTTTCAACAGAAAGCTTCGAAAATGACCTTGCACAATGGGAACGCGAACACAAGTTCAGCTTCGATCCTATTCAAAGACGCGCTATCCAGATGGCGCTCTCGCGAAAGATATCC
Source organism: Fibrobacter sp. (assembly GCA_045224895.1). GTDB lineage: Bacteria > Fibrobacterota > Fibrobacteria > Fibrobacterales > Fibrobacteraceae > Fibrobacter. The sequence continues at coordinate 4,430 of JBGVAT010000103.1, forward strand.
ATCATCACGGGTGGCCCCGGTACAGGTAAGACAACAATTCTCAAGGGAATTTTGTACCTCGCCCGCCAAATGGAAGAATGCGTAAGCCTCACCGCCCCGACAGGGCGCGCCGCCAAGCGCATGGGCGAATGCTGCGGCGAGAAAGCCCGCACGATCCATCGTCTGCTTGAAGTGGACCCAATTTCGGGCAAGTTCCACCGCGACGAGAACAACAAGCTTCAATGCAATTTGCTCATCGTCGATGAATTCAGTATGGTCGATACGTGGCTTGCCGCCTCGCTCCTCGAAGCGACGCCACTCAACGCGCGAATCGTTCTCGTGGGCGATGCCGACCAGCTCCCCAGCGTGGGAGCTGGCAATGTGCTGAACGACTTGTTGCGTTGTCCCAAGATTCCAAGCACCCGCCTTCAGCACATTTTCCGCCAGGCCGGCGGAAACGACATCGCCGACAAAGCATCTAAAATCAATCAGGGCATTAGCCCCTCGCCCATCGAAGGCACGAACTTCCACTTTTTGCCCTACGAGTCGGCCGATGAAGCTAAAGACATCATCGCCCGCCTCGTCACCCGCGGCATCAAGGAAAAGATCGACATCGATACGCAAGAGATGCAGCTTCTCACGCCGATGCGCAAAGGACCGCTCGGCATTTACGAGCTGAACAACTTCTTGCAAGACCTTCTGAACCCCGGCAAGGAACGCATCAAAATTGCAAGCGGCAACTGGAGTACAGGCGACCGCGTGATGCAAATCCGCAACAATTACGACAAGAACGTGTTTAACGGAGACGTCGGCATCATCTACAAAATCGGGAAAGACACGAAAAAAATCACGGTCTTTTACGACGACAAAACCGTCGATTACGAACCCGACGAAGTCGACGAACTCATCCTCGCGTACGCCTGTACCATCCACAAGAGCCAGGGCAGCGAATATCCCGCCGTCATCGTTGTGCTAGATTCGAGCCACAGCATTATGCTGCAAAGGAACCTCATCTACACCGCCATCACGCGTGCAAAAGGTCATGTATGGATTTTGTCTGCACCGGGTGCGTTCTACCAAGCCGTGCGCAACAACCGCAGTACCCGCCGCTATACGAGACTCACGGAGAAATTAGGTTAGAACCGTGTAAGGCGATTCCGCCCCGGAATGAAAAGCAACCAAGGCGAACGCTGCGAAAATGCTTGCATTTTCATAGCTGAGCCGAAGGGCTTTGTACTTGTACAAATCCGGGATGACATAGAGGCCGGGATGACAGCGCGGCAGCATAAAACAAAGGACCTCCGAGTGTTACCTCGAAGGCCTTTGGGTATTTAAGGCTCCCCCGTTTTGGTTAAGGGGAGTTATGGATTAGGAACTTTTTAGCGAGCGATACGAACGGTCTTCACAGCGCCATTCTTCACGGAGCGGAGCAAGTAGATGCCCTGGACCTTGATGTCGCTCGTGCTCTTGAGGATTTCCATAGCTTCGCTCATAGAGTAGGCTCTCATACGGCCGAGACGGACACCGTTCACGTCGAACACGTCGTAAGCGCTGAGTACCGGAACTTCGTAGTGAGCAGCAGTGGAAATACCGACACCCGGTTCATCACCGCCCTGGCCCGGTTCGTCACCACCGATCGGTTCCGGATCCGTTGCGTCCTTGCCCTTCACGAAGGTGAAGTAGTCCACATCGAACCAGGCACCAGTCACGTCCATACGGAGGATGTGCTTACCAGCAGTGAGAGACACATTAGCCTTGACCTTGTTGTAATCGTCGTAGTTTTCTTCGCCATCGTTCTTCGGAACGCTGAAGGATGCAATTTCCTTGCCGTCCATGGACATAGTGAAGCCAGAAGTAGAGTTGGCAGAAGCAACTGCGGCAAAGAGCGTATAATCGCCAGATTCCTTCACGTCAACAGTATATTCAAGCCAATCGCCTTCGTTGTTGTAACCCACGATGACGCCTGTTGCCTTTGCGTATAGATCAACGCCGGTATCCTTACGGTAGTCGGAGTCGCCATGGTTTTCTCCATCGGCATCGTAGTAAGACTGGTTAGAGGTTCCATCAGCATTCTTGCCCTTACCCGGAATGTCAAAGTCTTCGGCTTCGACCTTGCCCGGAATGGCAATTGCTTCGCCCTTGAACGGAGTCTGCGGTTCAGGTTCCACAGGCGTTACGTCACCAGTCGGAAGACCCGTCGTATTGGCACCCTTGTTGGATTTGAGGTAATCCTTCAACCAGGTCATAGCCGGACGATCCTTGCCATCCCTGATAATACCGGAGTTACCGCCGGACGTCCAGGTTGCACCATAGATATAGCCCCAGAGGGTGATACCTGCAATGTGTTCATTTTCCATAAAGTAGGAGATCTGCTGAGAGTAGCAGTTCTTCTGGTCGTTATCATCATTAGAAGCGATATCGTATTCAGAAATGAACATCGGCATCTGGGTCTTGTTCCAGATTTCTTCAATAGTGCTCTTGAGCGTATTGATGTTCAAGCAAGAGCCACCACCGCCCTGACCACCGGCCTGACCGCCAGAAACCTGCATATCATGAGCCTGCAAGCCGTAGGCATCCACCGGAGCACCACCTTTCTTGATCTTATTGATAAGGTCGATACCTTCGTTTTTCTGCCACTGGACCGTGTTATAGTCGTTATAAATAAGGATTGCATCCGGCCAACGTTCACGAGCCATCTTGAATGCGGTCACCACGAATTCGTAGTTGCCGTTGTCGCCACCGAGAGCCGGGATAATGTTGTTATTTTTGCCATAGCCGGAATGGTAACCGCTGCCAGTCTTGATGGCTTCGTTCACCACGTCAATCATTTCAAGATCGGGGTAATGCTGCTTGACGGCGTCGAACCAGGCGGTAATGGCAGCCTTGGTATCAGCAGTGCTAAGACCGTTCAACCAGTTCGGGTACTGAGACCCCCACACAAGAGCATGGAACTTGAAGTGGCCACCATTCTGCTTTGCCCAGTTATAGGCTGCATCGCAACCAGACCAGTTGTAACGACCGCGGGTTCCTTCGATAGAGGCCCATTTACATTCGTTTTCTGCGGTAATCTGGTTCCACAACTGCGTAAAGTCGCTACGAACCTGGCCGCGCGTCGTAATGTTACCAACAAATTTTGCAGCGCCATCAGCAAGACCCGGGCCTGCATAAGAACTTACTGCCCCACCCAAAAGTGCAGCAGCCATAAGACTTTTAATGGTTTTAGATTTCATTGTCCACATCCTCATAGGTTTAAAAATCCCATACAACCATTATAAACATATCCTTGTTTTTTGGAATAGCCCCAAAAACCCAAATATTTATCATTGACAAAATGTCCATAATGGAATATTTACAATGAAACTGCCTTTTTTTGTTCAAAAAAGGCAGTTTTACCCATTACGCTTTCGAAGATGCAAGACTTAGTGCAACGGCAATTTCGATGTTAGCGGAGGCGGTGACCGGTGAGGTCGAACCGTTTGCCGTTTTTCTCGACGAAAAGCCTGTTATTTTGGACGCGGAGACGCGGAGCGGAGGCGTTTTCGAGAGTGCGCGCGGGGGCAGCGGCGCGAACAGCGCGGATTCCGAGCGTTTCTTCGCACTTTTCGCCTTCACAGAACTTGAGCCAGTCAATGTTCACATAATTGCCGAGAATCTGCATTTTGAGGATGTGTTCACCGGCTGCGATTTCGCCCAATTTGGCCTGCACGGCAGTGTAAGTCGACCAATCTTCGCCCTGTTTTGCGATGATGCTGTCGGAAACGGCCTTGTCGTCGATAAAGAGCTGCACGCCGGCCTTTTCGGATGCGGTCGCCATTTGCACCTCGACAGTGAACTTGGCTGTCTTTTCGATATGAACGGTGTATTCGAGCCATTCGCCTGCCTGAGTGTAGCCTAGAGCGTAGCCCTTCGAGAGGTCAGCAGAATCTAGGACAACAATGTCCACGGCGTCCTTGCGATAGAAGCCGCCTTCGTTTGCGGAAGACTTGTCGTAGAACGAAACGCGGCTACCACCGATGTCGTAGTTTTCGGCTTCGATTTTGCCCGGGAGCGAAACAGCCTTGCCTGCAACCAGTTTTCCGTCTGCATCAATGCCGCCGAACGGGTCTTGCTTGGGCGGGTCCGTCTCGACGGTATCGGCCCAGGACATTTGCATACGGTCCACACCGGACTGGTTCACGATTTCGAGCTTGATATTCGCGCCTTCGCCACTCCGCTTGGTCATGCTGTACCAGTCGCCATCACGGAGGCCCGGCCAGTAGAAGCTGCCCATTTCCCATTCGCGGAGCTGATCAGACATGCCGCGGATGTAGGCCATAAAGTAGTTGGTCGGAGTGGAATTGTAGTCCATGTAGTCGTAATGCACGCCCGCCTTTTCGCCGGGGCTCATAGCGCCACCCCATTCCGTACAGACGGTGCGGTCGATGTATTTGCCAACTTTACCCTTGAAGCTATTTTTCCAGCCCTGTTCGGTATTGATGCTCATATTCCAAAAGGTGTATTCGTGAACGGCAAAGAGGCAGCCTTCGAACCGCGGGTCATCGGCAATGTCCGGGATGTTCCAGGCCATACCCGAGCCATCGAGCAAGATGTGGTCACGCGGGACATCCGGGAACTTTTCGAGCCAGGTTGCATACAAGTTGCGAAGCTCTTCCTTGCTGTACATATGTGGCTCGTTGAAAATTTCGAAATAGGCGTTCGGATGGTCGCCGTATTTTTTGACGACCGTCTCCCACATAGCCCACCAATCATTCATATTCTTCGGGCCGGAAGGCTGTGCGGGGCCCCAATAGCCAATAGCGACTCGACCTTTGGAAAGGCCGACATCGATGATGCCCGTGTAAGTGTTCCAGAACTTGGAAGCGGTCGGTTCGTTGATGGGGATGCGCACGCTGTTCGTGCCGAGCAGTTCCTGGAACTGCCCGATGACGCGTTCTGCAATGACGGATGCGGATTCATATGTATCCGAGAGGCTTGTACCCGAAAGCAGAAGCACATCGGAGACGAAGTTATCGCGCTTATCGGCCCAGTTCACACCGCGGAACTGGCTAGTGACAGCGTACGAATTTGCGCAAAGAAGAAAAGCAAAACCAAGAACTCTTAACGACTTCATAATAACACCCCGTTTTTAATTGTTCTACTAACCCACCCATAAAAGTATTCTTTGGGGAACGGGATGACATATGCGTGAATGCAAGTTGTTTTGTCAATTTATCAATACGAAAAAGCCCAGGGCTACGAGAATCCAGGGCTTTGTGAATGAGGAGGAAAGTGTTAAGACTGCGTAAGGTGACCCCGCAACAAGTGCGGGGTGACATAGCGAAAGAAAAAGCCCAGGGCTGCGAGAGTCCTGGGCTTTGTGAGTGAGGAGGAAAGTGTTAAGGAGATTGTGTAAGGTGACCCCGCAACAAGTGCGGGGTGACAGGCCAAGAGACAATGTTAATGGACGGAAAGCTTCATGGTCTTTTGCAGGGAGCCGCTCTTGACGATGGCAAAGTACATGCCAGGAGCAAGAGGAGCGCTCTTACCGAACTCAGCGAGACCTTCGCCGTGTCCACGTTGCGTTCCGATAAACTGACCATTGACGCTCATAAGATGGACGACGTAATCGTTTGCCGGGGCATTCACCATCAAGGCGATGGAGGCGCTCGAATACGGGACACGGCTCACGGAAAGCGAGGCGCTATACATTTTCGCCTGCGGGAGCGATGTCGGATCGGCCTCCAAATTGTACCAGTCCACATTGCAGAGGTAAGTGTCTTCGCCAGTGTATGTGAACGTGAGCTTTTGCTTGCCCGCCGGAAGCGAGATCTTTGCCGATGTTTCGTACCAATCGTTCCAGCCCTTAGACTTTGCGGGATCCACAGTGAGCGTTCCGAGAATCTTGCCCGTAGAATCCGTGACCGTGATGACGCTTTCCTTTTCAGAACCTGTTGCAAGGCGGCTCGTCAAGACGTAGCTACCGGCGGCCGGGACATTCACGTAGTACTGCGTCCAGTCACCATCATTGATCCAGCCGATGTTCGGAGTGCCTAACGAATCTTCTTCAATCTGCACGCCATCCATAGCCACATAGTTTTCGGCCTGAATCTTGTCCGAAATTTCGAGCGGTTCAAACGGAGCATTCGTCACCTTCAAATTGCCATCGAATTCATAGACCTTGCCAGCGACAGTTGCAGTCGAGTACTTGTTAGAACCAGAAACAATGTTCAGCGTGCTACCCACAAGAGACTTGATAGCGACATACGTGAGCTTGCCGCCCTTCCAAGCCATGGAATCAATTTCAAAGCCGCCACGGGCGCGAATGCCCTTGACCGTTCCGTTAGCCCACTGCGACGGGAGAGCAGGGAGAAGGTTGATTCTGTTGTTGTGGCTCTGCATGAGCATTTCGTTCACGCCAGAGACTGCACCGAAGTTACCATCAATCTGGAACGGCGGATGCGCGTCGAATAAGTTATTGTAAGTTTTGCTCGGTGTGAGAAGCATACGGATCATTCTGTAAGCGTGGTCGCCATCGTGCATACGGGCCCAGAAGTTAATCTTCCAAGCGAGAGACCAACCAGTAGCATCGTCGCCGCGCTGTTCAAGCGTGACGCCCGCGCCCTTGATCAGATCTGGAGTTTCTTCCGGAGTAATCTGGGCACTCGGGAAAAGACCGTACAAGTGAGAAATGTGACGGTTCTTGTTGTTCGGATCGTCCCAATCCTGGAGCCATTCGGTAATTTGTCCATACTTACCTGTC
>JBGVAT010000104.1:0-10620 GCA_045224895.1 Fibrobacter sp.
CGACAATGTCGAAATGGTATTTAGCGCCGTGGGTACGCCACCCGATGAAGACGGCTCCGCCGACTTGCAGTATGTGCTCGCCGTGGCCCGCACGTTTGGCCAGAACATCAAGAAGTACACCGTTCTCGTGACCAAGTCCACGGTCCCGGTCGGCACTGCCAAAAAGGTCAAGGCCGCCATCCAGGAAGAACTCGACAAGCGTGGCGTGAACGTCCCGTTCGACGTGGCCAGCAACCCGGAATTCTTGAAGGAAGGTTCCGCCATCACGGACTTCATGAAGCCCGACCGCGTTGTCGTCGGTGTCGAAAGCGAACAGGCCAAGGAACTCATGACCCGCCTCTACCGCCCGATGATGCTCAACAACTTCCGCGTGATCTTCACGGACATCCCAAGCGCCGAAATGATCAAGTACGCCGCGAACTCCATGCTCGCGACCCGCATCAGCTTCATGAACGACATCGCAAACCTCTGCGAACTCGTCGGTGCCGACGTGAACATGGTCCGCAAGGGCATCGGTAGCGACACCCGTATCGGCTCTAAGTTCCTCTACCCGGGCTGCGGCTACGGTGGAAGCTGCTTCCCCAAGGACGTGAAGGCCCTCATCAAGACCGCCGAAAAGAACGGCTACAAGATGGGCGTTCTCAAGGCAGTTGAAGAAGTGAACGAATACCAGAAGACGGTGCTGTTCAACAAGCTCGCCAAGCGTTTTGGCGGCGAAGCGAACCTCAAGGGCAAGACCATTGCCATGTGGGGTCTCGCCTTCAAGCCCGAAACCGACGATATGCGCGAAGCCACCGCTCTCGTCCTCATCGACAAGCTCACCAAGACAGGCGCCATAGTCCGCGTCTATGATCCGGTCGCCATGAACGAATGCAAGCGCCGCGTGGGCGACATCGTCACCTACTGCAACGACATGTACGAAGCACTCCTCGATGCCGATGCACTCCTCCTCGTGACCGAATGGAAGCAGTTCCGCATGCCGAGCTTCGGCGTGATGAAGAAGTCCATGAAGAACGCCCTCATCATCGACGGCCGCAACATCTACGACGCAAAGGAACTTGCCGAAGCGGGCTTTGAATACAGCGCCATCGGCTGCTAAGGACGCATGCGTCATCCAAATTAGGTGTTAGGGTTGGTCGAAAAAGGAATATGTAATGCTTGACAAAAACGTTGTTCTTAATGGAAAGGCGGTGCTAGTCACGGGTGCCGCAGGCTTTATCGGTTGCAACCTCTGCAAAAAGTTGCTGAACGATTATGCCTGCTCCGAGCTCGTAGGCCTAGATTCCATCACCGATTACTACGACGTGAACATCAAGCACGAACGCCTCAAGGAAATCGAGGCCCTCGCGACATCGACCGGCAAAAAGTGGACATTCGTCAAGGCAAACCTCGCCGACAAGGCCGCAATCGACAGCCTCTTCGAGAAGTACCACTTCGCCGTCGTCGTGAACCTAGCCGCCCAGGCTGGCGTCCGCTATTCCATCACGAACCCCGACGCCTACATCCAGAGCAACCTCATCGGATTCTACAACATCCTGGAAGCCTGCCGCAAGGGCGCCGAAAAAGGCGAAGTCGAACACCTCGTGTACGCTAGCTCCTCCAGCGTGTACGGCAGCAACAAGAAGATTCCGTACTCCACCGATGACAAGGTCGATAACCCGGTCTCGCTGTACGCCGCCACCAAGAAGAGCAACGAACTCATGGCGCACGCCTACAGCAAGCTCTACAACATCCCGAGCACAGGGCTGCGCTTCTTTACCGTCTACGGCCCGGCAGGCCGCCCGGACATGGCCTACTTCGGCTTCACCAACAAGCTCAAAGCAGGCAAGACCATCCAGATTTTCAACTACGGCAAGTGCAAGCGTGACTTCACCTACGTCGACGATATCGTCGAGGGTGTAGTGCGCGTGATGCAGCACGCCCCCGAAAAGCAGAATGGCGAAGACGGACTCCCCCTCCCGCCCTACAAGGTCTACAACATCGGCAACAACCACCCGGAGAACCTGCTCGACTTCGTGACGATCCTCCAAGAGGAACTCGTCCGCGCAAAAGTCCTCCCCGCCGATTACGACTTCGAAGCGCACAAGGAACTCGTGCCCATGCAACCCGGCGACGTGCCGGTCACCTATGCCGACACAAGCGCCCTTGAAGCCGATTTCGGCTTCAAACCCGCCACCCCGCTCCGCGAAGGTTTAAGAAAGTTTGCAGAATGGTACGCCGGGTATTACGGAACAACAACGGAAAGTGAAAAAAGCGTAGGCTAAACAGACCCGCGGTTACTATATTTTGAAGAAAAAAACGAGATGGTAATATACCCAGAATATAGCGTTTTAATGAGCGTCTACATCAAAGAACGCCCAGAATGGCTTAAGGCTGCAATAAACAGCATCCTTAACCAGAGTGTACCCCCATCAGAAGTAATCCTTGTTGAAGATGGTCCCATTACTAAAGAATTACACGATGTTGTCGCCCAATATGCACAGAATCCCATCTTTAAAATAATACCCCTAGAAAAAAATGTAGGTCTGGGTCTAGCATTACGTGAAGGTATACTACAATGCAGTCATGAATTGATTGCAAGAATGGATACCGATGACATCGCAATTCCTAATAGATGTGAAAAACAGCTAAAAAAATTCATTGAGAACCCTGGTCTTGACATCGTTGGTTGTTGGGAAAATGAATTTTTGGAAGACTCCATAAACAAGTCATTTTCTTGCCACAAGGTGCCAGAAACGAACGATGAAATAAAAAATTTCATGCGACGTCGCTGTGCATTGCTGCACCCTACCGTCATTTTCAAAAAAAGTGCAGTCCTAAAGGCAGGCAATTACAAGCACCGGCCCCTATTTGAAGATTACGATCTTTTTGTGCGAATGATTCAAACCGGATCTGTATGCTACAATGTGCAAGAAAGCCTGTATTGTTTACGAGTAAATCCAGACTTGTTTAAAAGACGCGGTGGCTACAAATACGGACTAACACAATTAAAGTTTAAATACGAAATGTTCCGTTCGGGTTTTTGTTCATTGTCGGATTTCCTTATTAGTGGATTTGGACATTTTTTGGTCTGCATCATGCCCAATAAAATCCGCACACTTTTCTATAAGATCATTTTACGCGGAAACCGCTAAAACATTTCCAAATCTTTTTTCAATCTGTTTGAGTAAAGAGTCATCCAATATTAATTCATAGGAAACGCAAGAAATGACCAAGCGCAACGTAGCACTCATCACAGGCGTCACCGGACAGGACGGCTCCTACCTCTCTGAATTCCTCCTCGCCAAGGGATACGAGGTCCACGGCATCATCCGCCGTTCCTCCGTCGACTTCCGCGAGCGCATCGCCCACCTCGAGGGGATGCCCAACTTCCACCTGCACTATGCCGACATGGGCGACTCCATGAGCCTCGTGAAGGTCGTGGGCAAGGTCCAGCCGACCGAGATCTACAACCTCGCCGCACAGAGCCACGTGCAGGTCTCGTTCGACTCCCCGGAATTCACCGCCGACGTGGATGCCACCGGCGTCCTCCGCGTGCTTGAAGCCGTGCGCACCAACCACCTCGAGAAGACCTGCCGTGTCTACCAGGCCAGCACGAGCGAACTCTACGGAAAGGTCGAAGAAGTTCCGCAGAACGAAAACACCCCGTTCCACCCGTACAGCCCGTACGCCGTCGCCAAGCTCTACGGCTTCTGGATCATCAAGGAATACCGCGAAGCCTACAATATGTTCTGCTGCTCCGGCATCCTCTTCAACCATGAATCCGAACGCCGCGGCGAGACCTTCGTGACCCGCAAGATCACGCTTGCCGCCGCCCGCATCGCCCAGGGCAAGCAGGACTGCCTGTTCCTCGGCAACCTCGACAGCCTCCGCGACTGGGGCTACGCCAAGGACTACGTCGAATGCATGTGGCTCATCTTGCAGCACGACAAGCCCGAAGACTTCGTGATCGCGACCGGCGTACAGCACACCGTCCGTGAATTCGCGACCCTCGCTTTCCACCACGCAGGCATAGAACTCCGCTGGGAAGGCGAAGGCGTGAACGAGAAGGGCATCGACGTCGCTACCGGCAAGACCGTCGTTGCCGTGTCCGAAGATTTCTACCGCCCGACCGACGTGGTGAACCTCTGGGGCGACCCGTCCAAGGCGAGGGCCGAACTCGGCTGGAATCCGCAAAAGACGACGTTCGAGCAGCTAGTGAAGCTCATGGTCGAGAACGATATGCGCAAGGTCGCCGCCGACGATGCCGCAAGCCGCGTACGCACGAACCTCGCCGAATACCTTGAAAAGGGCTTGGTGAAGTAGACTACAAAAGACACTTTTTTCAACCTTAAGACTTATTTATTATCACAATAAATTTTTTTGCACTTAAGGAATTATAGTTATTGGAATATAAATGCCTCAGTCGTCTAACAAAAAAATAGCCATCAATACAATTTACATGTATGCAAGGCTATTCATCACAATGGCAATCGGTCTCTACACTTCTAGAGTCGTGCTATTAATTCTTGGTGTTTCTGATTATGGCTTATTTAATGTAGTTGGTGGAATTGTTGCATTATTTGGATTTATTTCTAATTCGTTAGGAGCAGCTTCTGCACGTTTTTTAAATGCAGAAATGGGCAAACCAGGGGGGGATGTAAATCGGATTTATAATATAAATTTCACCCTACATATTATTTTTTCTGCAATCCTATTTATTCTCGCAGAATCAATAGGATTGTGGTATGTTTTAAACAATCTGTCCATAGCACCGGGAAAACTTTCTGATGCACTCTTTGTATATCAAGTTTCCATTATAACAGCCTGCATAGGAATCATCAGCACTCCCTGTTCAAGCATTTTCAGTGCAAAAGAAAAATTTGGATTTCTATCCATACTTGATATTATTAATACAATAGTACGTCTTCTTTGCGTCATCGCGTTACAATACTATAAAGGAAATTCTTTACGTTTTTACTCATTAATAATGAGTTTTACCACAATCAACAGCTTTGTTATATATTATTGGCTCTCTATAAAATGGTGGCCAAGTATTGTAAAATGGCGATTCATTCGAGGATGGAACAATTACAGACCTGTTCTCTCATTCGGCTCTTGGAATCTTCTATCAACCGCCTCGATGATGGCTCGTAATACAGGAACAGACTTAGTTCTCAATTCTTTTTTCGGAACTATAACAAATGGTGTATACGCCATTAGCAGATCTGTATCTAATTATGTAACAATTTTTTCCTCAAATTTTGATAGCGCATCAGCGCCACAAATCATCCAATCTTACAACTCAGGAGATTTTCAGCGTAGCAACTATCTCGTCAATAAAATGGGGCGATTCTGCCTTCTTCTTTTTGAGCTTGTATTATTTCCACTTTGGATAGAATTAGATTTTATTTTACATCTATGGTTAAAAAATGTACCTGACGGAGTTCTTTTTCTTTGTAAACTCAACCTCATTTTAGCAGCGGTGTCGTTGAGTGGCGGTGGCATTGTAACGTTAATCAATGCCAGTGGCAAGATAAAATGGTTTAAAATCGAACAAAGTATTTGTTTTCTTCTTTGCATTCCATTAGGAATCCTCTTATTCAAAATCGGCTTCCCTGATTATACAATCATGGTATTATTTATTTTAGCAGATTTAATACAGAGGTTAATCCAGCTAGTACTATTAAAAAAACTTCTTCTATTCAACTCGCTCCACTTTACCAAAGAAGCTTATCTTAGACCAATAATCATCGCAATTATAATGGGCTTGTTTGTATACGGCTACTCGCTACTTTCCGTAGAAAGCATTTGGCTAAAAGTATTGGCAATTCTCATCACATTTTTCGTAACAGCATTTGTTATATATACATATGGGCTCTACAATGATGAAAGAAAAAAAATCTCCCAGAAAATACTAACGTTTATAAAAAAGGGTAACACAAAATGATTATCCATAATTTTTCGATTCAAGGCAAAGAAAAAGGAATAGATAGAACCATACTGTACATTTTAGACCCTTCGATTACTGGTGGTGCAACAAAATCAGCTATTACGCTTATTCAAGAAGTACAAGCAAAAGGCATTAAACCAATAGTTTGTACCCCATACTACAGTGAAGTCAACAGGCATCTTGAATCGACTGGGATACAGACCATTGTAACTGGGCACATAGAAATGATAACTTCTATCCCCAAAATCTCCGGCATCCGTTCTTTCAAGCAGGTCGTCAAGTTATTACTACGTTATTGTTTTCACGATTTCAAAGCAATAAGAAAAATATGCAAAGAAACAAACATTCACAAAATTGATCTCATTCACACAAATTCAGCCAGATCAGACATCGGTTTCTTTTTAAGCATGCTATTTGGAATTCCACATGTAGTTCACATTAGGGAATTTGGCGATATCGATTACGGTTGCAAACCTCTAAATCCATTTTATATTTTCATATACAATAAATGGGGGTCAAAATTTATCTGCGTATCAGAAGCCGTTAAACGTCATTGGACAAATAAAGGATTAAGCAATAATAAATCTATTGTTGTTTACAATGGTATTGATGCAACGCATTTTTCAGTTTCTTCAGATGCAGAAAAAAAACATAATTTTTTGAATATTGTAATTGCAGGATCAGTCATTAGAAGTAAAGGGCATCATCTCGCCATCAAAGCAATAAGCATGCTTGATCCTGAAATTCAAAAAAATATAAAACTCGACATCATCGGCTGGATTGACGAAACTTATCAGAAGGAACTATTCCGATTAATGTCCGACATTCCACTTATTACCCCCGTGTCTTTCTTAGGTGCGATACCCCAAATAGGACAAGCTCTAGGCAAATATCAAATTGGATTGATGTGTTCAAAGGCCGAAGGTTTTGGCCGTGTTACAGCAGAGTACATGTTTGCCAAATTGGGAGTTATAGCATCAAACACCGGAGCAAATCCAGAAATCATTGAAAACGGGGAAAACGGACTATTATTCGACTACAACGATTCGTGTTCTTTATCAAACGCAATATTGAAATATTACAACGATCGAAATTTACTAATAGAATGTTCTAACAACGCTCAAAAAACAGCATCAAGTCGATTTACGTCTTCGAAAAACACCGAACAAATTTATAGCATATACGATCATTTTTTTCAAAAGAATAAAAAATCTTAACCGAATACAAATATATGTCTACTTGTAATGTTTTTTCTTTTGACATCTACGACACTTGTCTCGTACGTTCTTGCGGCGAATCTACCAACATATTCTATTTGCTAGCCCAAGAAGTCATGGGTCCTAAAGCAGACTACATTTTACAAAGGGATTTTGCCCGTATGAGACATAATTCCGAAGAAATAGCAATGATGTATTTCAAAAAAGAATATGTCTCCCTTGATGAAATTTATGAAGTTTTCGATCCATCTTATTATACATCCTTACCCAAAGAAACTATAAAAAAAATAGAATTAAAATTAGAAGAAGAATCTTTAGAACCGGTCAAGGCAATAAAACAGAAAATAGAAGAATGTCGAAAAAAGGGAAAAGTCATTTTCATTTCGGATATGTATTTACCATCGACATTAATTCGAAACGCACTAACAAAATATGATTTGATCAAACCAGAAGAAAACGTATATATTTCAGCAGATTACAACGCTTCAAAGAAAACCGGAAATCTATTCGATATAGTACAAAAAAAAGAAAGAATCCAAAAAAAGTATTGGACACACTTTGGAGACAATCCAATTAGCGACATATTAATCCCCCAAAAAAAAGGGATAAAAGCAATACAAGTCATCAACGATTACACAAAATACGAACAACTAGGTTTACGGGAAGCATTGTATTCAGAAAGCAAGATTCCCTTATCAATATTTGCAGGTGCAATGAGGGCCGCCCGCCTATCATCAGATCCTTCTACTAATGATATTTTCCATACAAACATTTCTAGTGGATTACTAGTCCCATTTGTTATAAATTGCCTAAAAGACGCACAACTCAAAGGCATTAAAAGATTATACTTTGCTTCGCGAGATGCATTCATAATGCTTGAAGAAGCAAAATATCTGCATGAGTTTTTTCCAGAAATCGAATTACAATACTTACATATTTCTACAAAAGTTGTTTATCCTCTTTTAATCAAAGAAGGAACAAGAGAGGAATTGCTTAAGATTATCACATATATTGCCGTTTTCAAGCCCAAATCCATATTAAGTTTGTTAGGATTAAACGACGAAGATATACAAGACATAGGAAAAAATTTTGATATAGAATCAGAAATCTATTATAAGAGCGACAAAATCGAATCTTTCATTTCAGAAATTTTGAAGAATGGAAGAAAACAAAAAATTGTCGATTTTTGCCATAAGAAAAACAACCTCACAAAGGAATATTTAAGGCAAGAAGGATTCATAGATAGTATAAATTCAGGAAAAATCGGTTTAGTAGACATTGGTTGGAAATGCACGACACAATTGACATTATCGCAAGCATTAAAAAACCAATGCTTTTATTATTACCTTGGCTTAGTTGATGAAAACTATTACGAAGCAGAAATGGGCAAATACCACTCTGATTTCTTTATATATCCAGTAAAGGCATATCGTCAACTCATTGAAGCATACATTTGCAAAAATACAGAAAAAACACTTATAGGATACAAAAAATCTAACGGCATTGTAATGCCCTTACAATCACAAGAAATTTCAAGTTCGGACAAAGACGAATTGGAAGATTATGTACAAAAACAAAAGGCTTTAAAAAATTTAACTCATAACATTATAAAGTATCCAATTGTAATTAACTCATCAACAGAGATTTTTCGAGAATACAGTCTTAGAATGATTTCTGACATTTCAAATAATCCCTCAAAAGCATTTGTCGACTTTTTAAAAAACAAATTGTTTTGGGAACACTACAGCGAAAAAAGCCCTCTTATCGTAAACATATCAAATTACTTTTTCTTAAAAATAAAGAACAAGGTTCTAAAGAAGCGCTTCAAGCATCATGATATATGGGAACAAGCTTCCTATGTATACACTTTTGGAAACATTGGCCATTACCTTCTTTCAATGAAACAAAAGTTAAAATCAATGTTCAAGAACCGCCCTTATAAAACTATTTCAACACTTGATTAAAAAGAATGAGAATCATAAGCAAAATCATAAGCAAAATTCGTTGGCATTTTCTTGGGGGAAAAGCTAAAGCAGAAGCCTTTTCCCGTCAACGAGCAATAAATCAGCAACACTGTTATGATTTTCCTGATGAAAATAATGGCTGGAAAAAATTCGGAGGCCATCCCGTATATGGGAATATTGGAACAGGCTCCATTTTTGACCCATATGTATTATTGGATGGCGATTTTTTTCTCATGTCGGCATCAGAACGCAACACAGGAAATCTGATTCTGTTGGAATCGCATTGTGGTAAAGAATGGAACTTAAAAGGCACTCTTCTCGCAGGAGTACCACGCTCTTGGGAATCCATCGTAAATAGAGGGTGTCTACTAAAGAAAGATGGAATATGGCACTTGTGGTATACAGGGCAAAATCGAGGAAAAAGCGCTATCGGTTATGCATCAGGAAAAGATTTGACAAACTTAATCCGTGCATGCGACCGTCCAGTATTATATCCGACATTGAAAGAAGAAGGCATTTCCGTAATGAATCCCTGCGTTCTTTGGAACAAACAGAAGAAAATTTTTCAAATGTGGTATTCCGCTGGGGAGAATTATGAGCCGGACACCATTTTTTATGCAGAAAGTACCGATGGAAAAAATTGGATAAAGCACCCCAAGCCAGTACTGACGAAAGCCCCAAATCATGAATGGGAGAAATATAAAATAGGGGGCTGTGATGTTAAATTAAGCGAAGACAATTCTTATGAAATGTATTACATCGCATACCAAAACTTAGATGTTACTAGAATATGTTTTGCAAAATCACTTGATGGGAAAAAATGGACGCGCGATGACAACAATCTGATCATCGGACCCACAAAAGATTCATGGGACTCGGATGCAGTTTATAAACCAGCAGTGATCGCCCTTAAGAACAAAAAATATTTGTGGTATAATGGTCGCAAAAATGATAATGAATACATCGGGCTTGCTATATGGAGTTAAATTTGGGCATCTAAATATGGCATATTATATACATCAACCGCATTACTTATCTATATTGGGGGGTATGTGGTTCAATTTTTTTATTTAGGGTTTAGTCTTTTGTTTCTGGCCGGATTTCTTCTTTTTTGAGCTTAATTGGAATGTCTACTCTGGGAATTTTGTGCAATTATGCTTTATTAACAGCGCTTTATTCGGTTATTTGGATTTTAATAAAAAAATTTATTGAAAGAAAAATGGTTCAAAATGCATAAATACGATTATCTCATTGTTGGCTCGGGCCTTTTTGGTGCTACATTTGCCTATTGCGCGACAAAGGCGGGCAAGAAATGTCTAGTAATTGACAAGCGTCAACATTTGGGCGGTAATGTCTATTGCGAAAAAGTTGAAGGCATCAATGTCCATAAATATGGAGCTCACATTTTCCATACAAACAGCAAGCGAGTGTGGGACTTTGTAAATTCAATCGTAGAGTTCAACCGCTACACGAATAGTCCTGTAGCAAATTACAAGGGAAAACTTTA
>JBGVAT010000105.1:0-20144 GCA_045224895.1 Fibrobacter sp.
GAATACGGGTAAAGAATACATCACCCGCTCCACGAAGTCTTCCGCCGAAAAGAAGACTATCGATGGTGTTGAATATAGCGTGATTTCTCTCGAAATCACCGCTGATACCCATCCGTTCTGGACGGGTAAGCAGCATCGCGTGGATACGGCTGGCCGTATCGACAGCTTCAACAAGCGCTATGGCGGCGGTGCAAACATCACCTCTGCAAAGCGTAAGACTCGCAAGGCTGTTCCGGTCAAGGCTGAAGAAGAAGCTTAATCTTCTTAAATTTTGGGGCCTCCCTAACCAGGGAGGCTTTTCTCTTATTAACCCTAGAGGACGCAAGATGAAAAAGAAACTTAGCATTTGTGCCGCTGCCATCATCGCTTTGGCTATGACTGGTTGCGATAACGGTAAGACTGGTACCATCGAAGGTGAAGTTCGTGATGCTTTCACCAATAAGCCGTTGGAAATGCCGACTGTCGGTATGGACTCCACGATTTACACCACTCTTTCCAAGAAGTACGAATTCAACCAGGAACTCCGTAAGGGTAAGTTTAAGTTTGTCAAGGTTCCGGTTGGCGCCTATAGAGTTTATGCTGGTCGTTCCAAGTACGTGAAGACCCGTATGAAGATTGAAACGACGGAACAGAATCCGAACGCTTCTCTCGTTCTTTACATTTACAGCGCCCAGGTTGATCCGGGTCTGTACCAGGGTACTCCGGAAGGCCCGCTCAAGATCGATAACAAGTGGGTTGTTTACTCCACGAACTGCGATGAATCCATCGCCGGTTACCGCTTGACGATGCCGCAGCAGAATGGTAATTCTACTGCCAACATCGCTGAAAAGATTGGTGTGCAGAAGAAGGGTAAGAAGGGCAAGAAGGCTAAGAAGGCCGCTCCGGTCGCTCAGGTTGCAGCCGCTGTGACGAACCTCCCGGATCCGCGCGTCATCGATGGCAAGCTCGAAGTGTTCTACCACAACTCTTCTTCCGTGTCTACGGCAATCACTGCTAAGACCTATCCGGCAGTTGTCGCTCCGATTGCATCTCACAAGGACTGCAAGGGCTTCGGCGCTGGCGAAACGAAGGGCGTGTTCCCGGTCAAGGACAAGGCTACCGATCTCAAGGTCGAATACGTTGCTGAAAACCTCTTCAAGATTACTGGCAACCTCCCGAAGGGCAAGCAGATCATTCAGCTTTCCCAGGACGGAAAGACTCTCCAGACTTACTACTTCGAAGCTAAGTAAGCTTTTGTCTGTAAGACATTGTTAAAAATGATGGACGGCACCTTATTTAGGCGCCGTTCTTTTTATATTTACAAGTATGAAGAATAAGAACAACTTATTTAGCTTTTTGTGGAGCGTGATGTTTTTGACGCTTTCTTTACTGTCGCTTTTGTTTGTAGCATGCGGAAGCGAAAGCAATTCTGTGGAACCAGCTTCGGATTATGATTACACTTGGAATTCGGAGGCCGGACACCTGACGTTCCCATGCGATAAGTCTCGCGAGGAGATGACTGCGTACGTGGAATCCGAGAATGTTGTTTATGTATGCCGAGAAGACGGCGGCTCGTGGGCGTGGACTGTCGATACGACAATCGTCCCGAAGGCAAAATCGTCTAGCTCTAAGGCCAAGAGTTCTTCGAGCAAAAAGTCTGGTAAATCCAATCCTGGAAAGATGGCTGATATTACGCCGTATTTGAACGAGGAATTGGAATATGGCGAATTTACGGATCCGCGCGATGGCCAGACGTACAAGACCATCGTGATTGGGGATCTGGAGTGGTTCGCGCAGAACCTGAACTACGAGTATGGCGATACGACCTTGAATATATGCTTGGACTTTTCTTTGGATTCTTGTGCCAAGTACGGAAGGCTCTATTCCAGAGCGGGTGCGCTTGACTCCCTTCAATATTTTTCTGATGATGCGAAAGAATGCAATCCTTATTGCGATGACTACTACCATTATTCGACTAAAGCTCGCGAGCCTAAAACCTTGCAGGGAGTTTGCCCCGGTGGATGGCGGTTGGGCAATAGTATGGACTTCCGATATTTAAGGGATTACGTGAGTTTTCTTTATAAAGATTATTTTGATGATGATCTAGTAGTTCGGTCCCAAAGAGGCTGGTCGCACTATGAAAATTTTAAAGGACACGATGGATTCGACTTTGTGGGTTTTTCCGCTTTGCCTTCGGGTGCTTTTATTCAAGAAAACCGCTGGAACTTAAAGGATGGATGGTTTCTCAAGCCTACTTTTGAAGCGTGGGCTAACGATGGTGCGGAGGAATATACTGAAAATACCGGTATACGTATTCCGGGGCACGTGATGATATGGAGATCTGTTCGTTGCGTCCGTGATATTGACTGGTCCAACCCGCCTCCGAAGCAGCCGGAACATAAGCTGCTCAAGGGTAACGCTCGCGATTTCTTGAATCCGAATGTGAAATATGGAGAACTGACCGATGAACGTGATGGCCAAAAATACAAGACTGTTCAGATTGGCGATGATACTTGGATGGCTCAGAACTTGAACTACAAGGCGGAGGGGAGCCGGTGTGGCGGTGGAATGAATATTGACACCATAGAAGGCGACTGTTCTCTCTTTGGGCGTCTCTATGGCTGGCTTGATGCAATCGATTCTGCATCCCTTCAAGAAATGTTAGGATGTGATGTTTTTGATTCGTGTGACATAGACCGTTCTATCCAGGGAATTTGCCCTTCGGGGTGGCATCTGCCGGATACTGTGGAAATCAATGCCTTGCTTGAAAATGCTGGGGCAAAAGGCGATACCTTGGCTGCTCTCCGTACGGTGGATGGCTGGAAAGATGACTGGAAAAGGACTAACACAACGGGCTTTTCTGCTTTGCCTGCGGGGTTCTTCTTTCATAATGATCGCACGGGACTAGGGTATTATGCGGATTCCGAATTTAGGTCTTTATTCTGGGTGGTGTATAAAACAGCTACAAAGCATAGGGTGCTTGACATAAGTGCGGTATCTGCCCCACGGTGGCAAGTAAGGGTTGGTAGTTTGGCTTCTGTCCGCTGCGTAAAAGACCGCTAGTCTTCGATACAACGGACGCTAAATTGGATATCCCCAATGTGCCTAGAAAATTGGGGCTCGTCTTCAGTTTCAATGTTCACGTAGACGATTGAATACGGGCTGTGCTGCGTTCTTGTCCAGAATTTTGCGCTATACCGACCCTTTGAGTAGGAGCTTCCCCCATTAGTAAAGTAATGCCATCCGGTAGGTGCGATGGATAGCCAGTAGCGGTCGGTTGATGGGGATTCCAGGCTATCTGCCTCCCAGTAGTGATTGACTCTGAGACTAGGAAGACTTCCTTTGCCGCCATTGTCTTTTTTCACGAAGTCGAATAACTCTGCCCATTCAGTGGAATCAGGAAGATGCCATCCCTTGGGACAAAGACCTCTTATTGGATTGTCAAGTACGCAGTCTGTAAAGACTCCGCATCCTTTTGCGTCATCACTAAATAACCCAAGGGAGTCTACTGCCGCAGCCCATGTGTAGTTTTGGCCAGATCGCCCTTCTGACGCTAAAGGAAGATTTCTAATGCACGTTTCTTTGAGTATGTAATTTAGGTCTTGCGCCATCCAGTGCTGCTTTCCGATTTTGACTGTTCTGTAATATTCCCCGTCGCGTTCGTCGATAAAGAAGGTCGGCTTGTAGTCTGATTTGTGTGTTTCTACGTCTTTGACGCAGCGGACGCTGTTGAGGTCGTAATGCCAGGATGTGCCGCTTAGTCTGATGGACGCTCCTTCGAATTCTTTTTGAAAATTGATTATGTTGACATTAGTTTTTCCATTAGACCGATTTTCTTCCGTTGATGTCCAGTACGGATTAAACTTCATGGAGGGTTCCTTGAAAACACTGTATATAAAGGCGAATCCGAATTCGTTGAGACGTGTCCAAGTCTTGGCCGAAGTTGCTGTAAAAAGGGTTTTCCATTCGTTTAGATTAGGAAGGTGCCAGCCGACAGGGCATGCACCGCGGACCTGTAAAGGGTGATAGCATTTGCTGGAATCCCCGCAATAAAGGCCTTCGTCCGAAAACAGGCCGGCAGAATCCATTGCGGCTGACCAGCTGTAAACGACGCTGTCGCTTCCACATTCTTTTGTTGATGTGGCGCAAGCTGTTCGAATGGTCGCACTCTTATATTTAAACGCCAATTCCTCCGTCATCCAGGTTTGCGTGCCGATTTTGACGGCTTTGTAAGTTCTTCCGTCGCGTTCGTCCGTAAACGTTTCGTATTCGCAGTTGTCAACGCTATCGACTATGCAGGGTTCGATTAGCTTAACGGCGGTCGAATCGAATTCTGGGAGTTCCTCCTTGGAACTGCTGGATGGACCGGTAGATTTTTTCGAAGAAGAGCTGGCTTCGTCTGTTCCGCTAGACGAGGAATTTGCGTTGCTGTTGGATGAATTTGCCTTGCTCGAAGAAGAACTTTTATTGCCGGGTTCGTGTGATTCCTGGTTGATCCAGACCCATTCTTCGTATTCGACACTGTATTCGCAGGCGAGTATGGTCTCTTCGGGCTCAAAATAGGCGGTCTTGCCTTCAATCTTTTTTGTGCATGGAGTATTTGCCAAGTCCTTTGAAGAGGAAAAAGCGTAGTTGGTGCCGGCTGGCGATGAAACTCTATCATCGTCGCCACATGCTAAAAGTACTGCTGTGCAAATTGCTGTGGTGACTGCAATTTTTGCATGCTTGAACATTGTCGTTCTCCATGTTAAAAAGGCTCTTTGTCGTAATAAAGATAATATAATGGAAAGATTGTGACAACGTAAATATTAAGAATGCCGTTTTCTTATTGAAAACGGCATACCTTACTTTGTTTGATTCTTGGGGGCGGAAATCACGCTCCAGCGGCTTCAAGTCGCTGGACGTGGCAGTAAGCCAATTCTTTTGTCTTTTCGTCACGTAAGTGCAGGCTGGAGCCTTCGCAGTAGCGCCAGTACTTGCAGGTCTTGCAGTCGCCAATCTTTGCCCAGCTGCGGTCGCGCATCACCTGGTAGCGGTTCTGCCACACATCCCAGAGGTCATCCTTGTAGATGTTCCCTTGGATGTAGTCGCCGCGCAAGCTCGGGCAAGCCGAGATGCTTCCGTCGCAAAGCACGGAAGAGACGTTTACGCCGGCGCGGCAGAAGAACGGGTAATTGCGAGCGTCTTTCTCGTAACTGCCGAGGAACCCTTCGCAGCCGTAGTTCACGTTGATGACGTTCAGCGATTTCACTTCGCGGATGAAGTCGAACACCTGGCGGAATTCCTGGTTCGTGAGCTTGAACAGCGGATTGTCCTTGGCGCGGCCCTTCGGGAAGACGGTCGCAATGCGCCAACGCTTCACGCCGATTTTCAAAAGCAGGTCGAGAATCTTCGGGAGTTCCTTGAGGTTCTCGCGGTTCACGCAGGTCATCACGTCAAAGGTGAGACCCTGCGTGTGGGCGGCCATGTCGATGGCGCGCAAGGCACGTTCAAAGCTATGCGGGTCGCCGCGGAAATGGTTGTGGTTTGCTTCAAGGCCGTCCAGGCTAATCGTGAGCGAACGGAGTCCTGCGTTCAGGAGCTTCGTGTAGCGTTCGGGCGTCATCGCAAGTCCGTTAGTGACCATACCCCAGGGGTAGCCGCGCTTCTTGATTTCTTTACCGCATTCTTCGAGGTCCGGGCGCATCAGCGGTTCGCCGCCGGTAATCACCACGATAAAGTGCTTCGGGTCGATGTGCGGGGCTAACTTGTCGAGCACGGCCATAAAATCTTCGCGGGGCATATCGGGGATAGCGTCCTTGACGCAGTCGCTACCGCAGTGCAAGCAATGCAAGTTGCAGCGGAGCGTACATTCCCAGAAAAAGTACGTGAGCGGGTGAGCCTTGATTTCGTTGTGGCGGTAAAGGCGGTAAGCTTCGAGAGCGAGTTTCTTCTTGAGTGAAAGTTGCATAATTTTATTTCTCAGGGCAGTCGATGGTGGGAACGCAATAATCGTATTCTTGCACGGTTCCTTCCAAAGTTGTATAGGATTCCTTGATGCAGTATTCAGGACCTTTGTTAGTGCAATTCGTTGCTCCGCATGAACCGGCTAGAGGTGTTCCGATTTCAACGCCTTCAGGTAAATTTTCTTGCATTTCCGGATGCTCGTAATAAAATCCTGGCTGTCTCAGGTATTTATATCCATCTTTGCATTCGATGATGTCGAAGACTTCGCCTGATTTGTTTGTCGCTGTTGCGTTGTGGCAAACGGTTGAAAAACAGCCGTACATGGCGATTGTTTCGTCTTCGTTTTCACACCCGCTCCAGAAAAGTGCGAGTATAGAAAGCAAAAATTTTTTCCAGTGTTTGTAGAGCATGCTTATATTGAAACTAATAACGGTTCTTTGTATAGTATTTCTTGTTGAATGCGTTTTTGGTGTAGGAGACTCTTTCGCCTTGCTTGTCGGTGCAATAA
Organism: Fibrobacter sp.; assembly: GCA_045224895.1. Classification (GTDB taxonomy): domain Bacteria; phylum Fibrobacterota; class Fibrobacteria; order Fibrobacterales; family Fibrobacteraceae; genus Fibrobacter. The sequence continues at coordinate 6,434 of JBGVAT010000105.1, forward strand.
AAATTCGAATCGCCTTCGTCTCTGTAGCAAGAAACTCCGTCTTTGCATTGATAGTTATAGATACATGATGAAGTTACGCCGTAAACGGGACACATAGCTTCAAGGTCGCAAACCGTCAAATCGGTGTTGGGGTTTGATGTTGCAAGGCACTTGTTGATCTGCGCTTCGATTTCTTTCAACTTGTCTTCGTAAATCTTTTGACATTCTGCGTCGAGGGCGGGCTTGTTCGTTTCCCATTCCTCTTTCATTTTCAGGTAATCGAGGTATTCCTGTGTGGGACGTGTTGTGCCGTCGCTGCAGACTTCGTCCTTGGGGAATGTGACCGGAGCGCCGTATAGTGCTACAAACTCGTCAAGTTCCTGGCGCAAGTCGGCGAGACACTGTGGAACTGTTTGCAAAGTGTTTGAAACGCTGTCGATGACGTTTACGCTTGTGCGCTTTGCTTTTTCCCCGGCGTTCATCCTGGCGATATCGGCCGAATAGGAGGGCGGATAGTACGATACTGTTGAATCTCCGGGTGCGCAAGTCACTTCGCCTGAGCTGGAACTTGCCGACCCGGAACTTGATGAATGTGGTCTTGACTCCAGACAGTCATTGATTTCTTGTTCGTATCTTTGTTCCGCTTCTTCGTTGGCTTTATGGATCGCATCGGATTCTTTTACGACATCTTCTTCGGTGATTCCGTATGTTTCAGCTAGATTCTTTGTTGCTTTGGAGTAGAACGTGGAACCATCGCTGCATTTGACATCAAGGACAATATGAGGTGATACCCCATAGAGGTATTCGGATTCCCCGATTTGGGGCAAAATGTCTTTTAGACATTCTTTGGTTGCTGCCGAAACGGAATCTTTGCTTATAATGTCTTTAATTTTAGATCGGGTGGCGGATACGGCGTCCTGGTTTCTTTGTGGGTACGCCGGATTGTAGCCTTCTCGATTGGCTTCGCATGAGTCCGGGATGATTTCCATACCGTCCATCATATTGATGACTTTGGGAACTTTGAATTTTTCTGCCGAGGAACTGGATTCTTCGACGCTGCTGGAGCTTGGCGCATTTCCTTCAGATGAACTGCTTGCAAGCGCGTCAGAAGAACTGCTTTCAACTTCGGGATTCCCGCAACCCTCTGGATTGCAGGGCACACCGTACAACGGCTGCGTCGTATTCTCGCTGGTGCAGCTCGCCCAAAAGAACGCGGTAATCGTGAGCAGAAGTTTTTTCCAGTGCTTGCGAATGTTCATAATGGTTGCCAAAGGATAAAAGTTAACGGTAAAATGGGTTAAGGTTTGTTTGGGCAATGAATTGCTTGATTGCAACCGCCTGCGTTTCTAATGTACCCTTGCTCATCCATAATAGGAATATCGTGACATATTACATCCCATTGGCAATTGGATGCTCCAGAGCTTCCTGGTGTGGGAAATGTTGTTTTTATATTATCTGGAATTTGGGGAAGTAGATCTGGATAAAGACGATAAATAGCGGGGTCTCTTAAGTATTTGTTCCCATCGGTACATTCTATGATTTTTAAAGTTTCGTCTTTGTCGTTTTGGATAGATCCATTGTAGCAGAGGACTTGAGAGGTGTCTATGGGTTCACTGGAACTGGATTGCTCTTGAACGCTTGAACTTGAACCATCTATTGTTTTGTTGAGTGTCGGTTCATCCTCAAAAACATCTTCTGGTTCCTTTACATCATACTTATCTTTAAATTCGTCTTCGTTGTATTTTGTTACGTTATCTTGTTCGTCGAAGCAAGTGAAAAATGTTTCGCCTTCGTCCTTAACGCAAGATAAACCGTCATCGCATTGGTAATAATTGGAGCATGGATCGCGTCTGTAAAAAGTACATTTGCTTGTGTCTGGAGATTGGTAATCTTCAGGGTTTTCGCAAAAATACATATCAACGCCATATTCAGGGCACCCTCCACCCGAAAAGGTGCAGGTCCCTCTTACGTCGCTCGATGATGCGTTGTCGCCACAACCATTCCAAAAGAATGCAGCAATGGCGAGGAAAATTTTTTCCCAGTGCTTGTGGAACATATTTTAGTTTCCTTGAGACTGCGAATCTAGGCAGTCATTGATTTTCTTGTCGAGTTTTTCGGATTCTTCTTTGTAAAACTCGTTGTATTTTTCGTCGTATTGAGGCTTTTTCTTTGCCTGTTCTTCGTCAAACGCTTGCTGTTCAAGGTATTCGTCCGTTAGGATTGTCGAGCCGTCGCTACACTTGAATTGCTTTGGAAGGAGGGTGCCAAAGGTTCCGTATAAGGCTGCAAAACTGTCTTCTAGAGATACTTGAATGTCTTCAAGGCATTTTGGAACATCTTTTGACTTAAGACTGTCTCGGATGATTTCGTTAATTTTGTCGGAGGCATCTCTTTTGGCTTGTGTTGTTGCGTTTGATTTCGCTTGGCTTTCTGTATAGCGTTCGCTTCTGTTTTTATAAAAGAATGCATTGGGATTGAGGTCAAGCGAGCATGTCACTCCGGATGAACTGGAACTTTCTTCCGCTGAACTGGAGCTTGTAACGCTGGAACTGGACGAACCGTCTGCGCAGCCTGGCGTCGGATTTTGCATATCAACGATATTGCAGTCCATCTGGAAAACGCCATAAAGCGGTGCTGATAACGGTATGTAGCTGCTGGAACTTTCTTCAGCGCTACTTGAGGATATGTCTTCACTGGAACTGGACATGTCGCCGGAAGAGCTACTTTCGGGATTTGGGCTGACTCCGGTCGGGGACGGTGTGTCTTCTCCACAGCTTGCCCAGAAAAATGCAGTCAATGCGAGGGCTAACTTTTTCCAATGCCTGTAAAACATATATGTCTCCTTTTTATCTTAACACTTATACCTTAATATATATAATAAAGTAAAAAATATTTATATAATAAAGTAAAAAATGGCCTTATTTGTCGTCACAGGTGTTGTTGAATACACAAGGAGAACCATATAATACAGTCGTTTCCATGATGAGGTAGTACCTTTCATAGAACTGTTCTTCGCTCAGCTGCTTGTTGGCGTTTACAAAATAGTTTTTTCCGTCTTCGCCTTGGACTTGCGTGTAATCTTCGCCGTCATCGCAACTGTAATTTTGGTCTACGACATGGCAGGGGGTCTTGCCTTCGAAAACGTCTTCGCTGCTGGAGCTTTGTAGGGTGCTGCTGGAACTTGCAGGCTTGACGCCGGCTTTGTAGTAGCGCGATTCAAATTCTGTCTTGTTATAGGTTACGCCGTCGCAGGAATAAGTTTTTTCGGTGATGTGGACGATGCCGTAATCGGGGCAGACTACCGCTCCTTCGAGGTCGCTTTCGTCAATGGGACTGCAGGGTGGGTCAAAAGTTTTTAATACCTCTCTTTCCTTGCAGATGGTTCCGTCATCGCAATAAAGCTTTGTTTCTGCAATCTCCCCGTTTGTTTTTATGCCTTTGGCGTCTTCGTAGCAGGGGACTTTCTCGTAAACGCCGTATGCGGGCATGGTGTATGCTAAACTGCTGCTGGATTCATCGGATGAACTTGACGATTGGACGATGCTGGACAAGTTGATTCCGTACAGCGGTACGATCTGTGAAAAGTCGTTGCTGGATTTTGGGGTGACATCGGAGGAACTGGACAGATTTCCATCGCCTGACGAGCTTGAAGTGTTTGCATCGCCGCCTGTAGGTGCCGTTACGTCTGAACCGCAGCTAGCCCAAAAGAATCCGGTAAGCGACAAGGCTAATTTTTTCCAGTGTTTGTAAAACATTTTTAACTCCTTTATGTCCCTGAGGACCACTCCTGATATAAATATAAACTAAACGGTCCTGGGATACGATGGTAAGGAGTGTAAATCTGAATTGAAATTGCAAGAAAAATCGAAAAAAACGGGGCTTTTTGTGACGGGGTGTATTATATAGAACTATAATGGATTTTCGCTACATTGCGGTTGTGCCTTGCCGTTGTTGACTTCAGCTTCAAAAAAATAAGTTATATTTAACGCACTATGAAAAAAGATCTGTTAGGAAGGGTCGAGGTAAAGCAAAAGTCTTTGCGTCAGACATTTATTGATTGGAAGAATTCTCTTCATTGGGATAAACCGCAAAATATTATGCTGGTGGTGACCGCTCTGGTGCTGGTTGCCGCCTTTGTAATTTTTGACAACCTTTCGGTGCCGTATGCGCGGCGTTGGGATATTGACTGGGGGTATTATTCGATTCTCCTCACGTTCTTGCTCCTGGTGGCAGGGATTATCGTCAATATTCCGTTCGTGGCAAAGCATGTCCGTGAATACCTGCCGAACGGTAAGGGATTTTGTGGGCTTGCGTTGTTGCTTATCGTGTTCTCGGTGTTCATCTTTGGGAACATCGGCAGTTCGCACCGCGTCTTGAGTGACGAAACGAGCTGGGAATCGATGGGACTCCAGATGTACTTCCAGCATACGGGCGGCATTTGCAATGAAGGCGTCTGGACCGATGGCGTCTTGGATTGCAAGACCGAAGTGAACAACTTCAAGGGCAAGGCGCTTGGCTTTGTCTATTCGCTTGTGTTCAACTTCATGGAACCCAATCGCGATACGGCGCTCTTGGTGAACTATCCGTTCTACATCCTGAGCCTGATTGCGTTCTTCCTCGCTCTTTCTAAATGGTTCAAGAGCTATAGGCTTGCGCTTGCGGCGACGGCATTCTTGGGAGGCATGCCGATTTACTTGTTGCAGTCGCGTTCGGCATCGACCGAAGTCCTGTACATTTGCTTGCTTGCGGTTTTGATGGCCTGGTATGCCTTTGTGCCGACGAACAAGGTGACGTGGAAACATTTCCTCTTTACGGTTCCGCTGCTCGGATTCTTTGCGCAGACCCGTCAAGAAACGGTGTTCGCGTTCATTCCGTTTGCGCTATACTATTACCGCTACTTCCTCGAAAAGCCTTACCGTTTGCCGGCTTTCGTGGCGTCCGTGATTTTTGTGAGCTGGCCTTCGATCAATACGATGGCGGCATACCGCGGTTATGATTTCCAGGGCGGTGAGCATGCGGCTCACTCACTTGAAAACTTGTGGTTCAACTTGAAGACGAACGTCGAAGTGATGATGAACCTCAAGACGGATCCTGCGTTTGGTGGCATCATGGAAAATCCGTTCTACACGACGTTTACCGTGATCTTGCTTTTGGCTACGGCGTGGCTCTTGTTCCGTATGGTTTATTCTCGCCGTTATGTGCGCGGGTTCATTCTGGGCATCACGTTCTGCTTGCAGATTTTTGTGATCCTCCTGAACGTTTCCGGTACGTTTACGATCGATATCAACCAGCGCTATGTACTCGTGGCGCTCCCGTTGTTTGCCCTTTTGATGGCGCTTGGCCTTTACGATGCGCTTGTGTTTACGACCAAGATGAAGGAAGATGCGGCTGCAAAGATCGTGATGGGAGTTGCTGCACTCTTGTCGGTGGGGCTTATGATTGTTCATGCTCCGAGCTACAAGGCGAACATGCTTTACCACAAGAACAAGCTCCTTGCCGAAGAAGACTTTTTGAATACGGAGCTTGCCAAGTATCCTAAAAATTCCGTGTTCATTTATGCAAGACCCTGGCAGATGCTGGCGTCGGGCCATACGTCATTTAGCGAAAGTACCTTCAAGAATTGGAGTACGGAAACATTTGCCGAATGGTTGCAAAAGTCGGGCGGCAACATTTACTTGGTGCGTGGTCAGGATGGTTACGGCAAGGTGAACCGTGCAAGCCGCGTGGTGGGCTTCAAGACGACCGACCAGATTGACGACATCCTTGGCAAGTTCAAGCACGAACGCGTGCTGATGAATGCAAGGGATTTCGGTTACGGTCTTGCTATTTACAAGATTATCTCGAAGAAGGGAGTGTCGCAGTATGCCCAGAACTTCATGGTGACGGAATTCACTGACGGCAAGGTCGTTGTGAACAAGCGCTTCCCGGAATCGATTGCCTGCGATTACCAGCTGAACGGCAAGGCCCAGGGCGAAGTTCTTGTTTCTACGGAAGCCGATACGTTGCTCCTGGATTCTGCTAAGATTCGAAATGGTATGAACCGCATTGTTCTGAGCTGCTCGATGCCGGACGAAGATACGCTCGTGACTTACAGGGACTTTTTCGTTGAAGCCGAAAACGTGGCGCTCCTCTCCAAGCTCAAGATGGGCAAGTACTTCCAGGAATGGGGCGAACCGCAGATGAATACGACTGTCGAACACCATAAGCTCATGATCGATGGAGAACCGTTCCGCTATGGTATCGGTAGCCACGCCAATTCGGCGATAGAATTCCCGCTTTCTCGCGGTTACGATTGGTTCTATGTGGTCGTCGGCCTTGATGACGAAAGTGCCTGCGGCGATGGCGCCTTCTTTGCCGTCGAAGCGGACGGTCGCGAAATTTACCGTTCCAAGAAGCTTTACACGACCGACAAGGAACGTCTGAAGCTCAATGTGAAGGGCGCGAAGTCCCTGAACTTGCGCGTCTTGATGGGCGATAACAAGGACTGCGACCATGGTGACTGGGCGGATGCCTGGCTTGAGGCCGAAAAATGAAAGTTCTTGTAGCTCCGCTGGATTGGGGGCTTGGGCATGCGACTCGTTGTGTGCCCGTTGTCCGAGAGTTCTTGCGGGCCGGGGCCGAGGTAGAACTCGCAGTCGTCAAGGCGAACGCGAGTTTTTTCCGTGAAGTGTTTCCGGATTTGCGGCAACGCTTGGCTCCGAGCTACAATATCGTGTATCCGAAGCACGGATACAATATGGCGTTCTGGCTGCTCAAAAACAGCCTGCACCTGAATGCCGTGATGCGTTACGAACATCACTTTGCCGAAGAAATGGTGGCCCGTCACGGCTACGACGTGCTGTTTTCGGACAACCGTTTTGCGTTTTGTTCCAAGGACGCTTATAGCATTTACATGACGCACCAGCGCCGTATTGCGTTCCCGCAGGCGTTTACGGCGTTCGAAGGTATCGGGACAATGTGGCATTCCAATGTGATGCGCAAGTTCGACGAAGTCTGGGTGCCAGATATGGAGTTTTTCCCGGGGTATGCGGGTTCGCTTTCGCATTCCGGTGCCACTCCGGGTAAAAAGCCGATGCGTTACGTGGGGACGCTTTCGAGGTTCTCGGGACGCTCTGGAACTGCTGCGAATTGTGTGCCGAAGTACAAGGTGGTGGCTGTCGTGTCGGGTGTGGAACCTGCCCGGACGCAGTTTGAACAGCAGCTGCGTGAATCCCTGGCCGAAATCCCCGGACGCCATATGATGATTCTCGGGAAGCCCTCCGTGGAGTATAAAAGCTGGAGGGACGGGAATATCGAATTCCACACGCACCTTGCGACGGATGCTTTTGCGGATGCCGTGCAAAATGCCGATTTTGTGGTGAGCCGAGGCGGTTACAGTACGGTCATGGATATGGCGGAACTCGGTGCAAAATGTATCTTTGTGCCAACACCTGGGCAGTTTGAACAGATTGTCCTGGCTCACGACTTGTCAAAGGCGGGCTACGCCGTTGAGATTCCGGCCGATAAGCTTTCGGGCGAGACGCTTGCCAAGGCTTTTGAATCTTGCGTGAAGTTCCCGGCTCCCGAAAAGCAGGATTTGCTTAAGTTGGCTGTCGAAGACGTCGTTAAAAAATTAAAAGAGAGATCACTATGAACCAGTTTGTTCTTGCTTTTCCGCTCCCTGTTGCCGTTGATGAACCATTTGCCGTGACCGAGACGCTCCAGATCGCGGCGGACGCCAAGACGGTTATGATACCTGGATGCAGCGTGCAGTTCAATGTCGTGCGTCAGCCGTCATCGTCTGATGTTCTGGACATTTTCAAGGAACATTGCGAATTGACCGCCGAAGAAGAACAATCTCTCTCCGCACACAAGTCGCTCTTGTTCTTGATCGGAAACGTAAAGAGCATGAACGATGTCGAAATGGTGAATGTCGCTATTCTCAAGATGTTTACTGCCGGCGCCGTGGGCGTTTATATGCAGCAGTCCGGTACGGCCTGGACCGTCAATGAATTCCGCGATACCCTGGGAACGGGTGAATACCCGATGGATCCGTGGATCAACATTATCGAGGGCGAGGACGAAAAGTCTCTCTATACGCTTGGTCTTGCGACATTTACGCTCCCGGATTTGTGTACGTCGACTTCGGTGCAGGATCCGGAAGAGCTTTTGACGATGGCCGCTCATTCCTTGTTTGATGGCGAAGTTCCTGCAAAGTCGGGTTCTGTACTTGATTGGGGCGAGGGCGAAAAATATGCACTCCGTCAGGAACTCAAGGGACTTTTCTCCAAGAATGCTCCCGAATATAACAAGCAGGGCATTCTGAGAATCGTGAAGAAGTAAATGGGGTGTGGGGTCGTGCTTCGCACTTTGGGCGCGCTTCGCTTTGAGCTGTGGGCTGTTTTAACCTCAAAGGGGCGTAAGCCCCGTGCTCATACCTCATAGCCCATACCTATAAGAAATGAAGGGGAGCTTATGGCCAATTTTTTGAAATTTGAGTGTATTGATAATGCGCGGCAGCTTGGTGGAATCCAGGCTGGTAATCGTCGTGTCAAGCAGAATAAGCTTTTTCGTAGCGGGAACCTTTCGCGGGCGACGGAACACGATTTGCACCGTTTGCGTGACGAGTATGGCGTTCATCTGATCATCGACCTGCGTTCTGATTTTGAATATATGCGCAAGCCGGACAAATTGCTTGACGGGATGGATTCGACTCTCATTCCTGTTATTGATGAATCGATGCACGGCGATGCCTTTAACAAGGACCAGGTGGTTCCTGCGACGGGTGTGGACTTTATGGAATTCCTTTTTGGCATTGCCCGTCATCCGGTGGGACCGACGCTGAAGGATAAGCTCTACAACTATTTTGTCGATAGCGATTACGCCCATCGTCAGTATGGGGAGTTTTTCAGGACGTTGCTTGCTCAAAAGGGCGCCCCGGTGCTGTGGCACTGCACTTCGGGCAAGGATCGCTGCGGTTTTGGCGCTGTTTTGTTGCTTTCTGCACTTGGGGCCGATGACGATGCTGTTCTGGACGACTATGCGGAATCCGAAAATTCGTACCGCAAGCAGCTGGATTCGATGACCGGGAAGGGGCGCGAGTCTGGCCTGACGGAGGCGCAGCTGGACGTGCTGTATTTCTTGGTGAGCGTCAAGCGCGAGTATATGGAAGCTCCGGTAAAGCGCATTAACGAAAAGTTCGGTTCGCTGTTGAACTTTGTCAAGCAAAAAATCGGTATTTCACAAGCCGAAATTGATGCTCTCCGGGAATATTACCTGGAATAGATCCCTCAAAAAAACGCAAAAACACAAAAGTGTAAATTTTTATAAACATCTTTTAATGCTTGCGAAAATATAAAAAAAAACATACATTATATTGTAACCAAATTTTTGAAAAAATCAAGAAGGGGTAGATTATGAAAAAGATAATTATTCCATTATCTTGTCTCGCACTCTTTGCTGCATGCGGCGATGATGTTGTTAGAGTTACCGAAAAGACTGATGTTGGCTCCGTTAAAAAGTATAAGGATCTTAAAAAATGCGAAGGCAAAGTCATAGGCGAAATGGTCTACGTTTCTGAGAAAGAACAGGTTTATGCTTGTACGGAAGATGGATGGATATCGCTTAATGGTGAAGACGGCCAAAAGGGCGCTGCAGGGGCTTCTTGCACGGGAAAGTCTCTTAAAGATGGTTCAGGCATTGAAGTGTCGTGTGGTGACGAGGTGGTTGGAACCATCTTGAACGGTGAAAAAGGGGAATCCGGCCAAAAGGGAGTACAGGGCAAGTCTTGTACGGCTTCCACATTTGAGGACTGCTCTGGCATTTTGGTGAAATGCGATGGTAAGGTCGTCGGGACGCTCAAGAATGGTGTTGACGGGAGCGATGGTTCTGATGGAACCGATGGTACTTCTTGTACGGTAAAGGCGAATGCAGGCATCAAGGGTTTCGATATCTATTGCGATGGCAAAAAGACTGGCTCCATTAAGAACGGCGTCGATGGTGGCGATGGAACGTCCTGCTCTGTTTCTGAAAATGCTGAACTCGGCGGCTTTGACGCCTTCTGCAATGGCAAGAAGGTTGGCTACATTAAGGATGGTGTTGCGGGTGGCAACGGAACATCCTGTTCTGTATCTGCGGTTGAAGGCGGTGCCAAGATCACTTGTGGTGATGATGATCCGGTGATTGTTGCGGATGGTGTTAATGGAACGGGTTGCACTGCCGAGGAAAATGCAGAAAATCCGGCGTTTATCACGATTACCTGCGGCACGACTTCGGCTAATATAGCGAAGGCTTATTGCGGTAAGACTGCCTACGACCCAACCAAGAATTACTGTGAAAATGTCGAAGAAGGGCGTGTCGTTGGTGTTTGCGGCGATCTTAAATTCGACCTTACGAAAAAGTTCTGCGATGCCCGTGACAATCAAGTGTATACCTTCATGAAAATTGATGGTGTTGGCGAAGTCATGACGCAGAACCTGAATTACTACATGTCCCAGATGGGGAACAAAACTTGGTGCGGTGGCGGATCGAATAATGCTTCTGCAACGTCGACTTCGGGTGATTGCGCTGAGTATGGTCGCTTGTACACTTGGAACGTGGCTATGGACGGTGCAAGTGATGGCGGCCTTGGTGCCGAAATTCAAGGCATTTGCCCTGATGGTTGGCATTTGATGAATTATGATGAGGCAGTCCGCATTGGTGACGATGAAGATTTCTCTGCCACCAAGCAAAATGCAGGGGCTGTCGTGAGTGGCACTTATCGGACTGGAGCCGATATGGTCTGGTTGCCCGCGGTGTACGAAGCCCACGCCTCGTATTCTGATGTCTATGTCTACAAGGTCGGTGATGCGGTTTCTGTTTATTCAGGAAATCGCGGTTATTCAGTCCGTTGCGTCAAGACGAAGTCCAAATAGCTGACGATTGGCATAAGAACATTAACAAAAGAATTTGAAAAATTAAAATGGGGTAGATTATGAAAAAGATAATTCTTCCGCTATCTTGTCTCGCACTCCTTGCTGCTTGTGGTGACAGTGTCACCGAAGTTGCCGGAAAGACTGAACTCGCTTCGGTGAAAAAATACAAGGATCTCTATAAATGCGAAGGGGATACCCTTGGCGCAATGGTCTACGTTACGGAAAAATCGGGATTTTACGCATGCACGATCGATGGCTGGGTGGCGCTCAATGGCACGGCCGGTAAAAAAGGTGATGCAGGGACTCCTTGTACGGGGACTGCCCTTAAGGACGGTTCTGGCGTCGAAGTGACGTGTGGCGACAAGGTCGTTGGCAAAATCAGTAACGGTGCCAAAGGCAAAAGTGGTGAAACGGGCGATTCAGGTGATTATTGCGAAGGCATTGTCGTTGATGAAGACTCGGGTGTTCTCGTGAGGTGCGGTGGCAGCATCGTCGGAACGATCCATAAGGGGGTCAATGGCTCCAACGGAATTAACGGAAACGATGGCTCTTACTGCACGGTCAAAGAAAACGCCGATATCAATGGTTACGATATTATTTGCGATGGCAAGAAGGCTGGCGAAGTCAAGAACGGCGCCAAGGGTGATGATGGCGATTATTGCGTTGTAGTTGCAAATACGGCTATCGATGGTTTCGATGTCGTTTGCGGTGACGAAAAGAAGGGTGAAGTCAAGAATGGTGCCAAGGGCGTCGACGGAACATCCTGCTCCTCTAAAAAAGTGGATGGCGGATATGAAGTTTCGTGTGGCGATGAATCTCCTGTGAAAATCGTGAACGGTTCGGGTTGTTCCATGGCCGAAAATGCCGAAAACTCGGCTTTTGTCACGATTACCTGTGGCTCGACAAAGACGAACATCGCAAAGGCTTATTGTGGAGCGACCGCTTACGACCCGGCCAAGATGACTTGTATCGATGTCCAGAAGGGATCGATGCTTGCCATGTGCGGTGAATCGGAATATGATCCGGCAACCCATTTCTGCGACACCCGTGATAAGCAGTCCTATACCTTCAAGAATTTTGAAGAAGTTGGTGATGTGATGACCCAGAACTTGAATTACTACGATGACGAAATGCAGGGCAAAGCCTGGTGTGGTGGCGGTTCTTCTGAATCCGAAGCGAAGGCGAATACGGGATATTGTTCTGTGTACGGTCGTCTGTATGATTGGAATATGGTCATGAAAGGTGTTGATTACAGGGATCCTGATGTGGTTGCCCAGAGCGTTTGCCCGGATGGCTGGCACTTGATGAACTATGGGGAAGCTACAACCCTTGCTGGTGTTGCGAGCTTTGCAGCTACGGATCAAACTGCGGGCTATGTGGACTATGTCGATGAAGTCCCGACTTACTTCGGGATAGGCAAAGACTATTACATGATTCCTTATAAGGATGCCGATGTCTCCTATGTATACCAGTTCTCTGATGGGGGCGTTTATATGGAACCTCGCTATAATAGCGCTGTCCGTTGTGTCAGGAACAAGGTTCAATGATGGACGCTTCTTAGGACGACATGGATATTAACAAAGGTTTAAAAATAAAAAGGGGCAGATTATGAAAAGGGTATTTCTTCCGCTATCTTGCTTTGTTCTCTTGGCTGCTTGTGGTGATGATGTGACTCAAGTTACCGAAAGGCCCGAACTTGGTTCCGTCAAAAAGTACAAGGATCTCGAAAAGTGCGAAGGCAAGGTCATTGGTGACATGGTCTACGTTTCCGAAAAGGAAAAAATTTACACCTGTATGAGCGATGGCTGGGTCTCGCTCAATGGTTCTGATGGTGCCGATGGCGCTGAAGGCGTTTCTTGTTCTGGAACCGCTCTTAAAGATGGTTCCGGTATCGAGGTGACCTGTGGCGATGAAGTTGTCGGTACTCTCAAGAATGGAAGCAAGGGGGCCACGGGGAGTGAAGGCGAAACGGGTGCGTCTTGCTCGGGAAGCGCCCTTAAGGACGGCTCCGGTATCGAAATCAAGTGCGGAGGCAAGGTCGTTGGCACTCTCAAGAATGGTTCAAACGGTGCCGATGGTGCTGATGGCACCGATGGCGATTCCTGCAAGGTCAAGGAGAATGCGTCCATCAACGGCTATGACGTTGTTTGTGGCGACAAAACTGTCGGATCTCTTCGGAATGGCGCCAAGGGTGACGATGGTGCATCCTGCACGCTTGTCGAAAACGCAGCTGTGAACGGCTATGATGTCGTTTGCGGCAATAAGACGGTCGGTAAGTTCAGCAACGGTGCGAACGGTGATGACGGGGCATCGTGTTCTGCAAAAACTGTAGACGGCGGCGTCAAGATTACCTGTGGTGACAAGACTCCGGTGACGATTGCTAATGGCGTCAACGGAAGCACTTGCTCCGTGGGAGACAATGCTGAAAATTCGGCATTTGTCACGATTACTTGTGGCACGGTCAAGACGGATATTGCAAAAGCCTATTGCGGTTCTGTGGCCTATGATCCTGCCAAGAAGTATTGCGCTGACCGCGAAGCGGAAAAACTTAAGGATATAGACTCCGAAGCTGGTGGCGGAAGCGTCTAGTATCGCTTGGCTGAAATTCCTATGGCAACAAAAACGGGCCGGCTCAGCCGACCCGTTTTCGTAATTGCGATAATTGCCTGGATTACAGTTCCGGCTGCTTGCCGGTGAGGCGCACGAAGATTTCTTCGTACTTGGCGAGCGTGTTCTTCACGACGTCTGCCGGAATTTCCGGACCCGGGTAGGTCTTGCCCCAGTCGAGCGTTTCGAGCCAGTCGCGGACGTACTGCTTGTCGAAGCTTTCCTGGTTCTTG
>JBGVAT010000106.1:0-8673 GCA_045224895.1 Fibrobacter sp.
TAAGGAACTTTCTTACGAAATCCGCGAGATCGTGAAGAAGGCAAACCAGCTCAAGGCACTCGGCTTGCCAATCCATTGGGAAAACATTGGCGACCCGATCGAAAAGAAGTGCCAGATTCCCGACTGGATCAAGGATATTGTCGTTGACCTCGCCAAGACGAACCGCAGCTACGGCTACTGCCCGTCCAAGGGCATGCTCGAAACACGCGAGTTCCTGGTCAAGGAAAACAACAAGCTCGGCGGCGCACAGATCAATGTCGACGACATTCTGTTCTTCAACGGTCTCGGCGACGCTATCGCCACGATTTACGGACTTTTGTCCATCACGACCCGCATTATCGGACCGGCTCCGGCCTATTCGACGCACAGCTCTGCAGAAGCCGCCCACGCCCACACGGCTCCTATCACCTACAGGCTCCAGCCCGAAAACCACTGGTATCCGGACCTGGAAGAACTCGAAAACAAGGTGAAGTACAACCCGAGCATCGCGGGCATCTTGATTTTGAACCCGGACAATCCGACCGGCATGGTCTACCCGCTCGAAATCCTCAAGAAGATCGTGGATATCGCCAAGCGCTACAACCTGTTCATCATCTGCGACGAAATTTACAACAAGATCACTTACAACGGAGCCCACGCTTATGCGCTTGCCGAATACATCGGTGACGTTCCGGGCATCGCTCTCAAGGGCATTTCCAAGGAATACCCGTGGCCGGGTGCTCGTTGCGGCTGGGCCGAATACTACAACCGCGACAAGGACGAACAGTTCGACGCCTTCTGCCGCGCCCTCGACAACGCCAAGATGGTGGAAGTCTGCTCGACGACGCTCCCGCAGATGACGATTCCGCGCGTTCTCGGCGATCCGCGTTTTGCTGAACACAGAAACGCCCTCAACGAAAAGATTGGCCGCCGCAGCGCCATCATCAACGAAATCCTCTCCGACATTCCGGAGCTGTATTTCAACCCGACGTACGGCGCATTCTACAACACCATCATCTTCCGCGAAGGCACTCTCAACAATCACCAGACCTTGAAGATCGACAATCCGATCATCAAGAAGAAGGTCGAAGAATGGTGCAGCAAGACGACGAACCTCGACTACCGCTTTGTGTACTATCTCCTGGGCGCAAAGGGCATTTGCGTGGTTCCGAGTACAAGCTTCTGCACGGACCTCAAGGGCTTCCGCGTGACGCTCTTGGAAGAAGACGAAGACGAGCTCAGAAGCGTGTTCACCACGATCCACGACGCGATCATCGAATACCTGCACTCGTAAAGAGTCCCCAAAAAGGTCTCTACCGACTTGCCAAAAGCGCCGCCCCGCAAGGGCGGCTTTTTGATTTCATACAAAGAAAACCCACACATTCAAGTGCGGGCTTTCTTCACATTTCGCAAATTGTTTAGTTGAACCAGTACGTAAGACCCGCCTGGAAACGCATATTCTTCGAGCCACCATTACCGTGACTTGCCATATTGGTAAGAGCCATAGCATAACGGATGTTAAAGTCGACCTTCGGCGTAACGGCAAAGCCAAGACCGGCAATAAGACCAAATTCAAAGCGGCTCATGTCTTCGGAGCTATCATAAACGCCACTAAAGACATCGAATCCATCTTCATCCTCACCTTCCGCCATATTGCCAGAGGTCAAACGAACGGCAGCAGAGATACCGAATTCGCCAAAGACCTTAGGATCAACATAAAAACGGCCCACTGCAGGAAGTCTTAAATACATAAAGAAATAGGTGTGATCAATCTCGGTATCACGGTATTTATACTCGTTAGTTATTGTACGGTAATCGACTTCCAATCCAGCCACAAAAGACAGTTTTGGATCCAGCGGAGCCTTAACATCAAAACCGGCAGTAAAGCCAGGACCCCAATAAGAATCATCGGTATGTTCGCCCCAAACGGTACCGAAGGTGAACGAAGCGTGTTCACCCACACTGACCTGGGCAAAAGCAGCACTAGCCAACAGAATGGCCACAAAAGCTATTTTCTTTAACATAGACTGTATCCTTGTTTGAAAAATTTTGCTTGCAATATAGTATATAAATTGCTTTCAAACAAGATACTATTTTACTTTAGACGTCTTCAGATTTTTAGATGTCTTCGGATTTTTTGATGGGGAGCGGCAAGAACGGCGGTTCGAGTTCCAAGGAAATCGGGCAATGGTCCGAACCCATCACGGTGTTATGGATTTCGGCGCTGACCACGTTCGGCATAAGGGCTGCATCCACAAAGCCATAGTCCAGACGCCATCCCACGTTCCGTTCGCGGGCGCCAAAGCGGTTCGACCACCAGGAATACGCATCGCGGGTATCCGGATGCAATTTGCGGAACGTATCGATAAAGCCGTTTTCGACATACTTGTCCATCCAGGCACGTTCAATCGGCAAAAAGCCGCTCACGTTCTCGTTTTCCTTGGGACGGGCAATGTCGATTTCTTTATGACAGGTGTTGTAGTCGCCAACGGTCACCACATGCTTTCCGTCGGCAAGCCACTGTTTGCAGTTTTCGAGGAAGGCATCGTAAAAGCGGAGCTTGTAATCCAGGCGGTCATCGCCCTGCCCACCATTCGGGAAATAGATGCTGTTGAGAACCCAGTCCGGGAACACCAACTGGAGCACACGGCCTTCTTCATCGAATTCCTCGATGTCAAAACCGTAATTGACCGCATCGGGTTCGATCTTGGAATAGACGGCCACACCGCTGTAGCCCTTCTTGCGCTTGCAAGCATTCCAGTACGTGTAGTAACCTTCGCGGCTAGCGATTTCGGCGACCTGGCTTTTTTCGGCCCGGACTTCCTGAAGGCAAAGCACATCGGGATCGGTTGCAGAGAACCAATCTTCGAAGCCTTTTTTCAGGACGGAGCGAATACCGTTGACATTCCAGCTGTAGATTTTCATTTTACACCAATCTCATTTTTCATGCCAAAGATAGAATATTTTTTCAAACTCCAAAGGGTAAAAGCCCACCTCCCCTTTATTTTAGTTAACAAATATTTACAAGATTTGAATTTTTGTACGAAAAATCCATCTATTCTATTCAATTTCAAAAAAAATCTCTTTTTGATTTATAATAATCTTATATTTTAAACATGAAGAAAAATTTATTGTTGTCCTCTTGCCTTGTTGCATTGTCTTTCTTGGTTGGTTGCGCCGGTTCCGCCCAGGACGGCGAAGACCTCGAAGTTCCGACCGACCTCCCCCCGATTTGCCGCGATATCGACTTTGTCGCCAACCCCGATATGCGTGAAGTCTGCGGCGTGCGCAAAGCAAGTCACAACGTGGCGTACAAGAACATCCCGCAACAGCGCTACTTGATCAAGCCGGCCGAAACGTCCATCGTCAAGACAAACGGCAAGATGGAGCTCCGCTTCCAGAACTCCCTCCCGATCATCCTCGAAGGACCGATCAACAACGAAATCGTGTTCACCCAGGAAAAGCGTCTGGAACGTATCAAGAATACGTACGACTATCACGAAATTACAAGAAAGGGCCAGGAACGCCTCCGCATCTTCAAGATGGGCATCCCGACCGACAAGGGAAACAAGTACGACTTCTGCTTCCGCATTCCTGAAAGAAAGGGTAATGACAGGACCCGCAGCAAGGCCATGGGCGTGAACATCGAAAAGATGTCCTGCTCTGACTTCGACAGCATTGTTGCAACGAAGTAATTGCAGCCCGTACATTTTCGGCTTTTAATCCCGGACTCCGCGCCGGGATTTTTTGCATCCGTAAAAACACGCCAAACCGATTCTTTTCGTTATAAATGCAGAAGGTCATTGCGATGGGGCTGACACGAAATTTGCTAAATTGTGGGGCGGTAAAAAAGTGAACGAAAGCAAAAACATACACAACGCCCTGCGGCAGGTTCACGTGAACACGCCCTGCTCGCCTATTTCCGGTTTTTCGATTTCCGGACTTGCGACGTACATCCAGATTCCCGAACTCGACTTTTGCATTGACATGGGAGAATGCCCACTCACGGCAATCCCCCTCGACCACGTATTCTTGACGCACGCCCACGGCGACCACGCCCGTTGCCTGATGCGACACCACAGCCTGCGCAAGATGATGGGAGTCGAACGAGACAGCGTCTATTACATTCCCGAATGCATCAGCGAAAATGCAAAGGCATGGATCAAGTCCGAAGCCCTTTTCGAAGGCGTCGCCGAATCGAAATTCCGCTATCCCGAAATCGAGCCCGTCACAGCAAGCAAACGGCAATTCTTGAGATACCGCAAGGACATTGCGCTAGAAGCCTTCGAAGTCAAGCATTCCATCCCGACGATGGGCGGAACGCTTTACTTTTACAAGAAAAAGCTCAAAGATGAATTCCTTGGGAAAGACGCCGCCGAAATCATCGAACTCAGAAAGAACGGCGTCGAAATCACGCGCGAAGTCTACGAGCCGCTCATCAGCTTCATGGGCGACTGCCTTGGCGAAAGCCTGCTCGACAACCGTCAAGTATTCCAGTCGAAAGTCCTCATTACGGAATGCACGTTCCTCGACGACGAAGACGAGGCGATGAGCAAAAAGAAAGGGCACAGCCACTTGAAAGACATCGTCCGTGCGCTCAACGAAATGGACGGAGACATCAAGTGCGAAAAGATTATCTTGAGTCATTTTTCGATGAAGTATTCCGACAAGCACATCCGCGATGCGCTCGACAAGGGAATTCCGGAAAAGTTCAAGGACAAGATTGTAGCGTTTATATGAGGAGCGATATTGCAAACGCAGCCTGTCACCCCGCACTTGTTGCGGGGTCGCCAGTCAAGAAAATTGCATACTAGGAATGTGTAAGAAGATCCCGGAACGGAGTCCGGGATGACAGACAAGGATGACAACAAAGAGAAAGTTTTAAAACAATAGAGAAAAAAATGGCAGACGAAAACAACAACGAAGTTCTGAACGAAGAGGAAAAGGCTCCGAAGGAAGTCATCATCCCGGAATTTTATCGCGACTTGACACAAGACCCGAACATGAAGGCTTTGTGGCACTACATTTTCCGCACCAACGGTGACCGCAAGCCGATCAAGACGCCGGACGGATTGCCGCACAAGCTCGACTTTAACTGGAAGGATATGTTCCCGAACGAAAACGGCCACATCGAAGTGGAAATCGGAAGCGGCAAGGGAAACTTCATGACGGACTATGCCGAAAAGCACCCGGATTACTTTATTATGGGTAGCGAATGGGATTACACCTGGGCAGCCTTCGCTCATGAACGTATGGAAAAGCGCGGTATCGTCGCTCAAGGCAACGCCGCCATGCTCCGCGGTGACGTATTCTACTTTTTGCGTGACGCCGTCAAGGACAATACCGTGGACGCCTTCCATATGTACTTCCCGGATCCGTGGCCAAAGGAACGCCACCACAAGAACCGATTGCTGCGCCCCGACTTTCTTGATGAAGTCGCCCGTTGCTTAAAGCCCGGCAAGCGCATTTTCTATTGGGGTACCGACCACAAGGAATACAACGAAATCGCTCTTGAAACTTTTGACGCCTACCCGACTTGCAAGGTGCTAGTCCGCAACACGGCCGAACCCACCGAAGGGATCATGACCGGATTCGAACGCAAGTACAAGAAGGAAGGCCGTCCGATTTATAGAAGCATTATAGAGTTTGAGAAGTAGAGATTAGAATCAAACAATAGCAAAGCAAATGTTAAAGCAACTTTCAATTAACGGTTTCACATTGATAGCGGAGGCTGAGGTCCCTTTCCACGAGGGATTCACCGCCATTACAGGTGAAACGGGCGCAGGCAAGTCCGTCTTGATGAAAGCGCTCCGTATGGTTTGCGGAGACAAGTCTCAAGCTTCGATGGTCCGCACCGGCGAAGAAAAAGCCGTCATCGAAGGCACATTCGACATCAAGGACGAACCCGAAGTCAAGCAGATCCTTACAAAGCTTGAGCTGGATGACGACGACGAACTCATCATCCGTCGCGAGATTCTCGAAAACGGAAAGGGACGCGCCCGCGTAAACGGTTCTGTCGTAAGCCTCACGGACTTGCAGGAACTGGGCGAATCGCTGATCCAGATGCACGGCCAGAGCGAACAGCTTTTGCTGCGCGACATCCGCACTCACGCCAAGATGCTCGACGAATTCGCCGGAAACACGGAGTTGCTTTCTGAATACATCAAAAGCTTTAACGCCTGGAACAACGTTCTCGCCGAAATCGGACGAACGGAAGCACACGCCAAGGAGCTTGCCGCACAAAAGGACTTTTTGAAGTTCCAGTACGACGAACTTTCGAAGGCAGCCCTTCGCGAAGGCGAAGAAGAAGATCTTGAAGACAAAGTCACGACAGCCAGCAAGAGCGAAGCAGAACGTAATCTGCTGAACGACATCCAGGGATTGATCGGAAACGACAACGGCATTCTGGAACAAGTGCAGAACCTGCAATTCAAGCTGCGTTCGCTGGCCCAAAAGATTCCGCATTACGAGGAAGACTTGAACGCACTTGTCGAAGTGGCCGACCCGTTCGAAGGAATTTGCAAGGATTTGCAGAGACTCCGCCCGGCCAAGTCCATGAGCCCTATGGAAATCGACAAGGCCAATTCCAGAATCGCATTGATCCAAAAGTTCAAGCGCAAGTACCGCACTGACGTTGCCGGTCTCATCGCCCTCACGGAGCAGCGCAAAAAGGAACTCGAAAGCCTCGAGAATCTGGACGCCGACCTTGACGAACTCAAGCGCGAAGCGCAAAAGAACAAGGCCGAGACCGACCGTCTTGCCGCAATGCTCACGGAAAAGCGTCGCGAGGCAGCCATCAAGTTCGATAGCGCCGTCCAAGAAATTTTGCATAGCCTCGGCATGCCAAAAGCGAAGTTCACGACAAGCATCACGGAACAGGCTCCATCTGCAAACGGCGCCGACCGTATCGAATTTTTGCTCGCCCCTAACCCGGGCGAAGGCGAGAAGTCCTTGCAGAAGGCCGTATCTGGCGGTGAACTCTCCCGCGTGCTGCTCGCCATCAAGAGCGTTATGGCCGAACTCGACAAAGTTCCGCTCCTGATTTTTGACGAAGTCGACTCCGGAATTTCGGGTGAAACCGGCAACAGCATCGGCGATGCGCTGCGGAACTTGGGCAAGCACCACCAGGTGCTTACCATCACCCACCTGCACCAGGTGGCCAGTCGAGCCCAGAATCAGCTCGCCGTGAGCAAGAAAGAGGTTGACGGAAGGACATTTACGTCCATTATTGACCTTGACAAGAACGGACGTATCGATGAAATTGCTAGAATGTTAGGTGGAACTTCGGAAACGGTTCGCACCCATGCAAAGCAGTTATTGGAGAACAACTTATGACAGAACCAGAAAATACTTCTGATGTTCGTTTGCGTTCACGCATTTGGAGTGTCTTACGCGCACTCGTCTTCGTCTGCGTCATCATTTTCATTTGGGAAGGCTGGACGACGATGGCATGTTCGTTCGTCGGTATCGCGCTTGTCATGGGATGGGTCAACCTTTTCCAGCTCCGCAGCCAGGAAATCGAGAAGCCCTACTACAGACTTTGGCTAAATACGATTGACGGATTCTTGCAGTTCATCGTGATGGCAAGCATTTTTGCCCGCGACCTGCTCCAAAACGAAAGCGTTGAAAAAATTCTCGGAGTCGGTTGCGCCGTTCTCCTTGGACGAATGATTGCGCATACGCTATTTTCGCTTGGCGTTTTACGCGAAGGAAAGCAACTCCCCCGCAAGCGCCGCTGGAGTAAGCTCGCTAACCTTTCCGTGACGATCACGATGGGCGTCTACTTGTTGGACATCGAGAATTTACAACAAATTATGATGGTCGTTTCCATTTTGCTGATCGCAGCCTCCACCGCTGCTTACGCATACTGGTACTACCGCGACCCGGCCCACAGAAAGCCCCTTTCGATTGCAAGCCAGCTCACGATGAGCCGCATTGTTCTCACGCCGTTTTTCCTCTGGGTGTTCTTCTACGATAACGACCTGGACTACAGCAACAACAGCCTCGTCTTTAAAGTGCTTGCGCTCGTGATGGTACTTGGATTTATGCTGACCGATTACCTGGACGGTAAACTCGCTCGCTCCATGGGCGAAGTCAGCACACTCGGCAAGTATCTCGATCCGTTCAGCGACAAGATTTCGAACATGACGATTTTCATGTGCTTTATCGCAACGGGTTACGCATCGGTGTGGATGGTCGCTCTGATCTACTTCCGCGAATCCAGCGTGGAAACACTCAGAACGCTAGCCGCAAGCGAAGGTCTTATCATGCCGGCACGTCGCAGTGGTAAATGGAAAACCGCATTGCAGGGCGTAGGCATCGTCGCCATCCTTCTCGGCGCAATCGAACCCGTACGCGCTTTGATACCTGGCTTTGACGACGTATGGTCACAATTCCCGATCATCGTGATGGGCATTATTACGGCTATCACGATCATCAGCGGCATTGATTACTTCTACGCCAGCAAGCACATTTTAAAGAAGTTCGTCTAACGTTGAAGAGTTGTTTTCCGACGAAATTCGGCGGGAAAAACATAAAAAAAACTTACTCGGACTTTTAAACGGC
The DNA here is from genome assembly GCA_045224895.1 of Fibrobacter sp. GTDB lineage: Bacteria > Fibrobacterota > Fibrobacteria > Fibrobacterales > Fibrobacteraceae > Fibrobacter. Next base: position 8,545 of record JBGVAT010000106.1, read on the forward strand.
TCCTTACTCTTGCCAAACCCATTATAATTTTCTATATATGGGACAACCTCGACGCGGGGTGGAGCAGTTGGTAGCTCGTCGGGCTCATAACCCGAAGGTCGCAGCGTTCAAGTCCTGCCCCCGCTACTA
>JBGVAT010000107.1:0-27466 GCA_045224895.1 Fibrobacter sp.
TGTACTTGTGTTTCATTGGAGGTAAAAATGAGTGCAGAAGTCGAAGATTTGACCGTCGAATACACTGACGAAGAAACCGGCGAAGTCGTCATCAAGGAATTGAGCAAGGAAGTCCTTTCGAAGGGCGCCTGGCCGACCGTGATGTTCTTCTACCAGGACCGTGACCCGAAAACGGGCGAGTTCAGCGAACCGAAGGTCTCTCTGCGCCGTTACCGCAAGATGCAAGGCACGTTCAAGCCCCAAGGCAAGTTCAAGATTACAGGCAAGGCGCAAGCCGAAGCCATTATCAACGTCTTAAAAAAGTGGTATAACATTTAATGCCAGACCCTGCTAGTAAAAAGAAAGACTACACGATCGATTTCCTGTGCGAGGGAAACATCGAGTCCTTCCCGTGGAAGGATAAGTTCGAAGCTATGGCCCGCAAGCTCCTTGCCGAAGAAGGCACGGAGAACAACGTCAATATTGTGCTCTGCACCGACGAGTTCGTTCGCGAGATGAACAAGAACTACCGCGGGCTCGACAAGGTGACGGACGTGCTTTCGTTCGAATGGCACGAAGAAATCCCGGGCGAAGAAGAAATGCTTGGCGAAATCTACATCGCCAGAGACCAGGTCAAGCGCCAGGCCCCGCAGTATGGCAACAGCTTTTTTGCCGAGATGAAGCGCGTGATAGTCCATGGCTTGCTCCACCTGTCGGGGTACGACCATATCAAGGCCGCCGACCGCAAGGTGATGCGCGCCCGCGAATGTGAGTTCCTTGGCTTGGATCCGTACAAGGACAAGGAGAGCATGGAAAATGGGTGATAGTAGTATTGCCATAGTTCTTCTCTGCTTATTTGTTTTTGTTTCTGCATCGTTTACTTTAGTCAAAGCCGTTTTTGCTGCGATTTACGCTAAGCGAGATTCCCGAGACCGCTCGGATCGCGAAGAAAAGATTGCGAGGATCGTGGAACATGGCGGCTACAACGAAACGGTCTCCATTGGCCGCATCTTTTCGGATGTGGGCATTGGTGTTTTTGGCTACTACCTGTTCTCGAACTCGCCTTGGCAGTGGGTTCACGATTTTTGGCTGTTCGGCCTGCTGGCGTATATGGTTGGCGCCTGCGCCGTGATTTATATCTTGACCATCTTTTTCCCGAACTTGATCGGTAACTTGAAACCGGATACTTTGTCTGTAGTGCTGGTGCCGTTCTACAGGTTGCTCCGTATGCCGTTTGTGCCGGTAGGGAAGGTGTGCCATACCATTTATCTCAAGTTGCTGAACGCCTTGGGTTACGACGCGAAGCTCAGCTTCTTGCCCGAAGAACGCCGCGACGCCGTGCAGGCGGACCTTTCGGATTCTTCGCTCTCTGAAGGCGAAGGCCTCGAAAAAGAAGAACGCCAGATGATCCTCAACATCTTTGACTTCGTGGAAACGCCGGTGCGCGAAATCATGACGCCGCGTGTGGATATGTGCGCCATTGATGTGGACACGTCGCTTGAGGACTTGGTGAAGGTCTTGAACAACGAACGCCATTCGCGTTTGCCGGTGTATAAGGAAACGGTTGACAACATTGTCGGTATTCTTTCGAACCGCGACTTCTTGGAATGGTACACGGAACATCGCGATGAACCGTTTGACTTGATGAAGCTCGTGATGCCGCCGGTCTACGTGCCGTACCACAAGAAGATTGATGATCTTTTGACGGAACTCCGCAAGACGGGTAACCAGCTCGCGATTGTCGTGGACGAATACGGTGGCACTGCTGGCCTTGTGACGCTCGAAGACATTCTCGAAGAAATCGTCGGTGAAATCCGCGACGAAGACGATATGGACGAAGACGAGGACGTGCAGAAGTTGAAGGACGGACGCTACATTCTCGATCCGCTGATGACGCTCTCGGATTTGGAATACGAGCTCGATGTGGAACTCAAGCCACCTGAGAATTCCCACGTGGAAACGCTCTCCGGACTCATCCAGGCAACGCTTGGAATCATCCCGTCGCCGGGCGCCGAAGTCAAGATTCAGGGCTACACGTTCCGCGTTCTGCGTATGGACGGCACCCGCATGGAAAAGGTCATGATGATCCTCCCTGCCGGCGTGAAAGGCCCCAAGACGCAGACGCTCCATAAGGTGTAACGCTCTTTAAATGCAAATGAAAAAGCTCGCGACCTTTATGTTCGCGAGCTTTTTTTTCTCGTCATCCTCGACCGTCGGGGAGGGGATCCATTATTTTTAAAAATTAAATGTGCTTTTTAAAATGTCGTAGAGTTGCTTTGCGGATTCTTTTTCTAGTACGTAGACTTGACTCGTTTTTTTCTTTGTCATTCGATTGTCTGAACCTTTAGAACCTAATCGAACCGCTGTATTTCCTTCATAGCTCCCAATAGTGATATCCATGGGAATTTCAGTATCCTGATGTTGTATGATTCCTGGTTTTTTATTGATTATGCTAACTAAAGCCATTAGTTTTTCTCCTTAAAAAGATCGTTCAGAAAATACCTTTTGTCGAATGCAAAAGATGATAAAGTAATAAATAAGTAAGTTTGTATGGGGAAATTTGTTCTTTTGATTTTTTGGGCAAAATAAAATGCCATTCTATTGCCTTAGGCTTTAGAATGGCGTTAAAAGCTAGTAACTAGCCCGTAGGGCGAAGTAACAAATAATAAACTTCCTACTTCCTACCGTCTACTTCCTACTAATCACTACAATTCTTCGACGGCGTCTGCTCTCAGGTTCAGCACGATGTGTTCCTGGCGCATAGGCGTGTTGTTGCCCATGTAGTATTCCAGCATCTTGCCGAGCGAGGCGTCGGGCGGAATGCTCACCGTTTCAAGGCGCATGTCCTCGTTGATGAACTGTCCGAATTCTTCCGGGCTGATTTCGCCAAGACCTTTGAATCGAGTGATCTCGAGACCCGTCTTGCCGATTTCCTTTGCAGCCTTGTCGCGTTCGACTTCGTCGTAGCAGTACTTGGTCACTTGCTTGTTGCGCACGCGGAAAAGCGGCGTCTGCAAGATGTACAAGTGCTTCTGTTCCACGAGTTCCGGGAAGAACTGCAAGAAGAACGTCATGAGCAAAAGGCGAATGTGCATACCGTCCACATCAGCATCGGTCGCGATAATCACTTTGTCGTAACGCAAGTTCTCGAGACCGTTTTCGATGTCGAGCGCATGCTGCAGCAAGTTGAATTCTTCGTTCTCGTACACGACCTTCTTCGTCATGCCAAAGCTGTTGAGCGGCTTACCGCGGAGGCTGAACACAGCCTGCGTCTGCACGTTACGGGCCTTGGTGATGGAGCCGGATGCGGAGTCACCTTCTGTAATGAAAATCATCGATTCGCGGTTGAGCGCATTTTTGACGTCGGTGAGGTGGATCTTGCAGTCGCGGAGTTTGCGGTTGTGCAGGTTCGCCTTCTTGGCGCGTTCGTTCGCGAGCTTCTTGATGCCTGCGATTTCCTTGCGTTCACGTTCGTTCTGCGTGATGCGGTTGAGAAGCGCCTTTTCGGTTTCGGGATTCTTGTGCAAGAAGTTGTCGAACTCGCTTGCCACGTAATCTACGACCCAGGAACGCAGCTGGGCGCCACCCGGAGCGACCGTCGTCGAGCCGAGCTTTGTCTTGGTCTGGGATTCGAAAACCGGTTCCTGGATGCGCACTGAAATAGCGCCGATGACGCAGTTGCGCACGTCCTGCGGATCCAAGTCCTTCTTGAAGTGGTCGCGGGCGCCTTTGACAAGACCTTCGCGGAATGCCTGCTGGTGCGTACCGCCCTGCGTGGTGTGCTGGCCGTTCACAAAGCTATAGTAGTGTTCACCGTACTGGTTACCGTGCGTGAAGGCGCATTCGATGTCTTTGCCCTTGAAGTGGATCACCGGGTAGCGGATGGAATCGTCCACGTGCTTGTTCAAGAGGTCCAAAAGGCCGTTCGGGCTCGTGTAGACCTTGTCGTTCATCACGAGCTGGAGGCCGTTGTTCAAGTAGGCGTAGTTCCAGACCTTTTCTTCCATGTAGGCCGGGAGGAATCGGTAGTTCTTGAAGATGTCGGCATCCGGTTCAAAGTAAATCTCGGTACCGTTCTTTTCGGTCGTGGCACATTCCTTGTAGTCCTGCACAAGTACGCCGCGGCAGAATTCAGCCTGCTTCATGCGACCGTCGCGGTAGCTCTTGACGATGAACTTCGTGGAAAGGGCGTTCACGGCCTTGGTACCCACGCCGTTCAAACCGACCGACTTCTGGAATGCTTCGGAATCGTACTTACCACCCGTGTTGATCTTCGACACGCAGTCGATGACCTTGCCGAGAGGAATGCCGCGGCCATAGTCGCGGACGCGTGCCGCGTGGTCGTCGATATCAATTTCAATCTTCTTGCCCGCACCCATCACGAATTCGTCGATGGAGTTGTCGATAATTTCCTTGACGAGCACATAGATGCCGTCGTCCGGGCTCTGTCCGTCGCCGAGCTTACCGATGTACATACCGGGGCGCAGACGGATGTGTTCATGCCATTCGAGGGACTTGATGCTGTCTTCTGTATATTTCGTAGCTGCCATTAATCAATCTCTTAAAATGCTTTCAATAAACCGGAACAAATATATAAAAAAAATATCTACTGCACATAAGGGCAAAATTTTTAACGGATCCCGTATATGCTACAAGGTGTTGCATAAATGATTAAATGAATGAAAATTGATTGAAATTTTGCTTAAATTTGCAAAAATTATGCATTTTTGTAGCATAAAGTTCTTGACATTCTGAAAAAACTCTTGTATATTTTGAAGTATGAGACCAATTGTCGAATATTCCGATTTCCGCAGCTATATGCGAGACTTCTACGAAGAGCGCAAGCGCTGTTCCGCTTTTTCGTGGCGCGAGTTCTCCAAAATTACGGGGTTCAGCTCGCCCTCGTACATGAAGGTCGTGTGCGACGGCAAAAGCAAGCTCAGCCGCATTGGCGTAGAACGCACGGGGCTTGCGATGGGTCTTGCCGGCTTTGAAATGGATTATTTCAGGGCGATGGTCGAATTTGGTCAGGCCGAAACTGAAGAGAAGAAAAAAGCCGCTTACGAAAGTATGCTCGCGATTGCGAAGGTGCATAAGGTGCGTGTGCTCGAAGGCGACTTGTTCAAGTATTACGATTCGTGGTGCAATCCGGTCATCAGGGAGCTGGCGCCGATCATGCCGGGGGCGACTCCGGGTGAACTGGCCAAGATGTGCTATCCCGAAGTTTCTGCAGTCGAAGTCCGTGAGGCTCTGGATTTCTTGACGAAGGCGGGGCTCCTTAAAAAAGAGTCGGGTAATTTTGTGCAGTCCGAAGCGTCCGTCAGGGGGACGCCCGATGCGACACGCCTTGCCTTGCGTGGCATGCACCGCCAAATGTCGAAGCTTGCAACGCCGGCCTTGGAACTCCCGAAAGAAGAACGCGATTTTAGCGGCGTCACGATGGGAATTTCTCGCGAAACGTACGAACGTATCGTGAAAGAAATCAATGACTTTCGGCACAAGATCATTTCCATCGCAGCCGAAGACAAGAATATCGAACAAGTGTACAGACTCAATTTGCAGTTGTTCCCGTTGACAAAAAATGTGAAGGAGAAGGGCGATGAACAAGTCTAAGCAGTTTGTATTGACGCACTCGGTCGAGGTACTTTTCTTTGTTTGTGTTTTCGCGAGTGTGTTCTGCGTGGGATGCAGTGGCGGTAATTTTGCGGGAACTTCCGAAGAACCCAATGAAATCATTGCGGACTTGTCTTCGAGTTCCGAAGAAGGCTATGTAAACTCTTCAAGTTCCGAAGATGTTCGCGAAACGTCGTCCAGTTCAGTGACCCCAAACAAGGGCTTGTCTTCGAGCTCCCAAAAACCTTCGGAAAATTCTCGTTCCAGCAGTTCCTATGAACCGGATGTGGAACCGCTGCCCATAAGTTCTTCGAGTGACGGTGGCAATGCCAAACCTCCAATTGACGGCTCGGAAGGAAATACTTTGGGATATTATCTGAGTTTGTTTAATCTGGGTGGTGAAAACTTTGATGACAATGTCTTGGCGACCACTCATGTGCAGGCTGCCAATAATGATGGCAATACGGATCCTCCCCGTGGAACAGATCCTGATCGAGCCGAGGCGACCGAATTCGATGCCATCGAAAAAGTCTATCGCTTTGTAAAACAGAATGTCGGTGCCTTGAAAGTCTTGTTCCCGGAAGCGTACGGACAATACTCCGAACTCGTTTCTGCGATTGAGGATGAAACTATCGAAGAAGGCTGCGGACTTTATCTGTTGAATCTCTATGGCGAAAAATATGTGGGACATGTCCTTGCTGAAATTACAAGTCACAAGATTACCGTCCTGGATATTAAGGCCGATGGCTGTAAGCAAATGAGCGGTGGACTTGTCCGATTCCTATTCAAGTTCTGTGGCGAAATGGATACGCGCCCTGAAATTGAGCGTATTGTTGTGACAGGGGGAATGTCCGATCAAAGATGTCAAGCCATCAGTGAATCGGACGAGTGGATTAAATATTAAAAGTTAAAAACAGTGCGAAAATTTAATGCATGACTCCTTGCGTGCGCAAGGGGCTTAGGGAAAGTTTATATAAAAAGGAGAAATACTATGAATAAAAAAATGATTCAGATAAAAGGCTTCGTTGCCGCTGCGGCGCTTGCGTCGTTTGCCTTGGTCGCTTGTGACAGCGATGTGCTTAGCGGTCCTGATTATAACAGCGGAAACGGCGGAAATTCCTCGGCTGTCGAACAGCCTGGTCCGCAGTCCTCAAGTTCCGAAAAAGCCGAAAGCTCAAGTTCCGAAAAGGTCGAAAGTTCTTCGTCCGAAACTCAAGTTGTCAATAGCTCAAGTTCTGTGGAAGTTTGTACCAACATCACCACAACAAAATGCATGACAGCCTGCGATGTGGCGGTTTCTTCTGAAATGAAGGACTGTGAAACGGGAGCCGTGTATGTGTGTAAGGATGGGTTGTGGAAAGCAAAGTTCGCTAAGGATAATGAGGCTGTATCCAAATGCTTTGTGGGCTTGAGCAGCTCATCTTTGACGGTGGTCAGCTCGTCATCGATTGAGCAAAAGCCTTCGAGTTCGAGCGCTGTTGAGGTTTGCCCGAACGGTCATTGGACGACCCACTGTAACGGAATTTGGGCTCAAGAGCCGGTTTGCTGCGAAGAAAAACTCAAGGAAACTTGCCGTCACATCACGGATTACGATGGCATGACCGAAAAGGGAAATTGCGTGGATCAGAACGGCCTTACCGCTGTTGACTGCGTGACGGGTGCAAACTATGAATGCCAAAACAACAATTGGCAGCCAGTTGTTTGCCTGAATGTCAAGCCGGATGAATGCAAGCCGGGAATGGGTGGTTGTGGGTATCGCCTCTGCCAGCCGAATGGCATCCAGGAAATTGCCGATTGCGGAAGTGGAGCGATTTACGTTTGTAACGGTGAAACGTGGGAAGTCAAACAAACCGTCGACAATAAACGCTGCGCCCAAGGTGAACTTGAATACTGCGATGCCTGCTTTAAAGAAGGGGTCTTCAATGGTCATTACAAGTGCGAAGGCGGCAAATGGAAAAAGTACGGCATGGGAGACGAAATCTGCGAACACATCACCGATGTCAAATGCGATGATAATAGGCCTGGTTGTGGTTTTTGCGGTGTAGACAATGATAGACTTGCAATTGATTGCGAAACGGGTAAGGAATTTAAATGTGATCGTGGATACTGGTCTCTGAATGTCAAGGATTGTGAAAATGAAGATGGATGCGCAATTCCTGTCTGTAACGCCCTTGCTCCGGAATGCGGCTATAGCGAATACGAACTTTGCAACAAGTATGGCATCGATAGATACTGCAACGACAAATGGCTGAGCGAACCTTGCGATGGTTCGGAATCTAGCCGCGACCTCCGCATTTACGCAAAAGATGATCTCTATAGAAGCGAAAACTACATCTGCGTCAATGGAAAGTGGGTGGAACGCTACAGGTTTTACGAATGTGCCGAAGAATTAGAGTGCGATAACCCTTCTATCCGTTGCCAGTCCAGCCCGCATATCGGAACCGCTTGCGATGGTGATGGAACGACCAAAGAGGTTGACGGCTGCGTCTTGCTCTGTAGCAACGGGGCTTATCGTTACGCTCCGCCTCCGATGTAATTATTCCTGCAACGAAGCTGAGATCCATTGGGCGAGTGCGACGCCCAATGGATTACTTTTTTTTACAAATATTACAAAAAGTTTACCGTTTTGATATAATTTTGTTTATTTTAATTAAGGTGCTTTTAGGGAGAAAATATGAGGCTCAATAAATCTATAACCCTTATTGGGACTTGTGCTGCATTCATTTGGGTGGCGTGTACTGGGGATTCCGACAATTCCGTCGGAACGGTGGAACTCAGTGCGGATTTGCCTTTGCTCAAGCTGGACGATGCAGCGGGGACAATCTCCTTTTTCCACGATCGTGCAGAAGAACTCTGCATCCTTGATACGGTGGCCAAGACGGCTTCCTGGAAGACCATCGTTACAGAACGCGATACGACGTTTGCGAAAGCTGAATTTATTACCCTTCCTGATAGCATTGCCGCTTTTATCAGGGATTCCTTGAAAGTCCCGGTGAATGGCAATACCGCCATGTCGCTTACCGAACTCCCGGAAAAAGATTACTACGAAGACTACTCGCTCGGACTCTATGTGGGCGGAAAGTCCTCGAGCATCCGTGGCGCCTGGGTTTCTGTCCCGTGTGAAGTGGATGGCGGAAACGTGGTCTGTTATAATCGCTCCGATTGGCATAGGGTCACGTTGATGATTACGGCAAATTCTATCCACGCTAGCGGTTCGGGCTCCCATAGTCAGGATGATTTTGGCGACTATACGGATGACATTTCGCAGTCCGGTTTCATTGTGTCCTTGTATGCGTTCATGAGCGGAGTCTCGTCGGACATCGAAGGCGGTTACGGTGCTTTCTATAACTATTCGGAAGGGATGGACGAAATGGTTGCCGAGTTTGATATTGACGTGAAGTCGAAGTCCAAAAATGCCGAGACTTTTGTGATGGACGGCAAAACGTACGAGTTGAAGGCGGATAGATTTGATGTGGGGGAAGATGAAGTTTATATTGATTTGAGCATTTCTGCGAATGGCAAGAGCTGCACGTATTATCATGAAAGAGCGTATCTGGACGACGGCGCCTATCTCGAAAAGGCCTGCAAGTCTGAACTGTTCAACAGCTACGAAAAGGGATACGCCTTTGATAAGAACGGCCGCCGCTATGCTTATGCGTCCAAGTACGAAAAGGAAAACGGCAAGGAATTCAAGCGCTGCCTTGAAACTCTGATTGGGGATCGATCTGGTTCCGTGTTCTACAGCTCTTTGGAACGGCTTGCGGATTCCAAGAAATTCGATACGGAGTTTTGGCGAGAATACAACCGCAATATGCGTTACTTGCAGAAAAAGTTCAAATAATACAACGTGTGTGTTCAATTAAAAAGTCCTGGAATTATGTTCCAGGGCTTTCTTGGTATTTAGGAGTGGTTTAAGCTTATTGGTTCTTGGGAAACGGGAAATGTTTGTTTGGCTTTGGAACATCAAATGGTGGAGCTTCATTCCAGCGCTTGTTCCATTCGCTTGGATTTTCCTTGCGCTTGTCGTTGATGAACGGATTGCCGCGATTTTGGGAATTCTCCCAGTTCTCGTTGTTCTTCGGTTTTTGTTGAATCATGTCTTTCCGAAGATCCTTGATTTCGGCTTGGACGCTGGCCTTGATGTCAGTCAGAATCTGCTGCCTTGCAAGTTTTCGTTCTTCACGTAAGCGTTGCCAATCGTCTTTTTCTTTTGGACCAAGATCAGGAACGTTCTGGGTTATTTCGGACTTTTCGGCAGGGATTGCGATGTCGGATTCCGGCTGTGCAGACGGAACGGTCGCGAATGCCGCGAGGCCCAAAAAAGCGTATGTGAATAAACGTCTGTATTCCATAATGCTAACCCAGAAAGATTCTATAAGCGAGAGGCTTGAATTAAGCTTTGCTTATTCAGCCTTTGCCGCCTTCTTTTCTTCTTTCAAACTTTCCTTTTCGGCTTTCTTTGCTTCGCGTTCAGCTTTTCTGGCTTCTGCTTCGGCCTTGCGGGCTTCGCGCTCTGCCTTCAAAGCTTCTTCTCGTTCGGCGCGCTGTGCTTCGATTTCAGCTTTCTTGGCTTCCATTTCAGCCTTGCGGGCTTCACGTTCTGCCTTCAAGGCTTCTTCTCGTTCGGCGCGCTGCGCTTCGATTTCGGCTTTCTTGGCTTCCATTTCAGCCTTGCGGGCTTCACGTTCTGCCTTCAAAGCTTCTTCTCGTTCGGCTTTCTTTGCTTCGCGTTCAGCTTTCTTAGCTTCGTGCTCAGCCTTCTTGGCTTCCATTTCTGCCTTATGAGCTTCGCGTTCGGCCTGGATTTCTTCGTCGGTCTTTGCTGTCGGCGGGAGTACATCGGGCTTGGTCGGCTTCACTGCCAAATCATCCTTGTCAAGCTTGATCTTGTCCAAGAATTCCTTGCGGGCTTCTTTGCGTTCTTCGCGCATTTTCTTGAAATCGCTGATGTCCGTCTTGACTTCGTCAGAAATTTCGGTGGCGATTTCGGTCTTGACGCTCTTTATGTCGGAGGCTGCATCGCTCTTGGCGGATGCGGTTCCAAAAAAGGCGAACGTCGAAAGAGTGAGTAGAGTAGTGAGTTTTATTTTCATAACAATCCCTTCTTGAGTTGATTCTTGCCTCTATATAAGCAAGAACTGTGCCAATTGAACAAAATTGCCGAAAATATTGAATAAAACGCCATTTCCCCTAAAAAAGAGTCTTGTAGCTTGCGAGAAAAACGAGAATAAAAGTTCTGTTGGGTGATAAAGTTCCGTTTTTTTTTGATAGTGTTAATTTGGATGAAAGCTGGTCTTGATGATTGCTTTTTTGTAGATTGATCGTGTTTGATAAATCGTTCCTTAGATCCTTAATTATATCCCGGGCAGGGGCCGCTTTATAGTTTGCGCTTGGCGAACGCGGCGGGTATGCAAAAATCGGGGAGGCTTTGTGCTTCGTAGGATCTGGGGGATTTCCCTTTTTTCGTTTTCTCTGCTTTGGGCGTCGTCGAGTTCGGTGACGCTCGATTTTGCCGATGTTCCGATTGCGGATGTGGCTCGGACGCTTTCGCTTGCCTATGGGACGCCTATTTTGGCGGATGACGTGGGCGATGCGAAGGTGACGTTCCATTTAGAGGGGGTGAGCCTTTTTGAAGGGCTTTCGGCATTGTGTGCGGCTAATGGTCTTGCTGTGGTTCAGGAGGGGCGCGTGTTCCATATTCGGCGGGCCCGGCCTTTGGAAGATGCTTATGTCTCGTTGGATTCCTCTGGCGTGGTCATTGCGGTCAAGAATATGAATGTCCGAGACTTTGTGAAGGAATTTGCGCTGAATACGGGCGTGAATGCTCTTGCGGATTTCGATGTGGATGGGACTGTCTCGGGGAATTTGCGGGGGATGCCCCCGGAAGTGGCGTTCCGTGTGCTGATGGAATCGAATGGGTTTCGTGTGCGTGGTGAGCGGGGGTGTTTGCGGGTGTCGCGAAAAATTGTGGGGTCGGGTGCAGTCGGGGCGGTGCCTGAAAAGGCGGACGTGTCGGTAGAACGTGCCGGGAACCTTTATTCGGTGGATTTTCAGTCGGTTCCGCTTCAAGAGGCGCTCAAGGCGATTGCCGAAGAAGCGGGGCTTAATCTGGCCGTGTATGGCGACTTGAATGAAACGCTCCAGATGTCGTTTAAGGATGTGACTCTGCTGGAACTTTTATCATCAATTTTTCGGGGAAGCGCCTGGACGTTCCAACTGGATTCGACGTCGCTTTTGGTGTCGGAAAATGGGGCGACAAAGGCGCTTGCTGGGGTGCGGATTGTTCCTCTGAAGCATCTGTCACCCGAAAAGGCGTCGGCACAGCTTCAGAAGTTCTTGAAGGGGGCGGAAGTCAACGTCTCGGAATTTCAGGAGCAGAATGCGCTTGTGCTTGGCGGTTCTGTGATGGCGCTAGAACGTGCAGAAGGGTTCATCAAGTTGATTGATGTGCCGCAAATGCAGGTGACGCTTGCATGTGTGATTGTGGAGTTTAGGAAGGGCCGGAGTTTTGCGATTGGCGTGCGGAGCGGAACGGCGCGGAATGTGGGCGAGGGGAATATCCAGGCACGGGGTTTTTTTGATTTTTTGGGGAAGGATATCTCGAAGTCGGGGGCGTTCGGAAAGATTGGAATTTTGCCGGATCGCTTTGAACTGGAACTCTCGTCGATGGAAGAGAACAACGAGGCGAAAGTGCTTGCGCGCCCGCGGGTGACGACGCTCAACGGTAACAAGGCGGAACTGAACGTGACGAATACGGTCTATTACCTTGTCAGTCAAGTTTCGTCGGATGGTTACCCGATAACGGATTACCGATCGTTTAACGACGGCATTTCGCTGGAGCTTACGCCGACGATGACTCAGGACGGTCTGATCACGCTTTCGGTGGCACCGGAAATCAAGACGGCGGGGAGGAGCAGTGGCGATGGCCCGCGTGATATCAGCTCCCGTAATATGAAGACGACGGTGGTGCTGCACGATGGTGAAACGCTTTGCCTGGGCGGGCTCATCCGCAAGAATAAAACGGAGGTGCGTTCGGCAGTGCCGTTCTTGGGGAGCATTCCGATTCTTGGACGGTTGTTTAGCTATACATCCGAAGAAGAGGAAGAAAGCGAACTTGCCATATTCATCACGCCGAGTATTTTGCGTCAACCTGAGTGAAAGTTCTTGTGCTTGCATTGGGGAGGAACCGCTATTGTTTTGGAACAAGCGAATTGCGCCTGTTGCTGCGCGGATAATGTTATGGGAAGTGACGACTGCGTTTGACGGGGTGCTGACGGAAACGGAATTGCGAAAACGCTTTGACGAAGAACTCGGAGTGTACGAGGAACGTGTCTGCTTTTGGCCGCTGGTTTCGTTCAATGCGTCGGATGGTCGACGCCATCGCTACCTTGTGGCGTTGGCCGAAGAACCGCTCTTGTGCTACCGCAAAAAGTTTGACCGTTGCTTGCCCAAGCAGGTGTCGCTGTATGCATTGGCCGATAAGATTATGCGAGGCTCCGTGGATGATATGAACTTTGCGGAAAGCGAAGTAAATGGAAATTTGTTGCTGGTCGCGCTTTGGGAAAAATGCCTGTACATTCTTGTCTTTGTGGAAGGCCGTTTATGCCACTGGTCGGAAGAACACGGCTATGGCGAAAACTTTGATGAACTCTGCGAACGGCGGATTTTGCGATTCAGGGAATTCTTGAAAACGGATGAGCTGCTTGCTGGTGCAGGGCGTTTCCACGAAGTACGAGTGAACGGTGATGGATGGAATACGGATGAGCTGTTCTATGCGGGGGCTTGCGATCCGTTCTGGCGGCAGCTGGATCTGGATGCTTGCACTTCGATGAAGTCTTGTGGAAAAAGTCGATGGACTTTGTTCGTGATGATGGCGCTATGCTTGTGCGTTTTGCTGATGGTTGTGTGTGAAAATCCTTTGTTATGGAAAGCCTTTGGTATCGCGCAAATGCCGATTGATGCTGCTGTGGTGGAACTCGACTTGCCTTCGGACGATACGTTGGAACGTTTGGCGTGGGCAAAGGGCCATAATCAAATGCGCTTTGTGAATCGGGAACATCTGCGTCTTGTCCGTGGCGGTGAGGTTTGCGAACTTCCGTCGTTCAAGTTGCTTGGAATTGTAGGTGGCCGTGCCGCTCTTGTAAAGCTCTCGTCCGGCGAATCCAAAACGATCCTGGTCGGTGATTCGCTTAATCGGTATCGCGTGAAGTCGATTGGAAAGAACGATGCCGTGCTGCGTTGTGGCGCAAAGGAGGTGCGTTATGAAGTCGGCGCGCGGTAGCGTTTTGCCTTTGGTGCTTGGCGTTCTGCTGGTGCTTTCGATTCTTGTCACGGCGATGTTGCGGCTGCCGGGAGCGCTCCGTCGGAATGTGTCGCTTGTTGCTAAAGAAACGCAAGAAATGTACTTGGCGGAGTCGGCGGTCATCGCAAAACTGGAGGGTTTCCCGGAGCATTTCTTTGCGGAACTCCCTGCTGTCGAATCCCGTGTTGTCGGACCGTGGACGGAATGGCGAACGAATAAGTTTCGGTTCCTTTTGGGAAATTCGTTTGGACGTTTCTCGACGTCGGAATGGGCTGCTTGTGCGTCTTTTTTGGAGGGTGATTTGCGCAAACGCATTTTGCAGACCGATGGACTCAAGTCGCTTTCGGGGAACCGACGCTTTTTTGCTTTGGATTCTGGAGTTTCGTCGGTGGCGTTGAACATCATTGCTGGCGACTTGACGCTGGACTTGGGCGGCAGTGGCGTTTGTCCCAAAGTCAAGTCGTTTAAGGCTTTTGTCGAAGGCGATGTTAAAGTTCGAGGAAACGTACACTATGATTCGCTTAGAATTTATTCGATGGGAGCGGTGTCGCTGCAAGGACACGTAGATGCTGACTTTGTTGAAATCTTTGGCTTTGCAGGCGTGTCGGTGGCAGGCGACGTTTCGCTGGCAGGAACGCTTTTATCGAAACAGAACGTCGAAGTCATGGATCGGGCGAACTTGCGCTTTCCGAGTGTTGCCATAGCGGTAGGCTATCGCGGGAACCGTCTTGCGCTACAGGGAAAGTCCGTTATTGATGCCCTTGCGGTTGCCCCGTTGGGGATTGTGGAACGGGATTCGTCGGTGCTGCTCCTGGATTCGTCGAAGGCGTTGCTGCCGCACTGTATGGACTCGCGGATGGTAGTCTTTGAACGGAGGCGCTTGTGATGCAAATCCGTCGGGGCTTTACGTTGCCGGAAGTCTGCGTTGCGCTGACCGTCTTTTCTATCGGAACGACGGGACTTTTGGCGTACTGGAACTTCTTTAATCGCGAAGTCGCTGACGAACGGTTCCGGCTGGAACGCTATTACCGTGTGACTTCGACTATGGAGTCCTTGATTGCAGAAACGCCTCTGTGTGCGGATACTTTGTTCGCTCGGACTGTGCCGGTGCGTTTGGTGCGTGTTCCGGGAAGTCGCCACTTGGCGTGGGCGGTCGCAGAACAGGATGGCTTTTCGCTAAAGCGGTTGATCCGTTGTAGGTGATGTCGTATGGATCGTTCAAAGAAGGGCTTTACGCTTGTTGAAATGCTCGTCGCCGTGACGGTCGCGTCAATCCTTACGGGGGTGGCGCTGAACGTTTATGGGATGTTCCACCGAGGGGTGGTGGGGACGTCGGACGGCTACGTTCGGTTCGCGACGGAACAGGTTAGGGAACTCCGATGTGAGACGCGCTTTGTCCGTGGACTCAAGCCTTGCGATTCTTCGGTGCACCGCATTCCTCGGACGGACGTTGAAACTCGCTTCTAAATGAAAAACGCCCCGCATCGCGGAGCGTCTTGAATAGCCGGTGTGATCTACGTCACTTAGTTCGTTGCCTGCTCTTCCACATTTTCGGAGCACTTGATTGCTCTGCGGATTTCGAAAATGTTGCTGATGTAATGCATAAAGGAAAGCACGCTCACCGAGAGGAAGCCGATCGCATAAAGGGCGAGGAACGGTCCAATGATGTACTTGCTGGCGTTGATGTATTCGAGCAAACCGAAGATGCAGTAGATACCCACGATGAGTTCCATAAGAGCCATCCACGGGAACTTCTGGGCGTAGTGGCTGACCTTGGACTTGGAACCGCCGCTCTTCGGCGTACGGACAAAGCTACCCTTGGTGCCAAGCACTGCGGCGAACACAGCGCGGGAGTTGCTGACGGCGATGCCCACGCCAAGTGCCATCAAGATCGGGAGCGAGAGCAAGCGGATCTTCCAACCTGTGTAGCCGGAGCAGCGCTGGGCCACAAAGTAAAGAACGGAAGGAGCGATAGCGGCTGCGAAGATGAAGGCAAAGCCAACAGAGTATGCCCAAGCAGGGAGGTGGCCGACCGGTTCAAAGAAGGCGAGCAACGGCCATGCGCAAAGGGCGGTGAACAACATGCAGGGGTGAATCGAATAGTGCGTCGTGTGGAGGATAGCGCCGAGCTTCACGCGGAACGGAACCTTGGAACGCAAAACCTTCGGCAAAATCTTGATGGCTGTCTGGATGGAACCCTTGGCCCAACGGAACTGCTGTGCCTTGAAAGCGTTGATGTCGTTCGGAAGTTCGGCCGGAACAATCACGTCGAACACGAACTTCATCTTCCAACCGGCGAGCTGAGAACGGTAAGAAAGGTCCATGTCTTCGGTCAGCGTATCGCCTTCCCAACCGCCACCGCCGTAAATGGCTTCTTTGCGCCAGATGCCTGCGGTACCGTTGAAGTTCATGAACAGCTTGCCCCAGCTGCGTGCGGACTGTTCGACAACAAAGTGACCGTCGATACCGATAGACTGGGCAAGCGTAAGACCGGATTCGGTGCGGTTCAAGTGGCCCCAGCGGCCCTGGACAAGACCGATCTGCGGATCCATAACCAGGTACGGGACCGTCTTCAGGAGGAAGTCCTTTTCGGGAACGAAGTCGGCGTCGAAGATGGCGAGGAATTCACCCTTGGCTACTGCCATGCCTTCCTTGAGTGCGCCTGCCTTGAAGTCCTTGCGGTTGGTGCGGTGCAACAACTTGATATCGTAACCACGAGCAGCGAGTTCTGCAACTTTCTTCTTCGTGACTTCGTAGCATTCATCCGTGGAGTCGTCGAGGACCTGGATTTCGTGCTTGTCCTTGGGGTAGTCTATGGCGCAGACAGCCTCGAGGAGTCGTTCGACACAGTTGGCTTCGTTAAAAACCGGGAGCTGGGTCGTGACCTGGGGAAGGTCGGCCATGGAATGTTCACGATAGTACTTCAAGATGGCCTTGCGGTCAGAAAGTCGGGTGTGACGACTGTTCTTGAGGAATAGGTAGATGCTGTAGTAGCAGCTAAACCCGTAAATCACCAAGCCCACGCCTGCGATTACGTAGACGACGAACATTGTGTATAGGAGAATTGTACTCATTCTACTTTATACCTTTGCATTTATTGATGCTTGCGGCCAAATATAGAAACGCTATGTGAAGTTTGCTACATTTTATAGGAATTTTGGCCCAATTTTTGCTTCTTGAATTATTATTTTACATTGGTTTGAAAACCCTATTTTACATTGGCTTTTTATGCAAAAAAACGAGGATGAAAGAAAGAAAAATTTAACATCGCCAGTGGTTCGTTGGATGGAAATGAACCGCGGAAGCGAAGGTTTTACAGAATCTTTACGTCGCTTGCTGATGTATGCCTGTGTGGAATGGATACGTCGCGGAACGTCGGCGCTCCTCACTCCCGAAGAGGCTCTATCTAAGATAGTGTGCTGCGGCTTGCCGGAATATCCTGTGGGCGAGTGGGCCGAAAAACCCGAAGATTATATGGATGAAATCGCAGATTTCTGCGAAAAGGTCAAAAGCATGCCCTTGCCTGAGTCCCTCCAGGGCGAAATTCCCTCCCTTTTGGACCTCCGTGGCGTAAAATGCCCCCTCAATTCCGTCCGTTCGCGGATCGTCATGTCCGGTTATCCGGCGGGTCGAACGCTTAAAATCTGGCTTGATGAGGGTTCCCCAATCGAAAATGTGCCTGGTTCGCTCATTGCTGACGGCCATAAAGTGCTTTCACGCGAAAAAAAAGGCAATTATTGGGAAATCTCTGTGGTCAAATCCGATTCTAAAGTATAGATTGTTTATGTGGAAAACAGAGTATTAGTTATAGGCGATGAAATGTTCGGTTCCAAGGGCGAAGCGGCGAACCGTTTTGTGGAAGCAGTCCTTTGCCGTGAACCTAGCCGTCCTATACAGTTTTCTGTGAATGTGCCTGTGGCGGTGTCGCTTTCGCAGCTCAAGGCGCGTCTTTCGTCTGACATTATCGGGAAAAATGCCGGCCGCATCATTATGGGGCTTGGACTCCGTGAGTTGAACCATGGAGGTGCCGATGGCGCCTCTGTAGCCAGTCTTTACGGGACTGTTGTCAATGAACTGGTCAATAAGACCCAGTCACGGCTGTTTTTGCTCACGATCCCGAGCGAAATGTTCCCGATTGCGGTTCCGGAAGTCGAATTTTTAAATAGTTCTATCCGCGAAATCTGTGCGACGAACGAAAATCGGTTGGTTTTGCTCGATTTTGCGCAGTTTGCCGAAACGTTCCGCGAAAAACAGATGGAACGGGGCAAGTTCGGGCGTAGCCTTTTTATGGAAAATGGCGAGCCGACGTCACTTTGCTGCATGCTCTTGGCGCTTTATTTGCAGGATAGACTTGTAGAAGATTTAAAGGAGATGTAATTATGGGTCTTTTTGACAATCGTTTTGCTAGTAAGAATGCGGCTATGAGCCGTGCGTTCTCCATTGACTCTGAAAAGGACAAGAAAAAGAGGAACTTTACCCACGAACCGGCCGCCCCCAAGATGGGAGTTTGTGACAAATGCCATAAGGAAGCCTTGCTGCGCACCTACCGCTTCAAGGAAATGTCCATGTCGGATGGTGTTGCCAGTTTTGGGACGGTGGTCAAGCACCTCTGCGAAGATTGCGCCCCGCGCTCCAAGCGTGTCGAAGACGCTAGCGTGCCTGCGATGGACAAGAAGCAGGTCAAGAACCTTATGCGCTCTGCAAAGAAGGGACTGCTGTAATAAAAGCAAAATGAAATAAAAGTACGCTGAAATTATTATAATGTCACCCCGGCCTGTCATCCCGGACTTGTTGCGCAGGCGCAAAGCCCTTCGGCTCGGCTATGTCAAAGAATGGATTCTTTGACGCAGCGCTCGCCTCGTAAGCTTTTCCGGGACGGGGTCGTTTTTTTTACGTTGTCATCCCCGCGAATGCGGGGATCTCCTTTTTATAATGAAATGAAATTTTTTACAAAGATTTTTTAGTCCAAACGGGCGCCAAATGCGTGTTAATATAATAGGTAGGGGGTGTTCCTTACCGTTGTGAGGACATGCAAATGGCAAATGATGATAATACAGCGACAAAACCGTACATCGTCAAAAATGAAACTATTCTTGGTGATGCTCGTGAATTCTGTGAACAACAAAAATTTGAAGAAATCAAGAATAAAAAGTACCTTGACCCACTTTATGATGCTGCGTTCAAGGCTTTTTTGAACGATGAACAGGCGCTTGTCAGTTTCCTGAACGGAGTATTTCACTTGGAGGGCGACAATAAAATCAAGTCCGTTACGGTTAGGAATACCGAAATCAATATCATTTTTCCGCAAGTCAAAACGTTCAGATTGGACATTCGTGCAAAAACTGCGAATGGACTATATGTCAACATTGAAATGCAAAAGGCGAAACCGCTTCATTTTGTGGAGCGTGTTTTGCTACAGCACAGTGCGTTTTTGCTCCAAAGCAAATATGAATGGAATCAGGAAACTTTCTCTGGAACTTCCGCAAATCTTTCCGATGCGGAGCGTGCTGAACGCGAATCCCGCCGCTATGAAATTCCGCCGACGTTTGCCATTTGGATTTGCGATTTCGCTATCCAACAGCAAGATGGTTATCGTGGTGACTGGTCTATTCGCAATGAGAAGGGCTTGACGATATCTGATAAGGTTAAGTATATTATTTATGATTTGACTCGGTTCAACAGGGCTGAAGATCGAATCGAGACTGATGAGGAACGTTGGCTTTTCTTGCTGAAACACGCTGGCTCAGCCCAGTCTCTCCCGGATTTTGGCGATGAAATTATCGCTAAGGCGATTCGTCGAATCTTGGTTGACAATGCTTCGGAAACACTTTTAAGAGAACAGGTAAAGAGTATGGTTTTGACGGAAGAAGAACTGGATTACCTCGCTTGGATCAAGATGAAAGGTGTTAAGGAGAAGGCTTGCGAGATAGCAACGAAGATGCTACTGAAAGACAAACCCTTAGCTGAAATCGTCGAGTTTACGGGGCTTTCAGAGTCAGAGGTTCTTGAAATCAAAGCCTCCCTTGATCAGGAATGATGATAAACCGGCCCAATGGGACCGTATTCTAAATTTATTTGTTTAAAAATATTTTGTTGACATTTACATAAGTTTTTTGTAAATATGGCGCCGTGTTTACAACAAATGCAAAAATGCTCTTTTCCCCTTGGGTCGGTAGCCTTTGGCTGCTTGCGGTAGCTAAAGACGTTTTCCCGACGTACAAAGTCGTTACTAATGCACTCGCGCGGTTATGCTGTCGGGTGTTTTTTTGTATTTGTCCAAGATTTTTAAATACTGATAAAGAGAAACGATATGACCATTGATCAAATTCTCCTTAAATTGCGCACGGCCTTCTTGGGACTCGTGCTTGCACTTTCACTGTTTATGCCTGTGTCAACGTGGGCGGACTCCAACCCTTCATATATTACCGATGTCATTCTGGTCGGTGGAACCAGTAGTGAGGTTAGTGACGCAAAGTCCTCTCACACCGACTTTACCTTTATCGATGTTGATTTGAACGCTGGCTTGTGTAGCGACCATATTTACCTGGGTTACAAGACTAGTGCCACTGCCGATCTCCATAAAGGCTACATTACCGATTTCATCGTCATTAACGCCGAAAGCTCAACAAATCCTCCATCAAACCTTACTTTCAATAGCCGCATTTATAACCGCCCCTCTTCTAGAGGCGGAACTAACTTCAGGTCTGTTAATGGCAACCTGAATAGCAGTTGTTATGGTGGCTCGAACTTGTACCTTTATTATACCAAGGACCACTTTGATGATAAGCGCGTTGTTAGCAGTATCGATATCAACAGCACTAGAGATGGAGCTGTCGGTCTCTATTATACAAATGGATATATGCAGGGAATCGTAGCAGACCTAAACTGTAAATCGAAAGGTAGCCGTATCTATATGCACTTTTCCACCACCACTAAAAAGAACCGTCTGTCAAGAGAACCGGTGATGGCTAGCGGACTTGTGTATAACGGGCAACCGCAAAAGCTTATCGAGACTACAGCCAATGCTCCATACGGATTTGAGTATTACAAGGTTGGGTCGGAAAGTTATACGCCAACAGCATCCCAGGTAAAGGCGACTAGCGCTGGTTCTTACACTGTTTATTACTATGCGGGGCGTGACGATTTTATTGATGCTTCTGATGTAGAGTCCCAGACAGTGACTATTGCGAAATCTCCTAACAGTTCCGCTTCGGTTTATATAGCATCAACATTGTACGCGGACGAGACGATCTCTCCGTCGATCAGCGGCACGAATTTGAGTACAGGCGCAGTTACTTACATGTATGCAACATCGCAGAATGGGGATTACAGTACCACAAAACCTTTTGGAGAGGGAACCTACTGGGTCAAGGCGACTATCTCGGGGGATGATAACTGCTATGAATACACGACCTCAGCCAGAGAGTTCTCCATTATCAAGCGCCAAAATGATAATGCGACGATGAAAATCGCCTCTTCGGTTGTCTATGGTGAATCATTAAATCCTTCTGTGACGGACAACCTGAGTACAGGTTTAATTACTTACAAGTATGCAACTTCGCAGGATGGATCTTACAATACCACAGAGCCTACGAGTGTGGGAACCTACTGGGTCAAGGCGACAATTGCAAGCGACTTTTATTATTATGAATACACGACTGCAGCCCGTTCTTTTGAAATAACAAAGGCTCCATTGACCATCTCTGCCAAGAATAAGACGATTACTTATGGCGATGAACCTGCGGATAATGGTGTTGAGTATTCGGGATTTGTCAGAGAAGACGATGCTTCTGTTTTAGGCGGAACTCTGGTGCTTAGCATTGCCTACACACCAAATGGGCCTGTCGGTGAATATGTAATTACTCCGTTCGGCGTGATTTCGGACAACTATGAAATTACATTCGTGAACGGAACGTTGACCGTAGAACCCAAAGAAATCACCATTGCTTGGGATAAACAGACCTCTTTCGTCTACAACGGCACGGAACAAGCCCCGACAGCAACGGCTGAAAGTTTGGTTGAAGGTGACGAATGTGTAATTACCGTTTCAGGAGCTAAAAAAAATGTTGGCGAGTATACTGCAACCGCTACGGCATTGAACAACGGCAACTACAAGCTACCTGCAGATGTAGAACGGTCATTTGAAATCACCCCGAAAGAAATTTCCATCGCTTGGGGCGAACAGACCTCTTTCGTTTACAACGGCACGGAACAGGCCCCGACAGCAACAGCAGGAAGCCTGGTTGCCGGTGACGAATGCTTAATTACAGTTCAGGGCGCAAAAGATGTTGGCGAGTATACTGCAACCGCTACGGCATTGAACAACGGCAACTACAAGCTACCAGAAGATGTGAAAAAGCCTTTTGAAATCACCCCGAAAGAAATCACTATCGCTTGGGGCGAGACCTCTTTCGTCTATAACGGCACGGAACAAGCCCCGACCGCAACGGCAGGAAGCCTGGTTGCTGGTGACGGATGTGTAATTAGTGTTTCGGGAGCTGCAAAAGATGTTGGCGAGCATACTGCAACCGCTACGGAATTGAACAACAGCAACTACAAGCTACCTGCAGATGTAGATCGGTCATTTGAAATCACCCCGAAAGAAATTTCCATCGCTTGGGGCGAGACCTCTTTCGTCTATAACGGCACGGAACAAGCCCCGACCGCAACGGCAGGAAGCCTGGTTGCTGGTGACGAATGTGTAATTAGTGTTTCGGGAGCTGCAAAAGATGTTGGTATGTATGCAGCCTCTGTAACGGGTTTAAGCAACGACAACTACAAGTTGCCAACGGAAAATCTTGAAAAGTCATTTGAAATTGCTTATACGAATCTGGCTTTGTTAAATGATTATTATGTTGCCCAAGATGGCGAAGTGTTGACTGGCTCGCTCGCTGGCAACTACAAGGTGTCCATTGCCGATGGCGCTACGGTGACTCTCGATGGAGTGACTATTAACGGTGTAAATAAATCTGCTTACAAATGGGCGGGAATTACTTGCGAAGGTGACTGTAACATTGTTCTTGCCGAGAATTCTGTGAATACAGTAAAGGGCTTTGACTGTGATTATCCCGGTATCTTTGTGCCGGAGGGCAAAACGCTTACCATTTCGGGAACAGGTTCTCTTGAAGCCCGTAGCAATGGGCAGGGAGCCGGTATCGGTGGAGGGTGGTATATCAATTGCGGAAATATTGTGGTTAGTGGAGGAACTGTCAAGTCCACAGGTGGCTCGCTTGCAGCTGGAATAGGTGGCGGCACTAACGGAAGTGTAGGAAACATTACGATTAGTGGAGGAACTGTCGAGTCCACAGGTGGCTCGAAAGCAGCTGGAATAGGTGGCAGCCATAAAGGAAGTGTAAACGATATTACGATTAGCGGAGGCGTTGTTACTGCTACAGGAGGGGATGATGGAGCCGGCATCGGAAGTGGGTATTACAATAGTAGTGTTGAAAGTGTAACGATTAGCGGAGGCATAGTTACGGCTAGTGGAGGGCAAAGTGGAGCTGGCATCGGAAGTGGTAATTATGGAGCTGTCGGAAACATTACGATTACTGATGATGTAACCAAGGTTACTGCAACAAAAGGTACTTATGCTCCAAACAGTGTTGGTGTGGGCGATGATGGTTCTAGAACCGGTATCATTACAATCGGTGGCAAGGAATCTGAGGACATTTCGACAAGCCCGTTTGTCCACTTGAGAAAACTGACTGTTACTGCCAAGAACAATACTATCGTTTATGGTGATAAGCCTGCGGACAATGGCGTTGAATATGCTGGTTTCTTGGATGGAGACGATGCATCAGTTTTAAGTGGAACTTTGTCGTTTAGTACTGATTACGAACAAAAAGGGAATGTCGGTGATTACTCCATTACGCCGGAAGGCTTGACTTCGGACAAATACAATGTTGTGTTCGAAAGTGGAACATTGACCGTAGAACCCAAAGAAATCACCATCAGTTGGGGTAAACAGACGTTGTTTGTTTATAACGGTACGGAACAAGCCCCGACTGCAACGGCGGATGGACTTGTTAATGGCGATGAATGTAGCATTACTGTTTCGGGAGCTGCAAAAAATATTGGAGGGCATACTGCAACCGCTACGGCATTGAGCAACAATAACTACAAATTGCCAACGGAAAATCTTGAAAAATTTTTTGTAATTGGTTATACGAATCTGGCTTCGTTAAATGATGATTATGTTGCCCATAATGGCGAAGTGTTGACTGGTTCGCTCGCTGGCAACTACAAGGTGTCCATTGCCGATGGTGCTACGGTGACTCTCAACGGAGTGACAATCAACGGTGTAAATAATAAGGATTACAACTGGGCGGGAATTACCTGCGAAGGTGACTGTAACATTATTCTTGCCGAGAGTTCAGTGAACACAGTGAAGGGCTTTTACAGGGATTATCCTGGTATCTATGTGCCGGAGGGTAAAACACTTACCATTTCGGGACCTGGCTCACTAGATGCTAGCAGTAATGGTAGAGGTGCTGGCATCGGTGGTGGCCGTAAAATTGGTTGTGGATATGTTGTTATCAGTGGTGGCTCTGTTACGGCCTCGGGTGGTACTTATGCTGCTGCTATTGGGGGTGGTTATGCTGCTGATGTTGGGGGTATCACAATTACTGAAGGTGTGACAAAAGTTGTAGCAACGAAGGATGATGATGCTCCGTACAGTATTGGTGCCGGTATGAACGGTTCCAGAAATGGAGAAATCACTATTGGTTCCTCAAAAACGGTAGGTGTTTCTACAAGCCCGTTTGTGTTTACGGGAGCTACTTATACGGTTGTTTTTGATGCCAATGGCGGCAATGGAACGATGGAAAAACAAAATCTATACTCTGGATTTGAACAAATACTCTTGGCTAATGAATTTACTCGTGATGGATTCAGTTTTGCAGGCTGGACTACAGACGTTAGTGGTAATGGTCGAATCTATGGGGACAAAGTCAATGTTATTGATTTGACGGAATCAGAAAATTCAATCACGCTTTATGCGCGGTGGGTTGATGAATCTTTTACCAATCTTTCTGCTATTGAAGAAGACTATGTTGCACAAAATGGTGAAGTATTGGTGGGTATGATTGATGGCCTTTCCTATCCTTACAAGTTGTCAATTGCCGATGGTGCAACTGTGACTCTTAACGGAGTGACTATCGACGGTGTGGATGACTCCCGTTACAAATGGGCAGGCATCACTTGTGAAGGTGACTGTAACATTATTCTTGCCGAGAATTCCGTGAACACGGTGACGGGCTTTTATGGAAATTATCCTGGTATCTATGTGCCAGAGGGTAAAACGCTTACTATCAGTGGTTCAGGCTCTCTTGATGCTACTAGCGGCGGAGTTTGGGGTGCTGGCATAGGAAGTGGTTATATGGCTAAGGGTGGAAATATCGTCATTGCTGGAGGTGCTGTTACGGCTAGAGGAGGGAAATATGGTGCCGGCATCGGAAGTGGAGGTGAGCGTAGTTCTGTCGGAAACATTACGATTAGCGGAGGCGATGTTACAGCAATTGGAGGGCTGAATGGAGCTGGCATCGGAAGCGGAATTGGGTCTGGGGAGTGTTCTGTTGGAAACGTTACGATTAGCGGAGGCGTAGTTACGGCAAATGGAGGAAATTATGGTGCCGGCATCGGAAGTGGGTTTGTCGTTGAATATCAGAATGCCAATAGTTCTTATGTCAAGAACGTTACGATTAGCGGAGGCGTAGTTACGGCAAGTGGAGGGGATTATGCGGCTGGCATCGGAAGTGGGTGGAGTCTCGATGGAAATGCCAATAGTTCATATGTCGAGAATGTTACCATTAGCGGTGGCGTTGTTACAGCTAATGGAGGGAGGTTAGGCGCTGGTATCGGAGGTGGGTATAAGAGTACAAGCAGAAACATTACGATTACTGACGATGTTGTTAAGGTGACAGCAACGAAGGGTACTTATGCTCTGAACGAACAGTTCAGTATCGGTGCTGGCTATGAAGGTTCCAGAACCGGTACCATCACAATCGGTGGTAAGGAATATGAGGACGGCATTTCGACAAGTCCGTTTGTCTATCCGGCTGTAGTTGCGGATTACCCTGCTGCAAAAATTTACGAATACAGCAGTGGCGTTCGTGCTGTAATCAATGCCGATTACACCGGCAAGGGAACGCTCAGCATTCCGGATCCGATTGTAGTTGATTCAGTTGAAGTTACGCGAACTCTCACGCCGCTCACGCCTGCGACGACAGTGCTGCCGTTCACGTTGCCCGAAGGAACAACATTCAATGCCTCGTTCTATTATTTGAAGGCGGTGGAACAGGTTGGCTGTTCTTGGAAAGCCACGATGAAGCATATCGGTTTGGACAATCTCCCGGAGGCGAATACTCCGTATGCGGTCGTCTTGAACAAGGGCGAGTCTAGTCTTAAATTCGATATGCATGGTAAGCAGGCCACCGTACAGACGGGCGAGATTGCTGACAAAATCGATGAAACTGGCAAGTGGTATTTCAAGGGACTCTATTCGTACAAGGTCTGGGAAAATAATGATGAAGAACTCGGGCTTGCCTACGGCTTTGCGGGCAGTAACAATGACGGTGTTGCGAAGGGTAAATTCGGCAGACTTATTGCCGGTGCGTACGCTGTGCCAATGCGCTCTTACCTCAGAAAAACCGGTTCAAGTGTGCGCCTGAACTGCCCGGCTGCGGCACGCGCATGGGGTGCAGGCGCAAACAGCGCTGGCTTTGCAAGCGCCAATGCTGACGTCATTGATGTCACGTTTGTCGAAGATGACGAAAATGGCGAAGAAAAGACAACGGCTGTTGGTCGTATGAATTCCGTCACTGGCGAAATCAAGATTGATCGCTGGTACGACCTCAAGGGTCGTCGCGTGAACAACGTGAACCGCGCTACAAAGGGTGCGTACTACGGGAAGAAAGTTTTGAAAAAGTAAAACCAAAAAAAAGAAAATTATGAACAACGAACAAAAAAAAGAATATACAGCTCCGAAGATGGAGATACTCGTTATCGAACAAAAAACAAACCTGCTTTGCGGTAGTGGTGAGGAAGGTTGTATCGATGCCTCGTTTGTAGGTCCCAATGCTTGAGTTATTGAATCCATAGAGGAATTTTATATGACAAAAAAAGAATACGCATCTCCCGAAATGATGGTTATAGAAATGGATCACTCCGTTGCGCTGTTGCAGGGGAGTAATGACAATGTCGACCCTAACGATCCGAGCGGTACAATTGGTGGTGGCATTGGTCTTGCTCCGTTTGAACAACCGTATAACGGCTAGTTAAAGCTGATCGACGTTTGATATCGCAAATAAGGCTCCGCGGTGGCGGGGCCTTTTTGTTGTTAATTGAAGTTTTACCAAACGGCAGGCTTTGTGTCTGTTTTTTTTATAAGACCGCGTAAAATATATTTTATAAAAAAATCTTACCCCCCTTAACGAAATTGGGTTAAATTCCTAAATTTGGGTCTCGATTTACAATATGGAGACCTGAAATGTCTGATATTCGCGCCAAGGAATCCGTCAAACAGTATTTGGCTGGTATCGTCTCGACAATCACCCCGGAAATCGTCCGCTCTGT
>JBGVAT010000108.1:0-13374 GCA_045224895.1 Fibrobacter sp.
AGTATTACTAAGCTTTTGATGGACACCCCGAATTTCGGGGATTCTCTTCGTTATGAACCGCGTGCCCACGAATCCAAGAACGGTGTGGGCCCGGGCCGTGGTCCGGTGGTGGTGTGGAACTGCACCAAGACTTGCAACCTGAAGTGCGTGCATTGCTATGCGCGTTCAGAGGCCATCAAGTACCAGAACGAACTTTCACACGAAGAGGGAATCAAGCTTATTGATCAGCTCGCAGATTTCCATGTGCCGGTGATTTTGTTCAGCGGTGGCGAGCCGCTTTTGCGCCCGGACTTTTTTGAGCTCGCGAACTATGCGGCAAGCAAGGGCATCCGTCCGACGATTTCGACGAACGGCACTTGCATCACGCCGGATGTGGCTCAGAAGCTCAAGGCGATGGGCGTTGGCTATGTGGGCATCAGCTTGGATGGTTGCGAAGAAACCCACGACAAATTCCGTGGCAAGCAGGGCGCGTACCAGATGGCTTTGCGCGGAATCCGCAATTGTGTGGCGACGGGTCAAAAGGTTGGACTCCGCTTCACGATTACAAAGTACAACTATCAAGACTTGAACGCTATTTTCGATTTGCTCGAAGCGGAAAACATTGATAGAGTTTGTTTCTATCACCTTGTCTATAGCGGTCGTGGAAGTGCGATGGTCGAGAACGACTTGAATCACGAAGAGAGCCGCAAGGTGATGGACCTGATTATTGACCGCACTTTGGACCTTAAGAAGCGCGGCGTGAATAAGGAAATTTTGACGGTCGATAACCATGCCGATGCCGTTTATCTGTACCAGCGCATGAAACGCGAAGACCCGGAACGTGCCGAAAAGATTTTGGATTTGATCCAGCGCAATGGCGGTAACCGCAGCGGTATGGCATTTGGCAATATCGATAGCATTGGCAATGTGCATCCGGACCAGTTTACGCAATATATCACGCTCGGAAATGTTCGCGAACGCAACTTTGGCGACATCTGGACGGACGAATCGAACCCGATTATGGCGGGCCTCAAAAACCGTAAGCCGATTCTCAAGGGTCGCTGCCCGAATTGCAAGTTCCTGAATTTGTGCAATGGCAATTTCCGTACGCGTGCCGAAGCCGTGACAGGCGACTTCTGGGCCGAAGACCCGGCTTGCTATTTGACGGATGAAGAAATATTTTAGTGATTAGTGGTTAGTGATTAGTGGTTAGGAATTGTTGAATTTAGGTCAAAAACTTCTCGCGATTATTCAAGACGGCTTTCCGTTGGTGGAGCGCCCGTATAAGGCGCTTGCGGAAATGTTGAATGTTTCAGAACAAGAAGTTTTTGATGAAGTTGAAAAAATGCGCGCGTCCGGCGTGATTCGCCGTATCGGTGGCGTTTACGATTCCAAAAAGCTAGGTTTTATTTCGAGGCTTTGTGCGGGAAAAGTGCCGACGTCGGAAAATGATTTTTTTGCGGAACCGCATGCGCAAACATCGATGGAAAAGTTCGCGGCTGTCGTGGATGAAGAACCTGCGATTACGCACAATTACATCCGCAGTCACGAATATAATGTTTGGTTTACGGTTATTGCTGAAAATGAAACAGCAATCCAAGCCGTTGTAGACCGCGTTTGTGCAAAAACGGATTTGCACGATGTTCATGTCCTCACTGCCACCAAGAAGTTCAAAATCAATACGGTGATGGGGAAGGGGGCCGGCGCTCCTTCTGAAAGCGTCATTGCGAACGGAGCGCGGCAATCTCCAACAGCGGCATTAACAGATTTTGATCGCAAGCGCATTTTCATTGCTTGTGACGACATCCCGCATTCGCTCACTCCCTTCAAGGACTGGGGCGTATCTTGCGATGAACTTCGCGAAGATCTTGCATTAAAACGTATGCGCCGCTTTGGGGCGATTCTCCGTCATCAAGATGCCGGCTTCCCCTGCAATGCGATGGTGTGTTTTAAGTTAGTAGACTGTAGGAAGTCGGACAAATGCGAAGATCGAGAGCCGCATCCAAGCTTGCATAAATATGACCGAGATCAGCATTTGGGATCTATCCAAGTAGGAAGTGGTGGTTTCGGGGCTTTGCTTGCGAAAAAGCATTTCGTTTCGCACTGTTACGAGCGCCCATCATTTGAAAATTTTGAATATAATTTGTATGCGATGATGCATGCGCAGACTCCTGAAAAATTGGACGGTTTCATCAAGGAATCTGTTGCTTTGCTCGATAACCCCGAATTCGTCGTCCTCCATTCGCTCAAGGAACTCAAGAAAACGAGCTTCAGATTTTTTGCGTAGTCCAATCTTTTCTATCTTTACACTATGCGTAAAATCTATATGGCAGGAATGAGCCACAAGGTGGCTGAAATCGCGATTCGCGAAAAGTTTTATATCCCGATGGACGTCAAGACCGAGGCGCTGAGTCACTCTCCGTTTGACGAACTTTTGATTCTTGCCACTTGTAACCGCACGGAAGTTTATGTGGCGAGCGACCGCGATTTGGATACCGCCGAATTGGTCCGCTACGTTTGCGGTCTGGCTCACCAAAGTTATGATGATTTTGCAAAGTTCTTTTACACGAAGACGGGCGAGGATGTTGTCCATCATGTGATGAACGTGTGTGCGGGGCTTGATTCCGTGGCCATGGGCGAAGACCAAATTTTGCACCAGATTGACCGTGCATACGAAACGGCGCACCAGCTCAAGGCGACGGGGAACAGTTTGAACAAGCTTTTCCAGAGCGCCATCCACACGACAAAGCGCATCAAGACCGAGACGAACTTGAGCAAGCTTAGCTGCAACATCCCGTTCTTGGCGATGAAGCAGGTGCAAAAGACTTTTGACGATCTTGAAAATCGTACTGTGTACATCGTGGGGCTTGGCGAAATGGGTTCGCTGATGCTCAAGTACGTGCAAGAGAATACGACGAAGATTTTCGCAAGCAGCAAGACTTTTGCGAATGCCGAAAAGTTCGGTGATGTCTTGACTCCCATCCGTTTTGAGGACCGCTATAGTGTTGTGGGCAAGAGCGATGTGCTGATTCTTTGCAGCGCAAGCCAGGAGCCGATCATTACGAAGGATGAATTTGAAAAGGCGATTCAGGTCGCGGAGTCTTCTGATGGAACGGCCTTGTCGAAGCGTCTTATCGTTGACCTTGCTAATCCGCGCAATGCTGAATCTTCGATTGGTGATTTGCCCGGAGTGCAATATGTTTGCGTCGATGACTTGGAACAAATTGTGTCTGAAAACCGTCGCTTGCGAATGATTGAACTCGAAGCGGCACAAAAGATTTTGCAAGAAGGCATCGAAGAATTTATGCAGTGGTATCGTATGGACGATATCGCAAAGGACATTCATGTCTTTGCCGAAAAGATGGTGGCGACGGCGAATGATGAATCCGAAAAGCTGCTGCGTTCGCTCCCGGATGTGTCCGATGCGGATAAGAATCGCATCCGGATGATGTATGTTCGCTTTGCCAAGAAGATGGCGAATGATTACTTGTACAAAGTTAAAGACTCGAATCCGGCCGAAGATGTGATGACTTATCTGAAATGTCTTCGCGAATGTAATTAGGGGGCGTGATGAAGCTTCGTGTAGCGACTCGCAAAAGTGCTTTGGCTTTGGCTCAGACGACGATGGCTGCCGACGCTATCGTTGCGGCAAATGCGGCGAACGCAGAACCGCTGACTTATGAACTTGTCTCCATGACTACCGAAGGCGACCGCCGTTTGGACAAGTCGCTGGCGAGCTTTGGCGGTAAGGGCGTGTTCATCAAGGAACTCGAAATTGCACTCCTCGAAGGTCGTGCTGACATTGCAATCCATAGCCTTAAGGATATGCCTGCCGAAGTGCTGCCGCAGTTCAAGCTTGCCGCAGTGTTGAAACGTGAAGACCCACGTGATGCATTCCTTTCGCGCGGTGGTGTTACCGGCGTTCGCTTTATGGATTTGCCTGCTGGCGCTCGCGTCGGTACGGGAAGCATTCGCCGTGTGGTGCAGCTGAAGGCGCTTCGCCCGGATTTGGAATATGTGCCGATTCGCGGAAACATCCAGACGCGCATGGGCAAGCTTGCGGAACTTGATGGCGTTGTGCTTGCTGCGGCTGGGCTCAAGCGTATGGGGCTTGCAGACCAAGTGACGGAATACTTTAGTACCGAACAAGTTCTCCCCGCTAGCGGTCAGGGAATTCTTGCCATTGAAACTCTTGCCGATTCTGACACTCGTCATCTTGAGTCCCTTACGCAAATTCTCGTTCGCGCAAACGATGTCGCAACATTCTGTGTCGCATCTGCAGAAATGGCTTATTTGAAGGCTCTCAATGCGGGTTGCCAGTTCCCGGTGGCAAGCTTTGCTGAATTTGTTGACAGTGGGGCTGATGAAAATGCACAGACCATAAAAATCCGCGGTATGTACTGGAATGAAAAATCTAGCCGTTTACTCCGTGCCGAAACCTCGGGCGCGCTTGAATTGAATTCTGCGGACTCTGTTCGGCAGGCTAAGAATTTGGGCGTTGAACTTGCCCGTGAAATCCAGAAGCAACTATAATTAGCGCTGTCTTCCCGGCTGTCATCCCTGCCTTGTACCGGGATCGTCTTTTTATAGCTAAAAAAAATATCCCGCGCATTTTGAATGTGCGGGCGTAACTAAGTGCATTCACCATATCGTCATTGCGGGTCGCAGGGCGATGTGGCAATTTATGCGTTATTTCTTTGCAGGCTTTGAAACAACTGGCTTGATGCGTTTGCCACAGAGTGTCACGATGATTCCTGCCTGCGCGAACATATAGTAGGCTGTGTCGCGGCTGTTGTTCAGCGTGGACTTGGGGTCGTAATCATCCTTGGTCACGAACACTTCGGCAACGCCGGAAAGGCTGATGTCGAGGGAGCAGCGTTCGCATGGAAATCCGATCACGTAGAGCTTTGATCCCGGAGGAACCTTGCCGCGTGCGTAATGGAGCGCATTGATTTCGGCGTGAACCATGAACGGGTACTTGTTGGCTTCGAATTCGTGATGGCTGATGAGTTCACCCGTGTCGGCGTCCAAAAGGTCGTAGGCGAGGAGTTGTTTTTCGCGGGTGTACGGGACGGTTTCATCGTCAAATCCGGCGGGAGCGCCGTTGTAACCTGTGCTGATGACGCGTCCGTCTGCGCTGACGAGAACGGCACCCATCTGTGTATTTTGATCCTTGGAAAGACGGGCCTGGGCACACATCATCTGTGTATAGACCTCGTCGCGAAGCTTTTCTCTAGAACTATTCATACTCAAAAATATAGGCAAAATTTAATCAAGAAGATTTTCTAAATTTCCATTTGATGGAAAAAACAAATAATTTTGGCAAGGTTTATCTGATTGGTGCAGGTCCTGGCGATCCGGGACTCTTGACTCTGCGTGCCCATGCGATTCTGGAAAAGGCGGATGTCGTCGTTTACGACCGTCTTGTTTCACCGTCGATTCTTGGAATGTGCAATTCCAAGGCTAAGATGGTCGATGTGGGCAAGATGCCGACGCACCACAAAGTAAAACAGTCCGAAATTAACAAGCTCTTGGTGAAGTTTGCCTGCGAAATGCCGGGTGCGACCGTTGCTCGACTTAAGGGCGGAGACCCGTTCGTGTTCGGTCGTGGTGGCGAAGAGGCTCTGGAACTCGTAGCTGCCGGAGTTGAATTTGAAGTCGTGCCTGGCGTGACCTCTGCGATTGCCGTGCCTGCGTATGCGGGAATCCCCGTGAGCCATCGCGGAATTGCAACAAGTTTCCATATCATTACGGGGCATGAAAAAGCCGAGGCTGGGGATTCGCTTTCCCTAGACTTCGAAACTCTCGCAAAGTGCCAGGGAACGCTCATCTTTTTGATGGGCATTGGCAATATGGACTTTATTGCCCGCCGACTCATGGAATATGGCAAGGATCCGAAAACTCCTCTTGCGTTTATCGAAAAAGGAACGACCCCGTTCCAGCGTACCGTTATGGCGACGCTCGAAACTGCGGGGGAGACGATTGCTCGTGAAAATGTGACCGCTCCTGCCATTACGATTATGGGTGGCGTTGTTGAACTCGGCAAGTCGCTTGCTTGGAAAAAGAGTTTGCCGCTTTCGGGCAAGCGCCTGGTCGTCACTCGTGCGGCAAAGCAGTCTAGCGGAATAAGCTCTCGCTTGACCTCTCTCGGTGCCGAAGTCATCGAAACTCCGATGATCGAAACTCGCGCTGTAGAAGGTGCTTTTGATTGGGCTTCTCTTGCGAACTTCGATATTCTCGCATTTACAAGTACGAACGGCGTAGAAAGTTTCTTTAAACAGTTGTTCGCTGCTGGTCTCGATGTGCGCGTGCTTGCAGGCAAAAAGATTGCAAGCGTCGGAAAGATTACCGAAAAAAAGTTGCTCGAATGCGGTATCCGCTGCGATTATGTTCCCGAAGACCACACCGGCGAAGGTCTTGGCTTACTGTTGCAAAAAGTGGTTCACGACGAATCACGCATTCTTCTTTTGCAAGGAAATCTTGCAGACGATACTTTGCTCAAACTCTTGCCGAAAGCCACCCGTTGGGTCGTTTACGAAACGCTCCCGGTTGCAGAACTCCCGGAATGGAAGCGCGAAGCTGTCGAATCCGCCGATGCCGTTGTCTTTGCCAGCACTAGCGCTGTCGAAAACTTCGTTAAGATGACGGATGCGCGCCATCGAACATCTTTCTGCATCGGCCGTATGACGGAATCAGCCGCAAATAAGTACGGCTTTGAAACGGTCACATCCGACGAAACAACGATGGATTCTCTCGTGAAAAAAATCGTGGAGTATTACGCGTGAAAGTCATTTTGATTATCGCTCATCATTGCATCTTGCCCGGTGCATTTAAAGGCTTCGAAGAAATTCTCGATCGCCTGCATCACGATATGCCGGGAACGCGTGTGGCTAGCACGAGTCTTTTGGATTTGGAAAATGACTTGCGTACGGTTTTACGCGAAGATGTAGAATCGGTAACGCTTTTGCCGTATCTTTTGCTGAACGGTCAGCACACCAAGAACGATGTGCCCCGCGTCGTGGCTCGCTTGCAGGCGGAGTTCCCGCAAATCCCGATAACGCTTTTGCCATGCCTTGGCGACTGGAAGGAATTTGCGAATATGGTGGTTGCTGGTCTTCGTACGGCACAAAATGAGCATGAGCGCGTCATTGCGAGCGAAGCGAAGCAATCCATCTCTTCTCAAAACAGTTCCCTCTTTTCCATCGAACTCAATCTCGATGGTCGCAATGTGCTTGTGGTCGGCGGTGGCTCTATTGCACTCCGCAAAGTCAAGACGCTTTTGCCGACGGGCGCTCGCATAACCGTTGTCGCTCCGCAGATTCTTCCCGAATTTAAGGCTCTAGCAGAGTCGGAACCGCTGTTGACGCTCAAGGAACGCGAATACGAACCGCTTGATTTGTGCGGAATCTTTATGGTGTTCATTTGCACGGACAAGCCAGCTGTTAATGCGATTGTCAACAACGATGCCCATGCCCGCCGTATCTTGGTGAACAACGCCTGCGATTACCGTAATGGTGATTTTATTGTTCCTGCCCGTATGGACTTTGGCGAAAGCATCGCCGTAACGGTTTCTACGCAGGGCCGCGCCCCTTCGCTTGCCAAAAAGCTCAAACAGAAAATCCAAAGCGAATGGGCCGAAGGCCTTGTGCAAATTGAACGCGATTTTGGAAAATAGTTTTTCCGTGATTTACTATAATTAAATATGAATCCTATTTAATAAAAAAGGAGATTCCCGCTTGATGGCGGGAATGACATTTTAAACTGACTACTTCTAACTTCCTACCGACTACTAAAATTATGATTATCCGTCCTCGCCGTTTACGTAAAAATGAAGTTATCCGCAACATGGTTGCAGAAACAGCTGTAAATCCCGATGCTCTCGTTTACCCGATGTTCGTGGTTGAAGGTTCGGGCATCAAAGAAGAAATTCCGTCTATGCCGAACCAGTTCCGTTTCTCGATTGACGAAATCTTGAAGGAACTCGAAGGCTGTGTGGCGCTTGGCATCAAGTCCATTTTGCTGTTTGGCATCCCGAATCACAAGGATGAAATGGCGACTTCGGCATACGATAAAAATGGCATTGTGCAGCGTGCCGTGCGTGCCATCAAGGCGAAGTTCCCAAGCTTGTACGTGATTACGGACGTGTGCCTTTGCGAATATATGAGCCACGGTCATTGCGGCATCATCAAGGATGGTGACGTGGATAACGATCCGACGCTTGAACTTTTGGCTAAAACTGCTGTTTCGCAGGTGCAGGCGGGTGCCGATATGGTGGCTCCGAGTGATATGATGGATGGCCACATCACGGTTCTTCGCGAAGCTCTTGACAATGCTGGCTTTACGAATACGCCGATTATGGGTTACAGTGCAAAGTTCGCTAGTGCATATTATGGCCCGTTCCGCGATGCTGCAGATTCCGCACCGCATTTTGGAAACCGCAAGACGTACCAGATGGATGTGCGTAACGGTCGCGAAGCTTTGCATGAAGTGGAACTCGATTTGGAAGAAGGTGCCGATATCGTGATGGTGAAGCCGGGTCTCGCTTTCCTCGATGTGCTGCGCCAGACGGCTGAAATCAGCAATGTTCCGGTTGCCGTGTACAATGTCAGCGGTGAATATTCGATGGTCAAGGCCGCTGCAAAAATGGGCTGGATTGACGAAAAGGCGATTATCCGCGAAAACATGATTGCGTTCAAGCGTGCTGGTGCCGATATCATCATTACATACCACGCCAAAGAAATTCTGGAAAACAAGATTCTGTAAGGGTGATGCCCGCTCGAAGGCAGGCATGACAATAAAAAAGGGATGCTTTAATGAAAGAATACGATTTGTTCTTGAAAAATCTGGGCGTTTCGAACGCTATTGCTCAGGATCTCATTGAAATTGCGACAGTGCTTGTGGCCATCGTCATCATTTTGGCGATAGTCAAGTTTATTCTTAGTTTTGCAATTAAGAAAGGCGCTGATGAATCGGTAAAGCCGCTGCTTTATTCGTTGTTCTCCTATGCGGTCTATATTTGCGGCTTGCTTATGATTCTGCACATTCTCGGCGTGAACACCGCTGGAATCGTGACAGTGATTGGTGCCGCTTCTCTTGCTATTGGCCTTGCCTTGAAAGATACGCTTGGCAACATCGCATCGGGAATTTTGTTGCTGTTCCTCAATCCGTTCCGTGCTTCGGATTACATCGAATGCGGTTCCTTGAAGGGCAAGATTGTAAGCGTCGGACTTTTCAACACGATCCTCATTTCGCTTGATGGACTTTACGTTTCGGCTCCGAACAGCATGCTTTGGGGCGCTCCAATTATCAATTATAGCCGCAATCCGGTTCGCCGTCTGGATTTGGCTTTTGGCATTGACTATGCGGACTCTGCCGAAAAGGCGATGGCCGAGATGAAGCAGCTTGTGGAAGCGGATCCCGATGTTCTTAAGAATCCGGAACCCTCCTTTTACGTTTCGTCCCTGGACGATAGTGCCGTTTGCGTCAATATGAGAGTTTGGGTCAAGACCGCTAAATATTGGGATACGCGTTGCAAGTATATGAAGCAGGTCAAGGAACGTTTTGACGAAGTTGGAATTTCCATCCCGTTCCCGCAACGTGTGGTACATGTCGTTAAGGAAGGATAGATAATTTATATGAACCATTCTTTAAGCGAAAAACTTTTTGCAGAAGCCAAAACGCTTATGCCGGGTGGCGTGAACAGCCCGGTTCGTGCATACGGTAACGTGGGGGCGACTCCTCCGTTTATCGCCCGCGCAAAGGGTAGCCACATTTACGATGTCGATGGTAACGATTACATCGATTACGTGGGAAGCTGGGGTCCGATGCTTTTGGGCCATGCGCACGATGCCGTCATTAAGGCTGTTGCCGATACGGCTCAGAACGGTCTTAGCTTTGGCGCTCCTTGCGGCCTTGAATCGGAACTTGCAAAACTCGTGATGGGGCTTGTGCCGAGTGTCGAGATGATCCGTATGGTGAATAGCGGCACCGAAGCGACGATGAGTGCGATTCGTGCGGCTCGCGGTTTTACCGGTCGCGACAAGATTGTGAAGTTCGAAGGCTGCTACCACGGCCATAGCGATAGCTTGCTCATCAAGGCGGGCTCGGGCATGCTTACGACGGGTAAGCCGAGCAGTAAGGGCGTTCCGGCAGATCTTGCAAAGTATACGCTCACGCTCCAGTACAACGATGTGGCGGGCGTCAAGGAACTCTTCGACAAGATTGGTGACGAAATTGCGGGCGTGATTGTGGAACCTGTTGCGGGTAATATGGGCGTTGTGCCTGCAAAGCCCGAGTTCTTGCAGACGCTTTCGGAAGAAACGAAAAAGCACGGCGCCTTGCTCATCGTGGACGAAGTCATGACGGGATTCCGCGTGGGCATCCATTGTGCCCAGGGCTTGTATGGCATTAAGCCGGACCTCACGACGTTTGGCAAGATTATTGGCGGTGGCATGCCGGTGGGCGCTTACGGCGGTCGATTGGACGTTATGCAGCAGATTGCACCGCTTGGCGGTATTTACCAGGCAGGAACGCTTTCGGGAAATCCTGTGGCTATGGCGGCCGGTCTTGCGACGATGCGAGAACTCAACGCACATCCGGAATACTACGTGCATGCAGAGACGATGACGAAGCGCTTGGTCGCCGGGCTCAAGGATGCTGCCGCTGCTGCGGGTATTCCCCTTTCGACGAACCAGGTTGGCTCTATGGGTTGCATCTTTTTTACCGAAGGTCCGGTTACGAGCTTTGCCGACGTGCAAAAATCCGACTTGGAATTGTTCCGCCGCTATTTCCTCGGAATGCTCAACGAAGGCATTTACCTTGCCCCAAGCCAGTTCGAGGCGATTTTCGTGAGCGCAGCCCACAGCGAAGCGGACATTGACCGTACGGTTGAAGCGGCCCGCAAGGTGTTCAAGACACTGTAGTTTTAAAGTTTGAAAGCTTGCGCTTGACGCTTCGCGCGTCTCGCCAGTCCGTATAACAAATAAAGCCTCGCATAGCGAGGCTTTTATCATATGCAAAAGTTCCCGGAGAACGGGATGCCGTAGGCTGGTTATCCCTTGTAGCCCTTCGGGTTGTTCTTCTGCCAGTTCCAGGAGTCGCGGCACATTTCTTCGATGCCGTATTTTGCCTTCCAGCCGAGTTCGTCAAAAGCCTTTTGCGGGTTGCAGTAGCAAGTGGCGATGTCGCCTGCGCGGCGCGGCTTGATGCTGTACGGGATCTTGATGCCGTTTGCCTTTTCGAAGGCTTTCACCACGTCGAGTACGGAGTAGCCGTGGCCCGTACCGAGGTTGTAGATGGCGAGCCCGCATTTGCGTTCGATGGCCTGGAGCGCGGCTACGTGCCCTGCGGCAAGGTCGCAAACGTGGATGTAGTCGCGAACGCCGGTGCCGTCCGGAGTGTCGTAGTCGTTACCGAATACGCCGAGTTCCTTGCGGAGGCCGACTGCGGTCTGCGTGATGTAGGGCATGAGGTTATTCGGGATGCCATTCGGATCTTCACCGATGCGTCCGCTCGGGTGTGCGCCAATCGGGTTGAAGTAGCGGAGCAGTACCACGTTCCATTCGGGGTCAGCCTTCTGTACGTCGCGGAGGACTTCTTCGAGCATGGACTTAGTCTGTCCGTAGGGGTTCGTGCATTGACCCTTCGGGCAGTCTTCGGTAATCGGAATCATGGCCGGGTTGCCGTACACGGTGGCGGACGAACTGAAAATCAGGTTCTTGCAACCGTGGCTACGCATAACCTTGAGCAGTACGAACGTGGCGTTCATATTGTTCTCGTAGTATTCAAGGGGCTTTGCGACGGATTCGCCGACGGCCTTGAGACCTGCAAAGTGGATGCAGGCGTCAAACTTGTTTTCGTCAAAGACCTTGTTCAATGCAGCTTCGTCACGGACATCTGCGTTTACGAACGGGATGGGCTCGCCAACGAGTTCTGCCACACGACGGAGCGATTCGTTGCTAGAATTCACCAAATTATCGACAACAACAACGGAATGACCGGCTTTGTAAAGCTCAATGATGGTATGGCTTCCAATGTAACCTGCGCCACCCATAACAGCTATTTTCATAATTGCTCCAATGATAAAAGTTCGAGACATAATATACGAAATTTTTTAGATTGAAAGTCATGGACGATTACCTTCAGTTTATAATTCTTGTAGTATCAGTCGTGTTTGCGTACACGTTGCTGTATTTTGTGGTTCATCCGCTTGCAAAAGTGATTGCTGCAAAGACCCCGAATAAATTTGACGACCTGCTTGTGAACAAAGGTGTTATTACACGCGGGCTGATGTTTGTGCCGGTGATGATTTTTGTGAATGCCTTCCCGCAGCTATTGGCTAAAGGGAGCTTCATTTATGAAGTCTGCGAACATGTCGGAAATATTTTGTTCACGGTGGTGGCCTTCCTTTTGGCTAGCGCTGTTCTGGATGTGATTGAAAGCCTGAATGAACGCAATGCGAGAATGAAGGTTCGCCCGCTGCGTGGAATTTTCCAGGCGGTCAAGTTGGTGATGTTTTGCGTGGCGACGATTCTTGTGGCTTCGCAAGTGATCAACAAAAGTCCTGTAATTATCTTGTCTGCACTTGGTGCGATGGCAACGGTCTTGATCTTGGTGTTCCGCGATTCCATTCTCGGACTTGTTTCGGGAATACAGATCAACATCTCGGACCTTTTACGCAAGGGCGATTGGATTGAAATTGAAAGGCATCACGCCGATGGTTCGGTCATCGACATTACGCTCACGTCCGTGAAGATACGTAACTGGGACAATACGGTGTCGGTGATTCCGGCGTACGACTTGATCACGAATTCGTTCAGGAACTGGCGCTGGATGCAGGAATCTGGTGGCCGCCGCATCAAGCGTTCTCTTTACATTGATCAGCAGAGCATTCGTTTTTTGACTGAAAATGAAATCGAATCGCTTATGAAAATTGACATCTTGCGTCCGTACTTGGAACAAAAGATGAATGAAATCGGTAGAAATTTGGATGTGACGGAAAATGACACGGTGACTCGCCTGAACGGGCGTCATTTGACGAATATCGGAACGTTCAGGGCTTTTTGCACGGCGTACCTCCGCAGCTGTAAAACGATTGCGCAAAATATGACGTTGATGACTCGCCAGCTGGCTCCAACGCCGACTGGGCTCCCGCTTGAAATCTACGCTTTTGCGAATACGGTAAAATGGGAAGAGTATGAAAATGTCCAATCGGATATTTTTGACTTTTTGATTGCTGCGCTCCCTGAATTCGGGCTTTCGCTGTACGAGTACGCAAACCGCGTGCCGTAAATTTTTTCTA
This sequence comes from Fibrobacter sp., assembly GCA_045224895.1. Lineage (GTDB taxonomy): Bacteria > Fibrobacterota > Fibrobacteria > Fibrobacterales > Fibrobacteraceae > Fibrobacter. The sequence goes on from JBGVAT010000108.1 coordinate 13,280, forward strand.
CATTCGTCAATATGGATATTAATGAATGGCGCATTCGCATTGACGAACTTAATGATGAACTGATGTCGCTCCTCAACAAGAGGGCTACATACGCT
>JBGVAT010000109.1:0-14936 GCA_045224895.1 Fibrobacter sp.
CCCCAAGGGTTTTGAACAGCCCGCCAAGGTGGTGGAAGAAGCCCAGGCCGGCCTCAAAAAACACGGCTGCCAGTACCGCGTTTTCAACGACCCGAAGGAAGCCGTGAAGGACGCCGACATTCTGTACAGCGACGTGTGGGTCTCTATGGGTCAAGAAGGCGAAAAGGCCGAGAAGCAGTCTCACTTCTTGCCGTTCCAGATCAACGACGAGCTCTTGAAGCTGGCCCCGGCACACTGCAAGGTGAGCCACTGCCTGCCCGCCCACCGCGGCGAAGAAATCACGGACTCCGTCATGGACAACCTGGACGTGAACATGAGCTTCGAAGAGGCTGAGAATCGTCTGCATGCCCACAAAGCTGTTCTGTGGCAGGTGATGGAGCCTTTTTCCCGATAAGCATCGCTATACGGCGTTACTCGGTTCCTCACGTACGAGTTGTACGCTACGGAACCTCGCTCCTGGTCTTGCTTGTTTCTAAGTCAAAATTGAATTTTAGATTTATAAAGTTAAAGTTCGGCTGTGCCGAGCTTTTCTTTTTTATATTTGCCCCCGAAAATGTTCAAGGAGTAAGATGTGTCTTTTATCCAGGAACTTAAAGAAAAAGTTTTAGACGGCTACGAAGTCACCCGCGACGAAGCCATCCGCCTTTTAAGCGAAGACCTGGGCGAGCTCTGTGCTGCCGCCAACGAAATCCGCGAAAAGTTCCACGGCAACAATTTCGACTTCTGCTCCATCGTGAACGCCCGTAGCGGCCGTTGCTCCGAGAACTGCAAGTACTGCGCCCAGAGCAGCTACTACCACACCGGCGCCCCGGAATACAAGTTGCTCAGCGCCGACGAGATTGTCGCTGACGCGAAGAAGAAAGAAGCGGCAGGCATCCCGCGTTACTCCATCGTGACTTCGGGCCGTACGCTCTCGAACCGCGACGTGGAGCAGATTAGCGAAGCTCTCCGTCGCCTGAAAAAAGAGACGAAGCTTTCGGTTTGCCTTTCGGCAGGACTCTTGAACAGGGAACAGTTCGACAAGCTCAAGGAAGCTGGCCTCACCCGCTTCCACAACAACCTAGAAACGTATCGCCGTCACTTCCCGGATGTTTGCACGACGCACACTTACGACGATAAGATTGGCGCACTCCAGAACGCTCTTGCGGCTGGCCTCGAAATTTGCAGTGGCGGCATCATGGGCCTTGGCGAAACGATGGAAGACCGCATCGACATGTGCCTGGATTTGCGCAAGCTCGGCGTGAAGTCCACTCCGGTGAACGTGCTGAACGCGATTCCCGGAACGCCGTACGAAAAGCTCCCGAAACTCACGAACGACGAATTCTGCCGCATCGTGGCGATTTACCGATTCCTCAACCCGAAGGCGTTCATCCGTCTTGCGGGCGGTCGTGGCGTACTCGGCGACGACGGCAAGCGAGCTTTCAAGAGCGGCGCAAATGCGGCCATCACAGACGATATGCTCACCACCGCTGGCGTAAACAGCTGCAAGGATTTCGAACTTGTGAAAGGCCTCGGATTCAAGCCGCACGGATTTATTGAGTAAGCTCACAGGAAATTTTTCTTGAGAGCCGTAATTATTTAAATTTAATTTGATGGCTTTCAGAGGTCACGTCATTACGGGAATTGTCATTGTATGCTGTTTGGGAATGCTCTCAAGCTGCGCTTTTCCCGTGCGCCCCGGATACGACAGACGAAGCGGGTCTTACAAGCGCTACAGAGTTCCAAAGCAAGAAACTGTAGATGTCGACACGACTACCGTAAACCCGCAAGAAGAACTCGTACAAGAAGAAAGACTTGCAGCGACCTCGAAAAACAGCAGCGAAGTCCAAGCGAACGCGCAAGATTCCGTCGGCAAGAGCGTTCAAACAAGTAGCGACACCGCAAAGGCAGCCACTGGCGTTACAGCACAAACCGCCGAGAAAAATGTTGCAGACTCTTCGGCAAAAACGGTAGAAAAGCAGGCCGAAAAGAAAACGGACAGAACGGTCGCCAAAAAGACAGCCCCAACGCAAAAACAAACAAAGCGCACCGCCAAGCCAACGAACCTTGAAAAGTACGCCAAGGAATGGCTCGGGGCAAAGTACGTTTACGGAGCGGCGAGCAAACGCAAAACGGACTGTTCCGGTTACGTGATGCAGGTGTACAAAGGCTTTTACGGGATTTCGCTCGACCACAACGCGCAACGCATTTTTGACGACGGGCGCGGCTACTCGATCAAGCGCAAAAAATTACAAGAAGGTGACCTTGTATTTTTCGGAAACTTCTGGAAAATCAGTCATGTTGGAATTTACTTAAAAGGGGACCGATTCATCCACGCCAGCACAAGCAACGGCGTGGTGATTACCCCTATGGACGATAACTACTGGGCGTCAAAATACAAAGGCGCAAGGCGGTTCAAATGAAAAAGATAGCTTTCCAGGGGCGTCGTGGCGCCTATAGCGAAAGTGCTGCATACCATCTCTTCGGCAACAATATCGAAGTCGTTCCGATGGATACCTTTGAACAAATTTTCCAGGGCATCGAGACCGGTGTCGTTGACGGCGGCGCCATCCCTATCGAAAACTCTACGGCGGGTTCCATTTACGACAACTACGACTTGCTTTACAAGTGGCGTCATCCGATTGTGGCCGAAGTCAAGCTGCAGATTGAACACACGCTCTGCGCTCTCCCGGGCACCCAGATTGAAGACTTGCGCGAAGTGCTGAGCCACCCGCAGGGACTCGCCCAGTGCAGCCGCTTTTTCGGGCAGCACCCGAACATCAAGAGCACGGCATTCTACGACACCGCAGGCAGCGCCGAAGAAATCGCAAAACGCGGCGACAAGCACATCGGTGCCATCGCAAGCGCTTATGCCGCCAAGTTCTACGGCCTCGACATCTTAAAGCAAGGGCTCGAAAACTTGCCGGGCGTGAACTTCACGCGTTTTTACGCAATCCAAAAGACCGCCAACGAACTGCCGGACCTTTCGTCAGAAAAGGCTTTGGACATCAAGACTACGCTCCTCTTTATGTTGAGCGATTCCGGCAAATCCGGCGCTTTGTACGAAGCTCTCGGATGCTTTGCCAAGCGCAACTTGAACCTCACGCGAATCGAAAGCCGTCCGCATCCGGACCGTCCGTGGGAATACATTTTCCACCTTTCGTTCGAAGGGAACCCGAAGGACCCGAACGTGATTGAAGCACTCAAGGAATTGCAGCAATACACAGACTTTATTTATAGACTCGGTAGTTTCCACAAAGGCAAAACGGAAAAACTGAGTTATTAAGCATAGAAAAAGGCGACCCCGGCACTACGGCCGGGGTGACAGGCCGGGGTAACAAAGTAAAACGCACGCACTAACCACTGTTTACTAATCACTATGACATACACACGTACTGACAGAAAACCTGAAGAATATCGCAATCTCAAGATGACCACGGGCTTTATCTCGAGCGCCGACGGTTCCGTCCTCATCGAAATGGGACGCACCCGCGTCATCTGCAACGCAACGCTCCTCCCGAAGGTTCCGGACTGGCTTGCTGGTCGCGGCACGGGCTGGATTACGGCTGAATACAGCTTGCTTCCGCAGAGCACGGGCAAGCGCGTGGAACGCGAGCGCAAGGGCGCGAGCGGCCGTACGCAGGAAATCCAGCGCTTGGTAGGCCGCTCGCTGCGCGGCGCAGCCGACCTTGCTGCACTCGGCGAGAATGCCATCGTGGTCGACTGCGACGTGATCGAAGCCGACGGTGGCACACGTACCGCAAGCATTATCGGCGGCTTCGTGGCCCTTGCCATTGCAGTCAAGAAGATCAAGGAACGCCTCGGCATCACACAGCAGATTTTGAAGCACGGCATTACGGCGATTTCCGTGGGCGTCGTGAGCGGCAATCCGCTTTGCGACCTCTGCTATGTCGAAGACTCTGCCGCCGACGTCGATATGAACGTCGTGATGCAAGACGCCAAGAACTTCATCGAAGTGCAGGGAACAGGCGAACACGCCTGCTTTGACCGCGCCATGCTCAACAAGCTTCTCGACCTCGGCGAAAACGCCTGCAAGGACATCTACAAAAAGCAGATGGAATTGATTGGCGGCGAACTGCCGTAAAAAGGCGATGCCCGCTCGGTGGCGGGCTTAAAAGGCGATCCCGCCCCGTCCCCATTCGCGGATCATGACCACATAAGAGCTGAATAGCATTCAAGGCGAGTGTCGCAAAATCAAGCATACTTGATTTTATGATCGAGCCGAAATTGCTGACGCGAAGCGTCAACCGCAAGTGGTCAAAGAGAACAAGTCCGGGGTGACAAAAAGGCCGGGATGACAAGGTTAAAAGGGGACAAAGGGATATACACTTTGTTTGCAGACATCTTTCACATCGGCATACTTACCGATGCCGATAACATTGAAATCGCTCTCTGAGCCAGCATCTCCGTAAGCCACAAACAAAAGCGATGTGAAATGAGCCGGATTACCAGGAGTTTCTGCGGGGGTGACGAAATCACTCCACTTTGCGCAAACAGTCTTGGCCTCGGCACTCTTGGGCAATAAAACCCTCGGCATCATCGCCACTTTTTCGACAGAAGAAAATGTCGTATCGTCAGACATAGCCACATCCATATCCGTTTCCGAGGCATAAGTCACGCACAAGCCACCCCACGCAGAAGCATCCGCAAAGTCCGGGACTTCATCATTGCCATGAAAAACAACCCCGGCAACATTAAAACCAATACCAGTAACAGATTCCTTTACAAACTTAAATGTTCCGCAAATTCCATTACAACTTTTTAAAATCGGATCAAAACTATCATAGTCATGTCCATATTGCACTACAGGCCATTGGACATACGCATCATCTTCATCTCCGAAACTGAACCAATATCCAGATGTTCCAGTTCCGTTGTCAAGCCCGGTCTCGACATGATATTCATAATTATCGATAGCCTTCGGACCATACCACATTTCGCTAACGGACTCTGGCGAAACACAATCGCCAGAAGGAGCAAATGACGAACTGCTCCCACTTACGACGGAGCTGCTAGAGCTTCGCAATATAATCGTCCCGACCTCAGCTCCATTGGATGATTTAGTAACGACGTCCGCAAAGCCTTCTACTTCGCATGCTCCCTTCGCATCAAATTTACCGATTGCCGCGATATTGAAATGTCCTCTCGTTTCTTCGACGCTTTTCATCACTATTCTAACGGAATGGGCATGTTTAGCCGCTTCGGCCGCCGTCGATGTCGCAGTTGCAGTCGCGCCAACAAATTCGCTCCAAGGAACGCACTTTTCAACAAATTCAGCAGACTTATCTAGCTTGGCTTCATAGAAAGTAACAGAATCCGCGCCAAGCCGCAAGAACATATCCCTGTCGGCTGCATATGTCACGCAAATACCGCCCCAGCCACTGACATCACCATACCGCTGGATATGTTCCGTATAATATTCTTCAGGATTTTCAACCCCGGCGACATTAAATCCAACACCCGCTAGCGCTTCATTTAAGATGCCTTTTTTCAAGACAATCGTTCCACTATATCCCCCATAATATTCAAGCAAGTTTTCCATGCATTCATACTCAGGAGTTTCAAACGCGCAGACATCAGGAAAAACAACACTTGACATTCCGCCATCAGGATCATCGCCAAAATTATACCAAAGTCCGGCGTAATTACCAACATCCACATCAACAAATTCCGTATTCACGTATGTCTTTTTATCAACGCCCCGCCACATGCAGGCGGCAGTATTTTTCGGCGTTTTTGCGCTACTTGAAGAATTCGCAATCATGCTGCTCGACGAATTTTTAGCAATTACACTGCTCGACGTTCCTACAGCACCACTACTTTCCGGAGCAGGTCCAACAGACGAACTGCTTTCACCAATAACGGAGGAACTACTTTCTCCATATACAGGCGAAGCCGTAAACGAATCCGACGGATTATCGTCAGAACAGGCGACAACGCCAAGCAACAATGCCGAAGACGCGATCCCCAAGATTTTTTTTAGCATACAGCACCCCTTATTTTGTCTATATAATATATATTATTTCTTAAAAAAGGTGATCCCGGCACAAGGCCGGGATGACAAATTGCCGTGGATCCCCTCCTTGGCGCTCGAGGAGTTATTCAGTGACGAAGTTTTCTTTTATGGGGCACTTTAAGCTGTAATCGTATTCCGCATAAGTTGAATACTTGCCAAGTCCGTGAATATTGACTTTTTTCTGGGTTCCTTTTTCCCCATAAACCACAAAGTTCACGGTCGTCAGATTTTTCGGATCTGCGAGTTTGCCATCGTCCGACTTAAATTCGTCCCACGTCAAACAACGCGTTACCGATTCAGAACTTTTGGGAAGCGTCACCTTAGGAAGCTTGGGCAACTGGCTAATATCATGAACGCCAGTGCTGTTCATCACAACATCGAGATCGGCTTCGCTCGCATAAGTCACGCAAATGCCGCCCCACGACTCTTCCACATCACCGCTAAGCAAAGTGCTATCCTTGTGATCAAATCCAGCTACATAAAATCCGAATCCCGCAAAATAGTCATCCTTAAATACGGCAGTTCCGCAAACGCCATCATCGTACAGGTTAGAACGACTCCCTCCACATGAATCAGGGAATTCAACTCCACCATCATCAATCAAACTAGCCAATTCTTCATCAGAGAAAGGCTGAATAAAGTTTGACTTATTCTCATCACTTGCATCTTCAATTCTATACCAACGTCCAGCCTCATCACTCCCAGACCAATTATAATCAGTAAACACATAGCCAAAAAATTCCCACAAATTCATCAGCAACACGCACTGTTCTTCAACATCAAGTTTACGATGCCTGGTCGTGTCGATACTGGAACTGCTGCGGATCCACGTCGATGACGAGCTCTTCGGGGTAATTACAGGCTTTTCAATAGTGCAAGCGCCACTGGCTGAATACTTGCCGATAGCAGCAAGATTAAATCTGAATTTTTCATAATCCACAGTACCCTTTATGGCAAACTGGATAGCACCTACCGCACGCCCCATATTGGGATCATTCGGCGCGATTTCATTCCAGGTAAAGCATCTTTCGACAAGCGCATCGGACTTCGGCAATGCGACCTTAGGAGAATTCTCGTAAGGAACATCCTTTACAACAAAGTTCAGGTAGGCATCCTTTTCGGAAAAATAAGTGACACAAACACCGCCCCAGTCTTGAACATCTTCAAAAACAAAATCATCATCAGTAAAGCCCGCAATGTTAAAGGTGACTCCGCCAACAGCGTATTCAGAGCCATCCAGATCAATATCCATCGTTCCACAAAAACCGGCACACTCCCAAATAACACCCCCATACATATCAGGGCCAAACTCCATCGACGGATACGCAGGGTATTCAATATGAGCATAAGAGTTAGCAGGAGACTCATCAAAAGGCACCAGCATACCCACGTATTCATCACGATCATTATAGCCCGTATTCACATAGGTATCGCCCAAGCCCCCTTTCCACAGGCAAGTCAAGGAATCGTCTTCAGGAAATTTTACAGGGTTTTCATCATCAGGTTGTCGCCCATCATACTTAGAATCGCTCGGATCGTAAGTACTGATTCCCCTGATATTGAAAGTTTTCTTATCGTCATCACCACGGCTTTGAATTACAAACATAATAGACTGAATTTTCTTTGCAGCCTCTTCGCCTGTAAGGACTTTACTCACCTTTGAAGAACCGCTATAATCGGTCCAATTGGCTTCAACAAAGTTGCTCCATTTTCTACATACAGTTTTAACATCGTCAATATAGTACATATTACGAAGCGTAGGTGCAGGAGTATCTTCAAGCGATGTTCTACCTAAAAAGCCTATAGGATATGCATCAAACGGAGTCCTAATGCTATTAGAATCAAACCCATCAACTTGAACCTTTAAATAAATGCTTATCAAATAATCAGATTCGTAAGTGACACAGACACCACCCCAAGACGTGACATCCGCCGTAGCGCCGTCCTTGGCAAGCGGGATTTCAACACCCGCCCAGGGACCGATCATTAAGTAATCGGGTTCAATCGATCCGCACAAACCATCGCAATGTTTAAAGACAGAAGCAAGCGGCGTCGACGATTCTTCAAGTTCGACAGGGAAAATAATCTTCGATTCGCCCTGATGGCCAAACAGGTTATCGCCAAAAGTTTTCCAATAGCCCGTGCTATCGTCACCCGTATTGACCTTGTAATCTATGGCTGGGTCCCACAAATTGTAGCGGGCCGTTTTTACCGCGCTACTCGAAGATACTGCACCATTTGAAGAAGATTCGATTACGCCACCGCTCGAAAGCGCTTCTACAGACGAACTGCTAGCGCCCTCCAAAATGGGGTCTTCGACACCACCCGACGGATTGTCGTCAGAGCAAGCGACAACGCCCAACAAAAGAGCCGATACGGCAAGCCCGCAAAACCTACGCAACATGTGGTTATCCCTCAAACAAACAAAATCCAGGAATAGCACCGAGACTACAACGCCATCACGGCACTACGATCCCGAAACATATTTTTCCTTGACTGCACATTCAGGATGTTCAAGATCCTGATACCGTCCTAACCCAACAATATTGAACTTGCCCGAAACGCCAGCTCCACCTTCCGCAATAAAATAAATCGAGACCATTTTATCCGGTTCCACAGGATCTCCGTCCGCAGGGATAAATTCAGACCATTTAAAGCACTCTGTCACAAGATGCTGGCTGCTCGGCAATTTCACCATAGGCATATCAAAAATACCCATCTCAAAATAGTCATTCGCGGCATCCTGCCAGCCCGCACTGTTCGTCACAACCTGAAGCATTCTTGTCGAAGCATACGTTACACACAAGCCGCCCCAATCAGAGACACCCACATATTTTCTTTTCACGCCATTAATCGAGGTTCCGCCAGCAAGATCAATCGCGATACCGGCATAACCATCGCTGTCAAAAACAAAATCGCCACAAATACCACTACAGTATTCAACAATCGGTGCCATGGCAGTGGCCCCAGAACCTCCAGATTTGGCGACAGGCCACTTGATTCGCGATACCTCAGTCGATCCGATTCCCGAGAGGACATACCAACTTGTAGTCGTCATCGAGCCGTCATCCAAAGGCAGTTCCAGTTGCGGTTCCCAATGCGGGCCATACCACAGATCATCGATAGAGACAAACGAGCAGACATCATTAAACGTGTCATGAACAACCTTGACGCTAGAAGTGGCGTTAGAACTGGAGCTGGACTGGGAGCTAAAACTTGCGCCAGCATTCTGTTCAACATCCTTAAGGGAAGTAAATCCCTTGATATTGAAGGAACCCTTCTGGTTCGGCTTACCGATAAACTCGAACACGAGCGAACCGACCTTCTTGACAGCCTCTTCGATAGCGACATTGCCCGCATTAGAGTGCTTGAAGCTTTCCCACTTGGCACAGCGGGTGCCAAGCTTGAGCATCTTGGGGAATTCCGCATAAGGCAAATCGCCATTGACGGTCGCGTATTCGTCCTTGTCAAGGCTCAGCTTCACCCGCATGTTAAAATCAGATTCATAGGAAACGCACAGGCCGTTCCACGAAGATGCATCGACCAACGAGTTCCCCTTATCCAGCGAGAATCCGACGCCAGCCGTCAACATTGGTCTTAGAGAATTCACAAATTCAACGGTTCCGCAAACACCGCCACAAGAATCCACAATGGCCTTCATCGAATCGCTAGACGATCCATCGCCAAGCATTGCAGGGAACGTAATGACAGCAGCGGGATCGTCTTCCCAACTGTTCAAATCAAACCAGTAACCGGAATTATCCTTATCCGAGGTCTTGGTATCAACAGACCACAAATCATAATGATCGGGTTTCTCAACTTCAAACGCAGCGGCAAAAGCCGGATTACCGTCTTCGGTAACCCCGGCAGTGTTATCTCCATCGGAACACGCTATGATAGTCATCAAAAAAGCATACAGAGACACTTCAAGAATTCTACTTATCATTGTTTTCATCCTCTCTCCACGTCAATGGAAACAACTGTAAATTCAATCTATAAACACGTTCCGTGCCACGGCTGTTCAACGCAATCTGCGTGATCTTCTTGCGGCAGGCATCCAGTTCTTGCACGATCTTTCCGTAATCTTCGGCCGAAATACCCATGGTAAGGCCCGTAAAATTTCGCTCGGACGGGGCATAACGATCAATGGCCTCTTCTGCAAACGAAGCCATTTCGCGGTGCATCGAACGCAGCACCACCGGCATGATATCGGAAGTTCCTTTTAAATGCTTGTCTGTCTGTTCGTAAGTATCGCCATTCCGCTTCAAGAGACCGGAGCGGACCATAAAATCAAGCGATTCGCGAACGTCCCCGGCGGAGACCTCCTGACAGCAACGTTTTGCAATTTCACCAGGAGTCGCCCCCGGCATCACAGGAGCGAGTTCTCGAACGACAGGATGAACCCAGGATTCAAAATAATGGAAAGCTTCGCCGTCAACAACTTTTATCTTGTTGTCGTGGGCCAGTTCCAGCATGGACTCGTAAGCGATTTTGCGCGCCTGGTCCGTCTTGGCATGGCAATAATCCACCAGCGACTTGAAGTATTCCAGTTCAAAGCCAGCAAGGTGCATCGCCGCGCCGACTTTTTCAGCCCCCAAGGGCGAAAGGCGCGTCTTGCCTTCGCACACCAGTTTGAGATATGTCGGGGAAGTAAAGCCAGAAGCACGCGTAAACTCACGCCACGAAAACGACGAAACTCTTTTTCGTTCGTTATAGTAGTCCTGCATATAAATGCGGTAGTCCTGATATTCCGTAACCGGCTTCATAATTCCAAATATATAATTGTTATTTAGACAATTTCTTTCTTATGATACTTTTGTAGGATTTAAAACAAAAATGTAGTCATTTTCAAGCATCATCCTAAAAAAGGTTTTCCCATGATACTTTAAATGGACTCGAAAAATGCCCCTCCCGGCAAGATTACGGACAAGAATGTCATTCCTCCTAAACACTCGACGCTCTCATCCGTAATCTCCGAGATATGAGTCATTTCAGAATTTGAACGTAAAATTTCAAACAGATCTTACATTGGCAAATATACTCTCTTTTTTTCAACAAAGCAATACCCTATGATACTTTTTAATCATATTTTATAAAAATTTAACATATATGAATCATTTTATCAAAAATAGCGTTTTTATGATACACTTAACGCCTATAAGATACAGCAAAAAAAAATCCCCGGTCGATCAACACAGAACCGGGGCGTCTTTGTTTTTGAATGTTACGGAGCTTGCGCCTTACACGTTCCAGTCGCAGAAGTTCTTGAGCATTGCAAGCCCGACTTCACCGCTCTTTTCCTGATGGAACTGGCTTGCAATCAGGTTGTCCTTGCCGATGAGTCCGGTAAACGTCTGCGTTCCGTAGGTGGTTTCGGCATAGGCGTATTCAGCAGGGACCTGCGGGTAGTACGAATGCACGTAGTAAAAGTCGCAACCGCTGCGGATGCCCTTCATAATCGGGTGTTCACGCGTGAAGTTCACCTGGTTCCAGCCCATATGCGGAATCTTGAGGCCCGGTTCATCCTTGAAGCGCACGGCACGTCCCGGAATGAGGCCGAGGGTCTTGACTCCGCCGTCTTCTTCGCTTTCTTCGAGAATGATCTGGCAGCCGATGCAAATGCCAAGCACCGGATTGCCGGACTTCACCACCGCCTTGATGGCTTCGCCGATTCCTGTTTTGGTCAAGGTTTCCATTGCAGATGCGGCAGCGCCCACGCCCGGGAAAATCAAGCGCGTGGCCTTCGCGATTTCATCGGGATCGCGGCTCACCTTGGCATCGACGCCAATAAACTTGAGCGCATTCATCACCGAAGTCAAGTTGCCTGCATTGTAATCCACAACAGTAATAGCCATAGAAACCTCTTTAATTTTGCACGTACAAAGATAGAAAAAAGAACCGCCGAAGCGGTTCCCTTAAATAGTTTGGATTTGATTCTAAATTAGAACCAGCGCCAGGTCACACCGATGAGGATCATGCTCTTGGCCTGGGAATCGAGGTCCAAGTCCTTGTCGTATGCCATGTCGAAACCGAACTGGAATTCGAACAGCGGAGAAAGGGCGACCGTGAGGAGGTTTTCCCACTTGCCGTCGATTTCGTCAAAGCCGTGGAAGTTCACGAATGCCCACAGGCGGGTCTTGAAGCCCACGATATCGGAGAAGGCATACTTGAATTCAGTAATGCTTTCGAGACCCGGTTCGTCCCTGAACTTTTCCTTCTTCTTTGTATCCTGATCGTCAGCATAGCCGTAGCCACGGGAAATCGTCATACGGTTAGCAAAGCCAAGACGGGTGGAGAACATGTCGTTCGGGAAGTAACCGATACCGGCCATCTGCGTCACGTAACCCGGATCCATGAAGCAAGAGATCGGAGTACGGATTTCATTGCCGTCTTCGTCTTCGCTGTATTCGTAGCTCTTCATGAACTGGCTTTCGAAACGGGCACCGACATACGGCTTGAACTGTTCGGAAACGTTGAAGTCGGCCATCGTTTCAATGAAGATCTTGTCATCGGACTTGCGCTTGCCGAAGCCATCCGTCCAGGTCTGGCCAAGGGCAAGGTTCACCTTGTTGCGCCAGTCCACAACTTCCCAGTGGTTCTTGAGATCGGCGTCATACGTGAAAAGCCACGTCGAAGAAGACGTACCGCCCTCCTGCCAGTTATGGAAATCCAAGCGGGTGAACTTGATGGCTGCGACTACGTCGGCAGTCATGTTTTCCGGGAGCCAGGCTTCGAACATACCACCATCAGCAAAAGCTGCAGAGACAGAAACGAGAGCGGCGCATCCGATTGCAAGCAATGATTTTTTCATATTTCTTCCTTGATTATGGTCCTTCTTTCCCATAGACCTGTGAAGTTCTTTGCGTTAAAGATAACATTTTTTTCAGAAAAAAACGTGCCGGACGCCCATTTCGATTGCTATTATTACGAATATGTTACTGAAGCGCCTTATTGTTGCCACACTCGTACTTTTTTGCACTGGGACCACCTTTGCAAACGAAAAACCGTCGTCTTGGCAGTTCGAAGCCGGAGCTTCGGCAGGCAGGCTCACACCCATCATGCTGAACGCAGGCGTCGGCTACAAGAACCTCTTTTTCAGGGCCATGACTGGCGCAATGTACTTTGGTACGGACGATTTCTGGGTTGGATACCGCGGTGGATTTTCCTGGGAATTTTTCCACGGTTTGCCGTTCACGCTCTCCCCTGGAATCGGGTGCGGTTACGCTTTTGCAAAGGCCCCCAACGAAATCTACAAGGCCATGAACAGAGCAAACAGTTCAATATACGTGCGTTCGTACAACTACAAAGAAGTGCTGGACATTTCGGTGGAAATGCGTGCGAACATCTACGGCTTTTTCACGTTCATCGCCGTTCCGGTGTATGGATTCATGAAGCACGACGAGCCCAACGTCATCTGGCAAGTCGGATACGCGTATAGGTTCTAGAGAATAGTAGGCAGTTGGCAGAACTTAGAATGCGTCATCCTGAGCGAAGCGCATAGCGCGAAGTCGATATATGAAACTAGGCAGCTTGCTGCCATAGTTGAATTAGGTTCGAAGGAGCAGGATCCTGTGAAGCCCGAAAGGCTTCCAAATTAATTTATCAAAAACGATTATACGCCATTTTTTTATTCTTTAATACAACGAACAGACGACGCATCGCCCTTATTGGCGTAATTCAGGCCAACACAGTCGTTTTCGTAGCTCAAGCTCATGTAGCATGCGAACGCGTCGTTGCTACTGCTCTCTGTAGAACCCCAGAAGTCCACAACGACGCCCTCGTATCCGTATTTTCCACCGGTGAATCTGGTGCCGGCAGGCAACGCCGAGAACGAGTAGTCATCTGTACTAATTAAATAACCGTCCCATTTAAACATGGGCCACCCACTTGTTGATCTGAGTACTTTGCCAGCTTTCGACAGTCCGCCAGATACAGAAATCAAAGTTTCAAACTCGTCTCTTGTAGGCAAGCGCCAACCAGAAGGGCATGCAACCATCGCTGCAGCCCAAGTATAAAGGCGACCATATTTTTCACAGTATTCCGTTGAATCCTTATAGCAATAGCTGTCCGCCGTTTCGTAGTTCAAATTTTCAGCCATCCACGTTTGGGGGCCAATGGTTGTTGTTTTGTAGGTTTGACCATCGCGGGAATCAGTCATTTCTCCCACACGTTCAGTAGATAAAGATGTTTTCGAGCTAGAACTTGATTCGGCAGAGCTACTGTTTTTTTCAGAACTGCTACTAGACGTTTTTTGAGAGTCCATCGAAGAAGAAGATTCCGTAATGCTTGACGATGATTCATCCAAAGACGGTTCAACAGAACTACTATCATCGCCGCAGGCGGCAAAGAAAAGTGCAATAGAAACAGAAGTAAAAAAAATAAGTTTATTCATATTATGAATATATAAAAAATCCTGGCTCGAAGAGTCAGGATTTTTTGAAACTTTTTGGATCCTATCGACCCTACGGGTCTCCAGGATGACATGCGAAGTGTTGATGACAGCCATGGAGGCTGTCAAACAAATTACTTCTTGAGGCTCGGAACGCCACCGAAGTCGACGTTCGTCTTCTTGCCGAGCAAGAGAGCGCGAGTCTTGAGCGGGAGGCCGTAGCAACGGATGAAGCCTGTAGCGTCCTTCTGGTCGTACATGTCAACGTCCGTGAATCCACCGAGGCCCATGTCGTACAAGCTGTACGGGCTCTTGATGCCAGCCGGGATGATGTTGCCCTTGTAGAGCTTGAGGGTCACGTCACCAGTCACAACCTTGTTGACTTCGTTGAAGAAGGCGTCCATAGCCTGGCGGAGCGGAGTGAACCACTGGCCATTGTAGACAAGGTTTGCATAGGTCATAGACATCTTCTGGGCTTCGAACAAAGTTTCCTTGTCGAGCACGAGCTGCTGCAGGCATTCGTGAGCCTTG
>JBGVAT010000110.1:0-18750 GCA_045224895.1 Fibrobacter sp.
AAAGCTTACCAACAAGGAAGTCCGCGTCAACATCATCCGCAAGGGTGTGGGTACGATTACGGAATCCGATATCCTGTTTGCAACGACTGCTCAGGCTATCATCATCTCCTTCCACCTTATGCCGTCTCTCGCTGTCCGCGAAATGGCTCAGAAGGAAGGCATCGAAATCCGCAACTACCGCGTGATTTACGACTGCATTGAAGATATCAAGAACGCTGTGGAAGGCCTCCTCAAGCCGATTCTCCGCGAAGAACTCGTTGGCGAAGCCGAAATTCGTCAGGTGTTCAAGGTCCCGAAGGTCGGTCTCATCGCTGGCTGTATGGTTACCGACGGCGAAGTCGACCGCACGAGCCTCGTTCGCGTTTACCG
Organism: Fibrobacter sp.; assembly: GCA_045224895.1. Classification (GTDB taxonomy): domain Bacteria; phylum Fibrobacterota; class Fibrobacteria; order Fibrobacterales; family Fibrobacteraceae; genus Fibrobacter. Next base: position 370 of record JBGVAT010000110.1, read on the forward strand.
CAACGGTGTGGAACTCGGTGCAACGGCGGTCCAGTCTCTCAAGCGTATGAAGGACGACGTCAAGTCTGTCGCTCGTGGCTTCGAGTGCGGTATCGGCCTCAAGGGTTACGACGATATCAAGGAAGGCGACAGCCTCATCTTCTTCAAGGAAGTCAAGGTCGCCCGTACGTTGGAAGACGTTGCCCGTGAAGAAGCCGAAGAAAAGGCCAAGGCCGCTGCTGCCGCTGCCGAAAAGAAGGAAGGCGTTTAATGACTCGTAGAACCGACAGGTTAGGTGAACAGTTCCGTGAGGAAATCGGCAAGCTCATCCAGAAGGGCTTGAAGGATCCTCGCGTGAGCCCTCTCACCAGCATTACCCGCGTGGATATTACCGAAGACCTGAGCTATGCTAAGGCTCTTGTCTCGGTGATGGGTTCCGATAAGGAAAAGCGCGACACGATTATCGGTCTCAACAATTCCGCCGGCTTTATCCGTGGCGTTTTGGGCAAGGCATTGAAGATTTTCAAGATTCCGGAACTCAAGTTCGTTCTGGACGAAAACCTCGAGCATGCCATGCACATTGAAGAAATCCTTGCAGAACTGAAGCAGAAAGGGGAACTTTAATTGGCCTCTTCCGGCTTCGTCCTGTTGGACAAAATTGCAGGTGAAACATCTTTTAAGGCCCTTTTCCCTCTGAAAAGGGTCTTTTGTACTAAGCGTGTTGGACATGCAGGGACTTTGGACTTGCGTGCGAGTGGGCTTATCATTGCGGCCACTGGGCGTGCGACGCGTCTTTTGCCATATATCGAAGCGAAGGACAAGTGCTATACCTTCCGCCTTCATCTTGGCTACGAAACCGATACCCTCGAATGGGACGGAGAAGTCGTCGAACAGGATGAGCGAGGCGAAACGAAGCAATCCATAAACCGCGCCGATCTCGAAGCGGTTCTCCCGCAGTTCATTGGCGACATTGACCAGATTCCGCCGAAGTATTGCGCCGTGAAAATTGATGGTCGCCGTGCAAGTGACTTGATGAATCGTGGTCGCGACGTGGAACTCAAGCCCCGCCGAATCCACATTGCATCGCTGAAGGTTGTGGACGAAGGCAAGGTCACGGACGGATGTACCGGCAAGTGCTTTGCTACGTTTGATTTGGAATGCAACTGCAGCAAGGGAACGTATATCCGTTCGCTCGGTCGCGATTTGGCTCGTGCGCTTGGAACATTTGGTTGCGTGTCGCTGATTCGTCGCCATCGTATTGGTAATGTGACTGTCGATCGTGCGGTTCGCGGTGACCAGATTACGAAGGACCATTTGATTCCCGTAGACCAGGTGTTGGATTTTCCGGTTTTGCGTTTGAATGACGATCAGATTAAAGCGATTCGTTTGGGAAATTGGGTCCCTTGGCGTACTCCTGTCGAAAACTTGAGTACTGAACCGGGCTCCGAAAGGTTCGTCTTTGCTGCCGATAAGGATGGCGCTGTGATTGGGCTTGGCGTTTATGAGCCGGGTCGCATTTGCCCCAAGTTCTTTTTAGGTGATGATTAAAAAGGTGATTTCCGATCAAGTCGGGAATGACAGATAAGGTGATGATTGAATGAAACGAGCTGTGACAATGGGTAATTTTGATGGATGCCATTTGGGGCACCAGGCGCTTTTCCGCACGCTAAAGGCGGTCGCCGAAGTGAACCATTTGCAGCCGACGGTCATCAGCTTTGAACCGCATTCCAATTACGTTTTGCGTGGACCGGGCGATCCGCTGCTCCTCACGACGACTGAAGAAAAACGCGAATTCGTCGAGAGCCTCGGTATTGAATTTTTGGTTTTGCCGTTCACGCACGAATTGGCTAGACTCCCGTTCGATAAATTTGTCCGTACGGAATTGATTGAAAAGCGCGAAGTTGTTTCGATGTTCTTTGGGCATGACCATTGTTTTGGTGCTGGTGGCAAGGGCAATTACGAGACGATTACCGCTGCGTTCCCGGAACTCTCGACGGCTATGCTTTCGATGGTGTTGCACAAGGGTGAACGCGTGAGTTCTTCTGCCGTGCGCAATGCGCTTTTGAATGGCGATGTGGACCGTGCGCAAACGTATTTGGGCCGCCCGTATCGCTTGTCTGGAACAGTCGTGGTCGGCAAGCGCCTTGGCCATACGATAGGATTCCCGACCGCCAACGTGCAGATGGAACAGTACAAGTTCTTGCCGAAAGGCGGCGTGTATGTCGCAAGCGCAAGACTCTCGGATGGTCGCATTTTCCGCTCTGTCGTGAACATCGGAACACAGCCGACAACGCCTGGAACGCATAACCTTGCGGTTGAAGCGTATCTGCTTGACTTTAACGAAGACATTTACGGCCAGCATTTAGCGCTGGACTTGCTCGCCTTCTTGCGCCCCGAAAAGAAGTTTGCAAGCATCGAAGATTTGGTGCGCCAAATCGGCATGGACGCGGACACCGCCAAGAATTACAACGGAAATCACTGGGCAGAGTAAGGGACTAGCACTTTTGTGCTTTGTCGTTTTTTGCTTTTCCGGTAAAGTTTGTGCTCGTTATTTTGAAGACGGTCACGGTGGCGGCTTGTTCGGGCTTGAATTCGAACCTGCGCGGGGATGCGGAATGCGTGGATGCTGAATGCGCACATTGCGCGGAATCTGATGATTGCTGAGCGCCGGCGGATTGACGTTCCATTAGGAGCGAAAGTCCGCGACATTTTTCAGCGACGTCTTCAACGATTTCGGCTTTGCCCTGCCCGACAACACTTGCGTAAAAGCGTCCGCTTTTGCAATAGACATCTTCGTAAATCTCGATGCGATTTTCGACGCACATGCTGAATGCGACATTCGGATTTTTGCGGATGCAGTCGAGTTTTTTGCCGATGTGGGCGCAGTGGAAGTACAGCTCTAGAACGCCGCTGTTTAGGCTGTATCCGAACGATAGCGGAATGATGTAGGGCATGCTTGCGTCTGCATCATCTGTCATTGCGACATGGCAGGTTGTACATTGTTCGATAATCTTTGCGATGTTTTCGTCGCCTAAAACTTCTCTGTCCTTGCGTCGCATTTTTCCTCAACTTTTTACGCTGTTTAGGTTAAATATAATATAGGCTTGGATTGAAATCGTTACACAATCGTATTGTCGAGCCTGAATATTTCAGCGAGCTGCTTGTCGTCCATGTCGGCGAGCCATGTTTCGCCGGCGTTCACGGTCATGTTCGCAATAGCCTTTTTCGTTTCGAGAAGGGCGTTGATTTTCTCTTCGAAAGTGCCCTTGGTGATAAAGCGGTGGACTTGGACGTTGCGCTTTTGGCCGATACGGAAGGCGCGGTCGGTGGCCTGTGCTTCGATGGCGGGGTTCCACCACAAATCGTAATGGATGACTTGCGAGGCGGCGACGAGGTTGAGGCCGGTGCCTCCAGCCTTGAGCGAGAGGATGAGGACTTTGCAGTCCGGATTTTCTTGGAAATCCTGGATCATTTCAGAGCGCTGCGTCTGCGTGCAGCCGCCGTGGTAGAAATGCGTGCGGAGACCGAGTTCACTTTCAATGGTGGATTTGAGCAAGTGGCCCATTTCAGCAAACTGCGTAAAGATGAGCGTCTTTTCGCCTTGATCCTGGATGGAGGTGAGCAAATCCAGGAGCATCTGCATCTTGCCGGATTCGAGCTTGCTGGTGTCCTTGGGGGTATCTGCGCTTTCTACAGGGACTGATGCGGCGTCTTGTGCCGAGGTTGCTGCGTTTTCTGGTGTAGCGAGACCCTTTAGGAATGTGGCGGGGTGGTTGCAGATTTGCTTGAGGGCAAGAATCATCTGCAAGATGATACCCTTGCGCTTGAAGAGGGCGTGTGAGTCGTTGGCAAGTTCGCTCAGTTGCTGTTCTTCTTCGAGTTCTGCCAAGAAATGGTCTAGGGTGCGCTTGTAGATGGCCGCCTGCGAGCGTGTGAGTTCGGCGTATTCGTCCTGGATGATTTTTTCGGGCAAGTCGCTGATGATGCTCTTGTCGGTTTTGAGGCGGCGCAGCATGAACGGAGCCGTAATCTTACGGAATGTTTCGGCGACGACTTGGTTGCCGTTCTTTTGAATCGGTGTTTCGTACTTTTCGCGGAATTCGCTTGCGCTCGGGAAAAATCCGTGGTTCGCAAAATCCATGATGGTCCAGAATTCCATGAGGCGGTTTTCGACGGGAGTGCCGCTCATCGCGATTTTCATGGGCGCCTTCATCTTGCGCAACAGCTTGCTCTGTTCGCTATCGGCGTTCTTGATGTTCTGCGCTTCGTCGATGATGATGGTCTGCCATTCGATTTTGTCGAGTTCCTTGAAGTCCTTGCGGAATGTCGCATACGTCGTGAGTAGCACGTCGGCGCTGAACTTTTGCAGGTTGCGTCGGCCGCCGTGGTAGGCGAAGAACGTGAGTTCCGGTGCGAATTTTTTGATTTCGACTTGCCAGTTGCAGAGAAGGCCCGCCGGCATCACGACAATGGCTTTTTTCGTTTCGAACTTGCCTTCCTGTTTCATCTTGAGGAGGTAAGTGATGACTTGGAGTGTCTTGCCGAGGCCCATGTCGTCGGCGAGAATGCAGCCGAATCCAATCTGAAGATTCTTGTACATCCAGGAGTAGCCGCGCATTTGGTAAGGGCGGAGCGTGGCGTTCAGATTCTCGGGCAGCGGAATTTCTGTTTCGGCGCGCCAGGCGTCGAACTGTTGCTTGAAATCGCTCGCCATTTCGACGGGGATGTTGTCACATTCGCCGGTAAAGCAGGCTTGCACCAGTTTTGCTTGCGTGATTTCTGGAGCGGAATCTTCTTCGAGGATTTCGTCGGTGGATCCGGCGGCGGTTCCTTCGGCATCCTCAGCAGCTTTTTTGCCTTTGCTGTTCTTCGCAGATTCTCCGGACTTGCCTTCGATTTTATCGCGGATGGATTGCAAGTCCTGTTCGGTCACTTGCACATAACTGGACTTGTATTTCAAAAGGCCGTCGGCCTTTTCGGCAAGTTCCAAAAATTCCTTGGCCGAGATGTTTTCGTCGCCGATGGCGATTTCCCAGTCAAAGTCCAGCAGGTCGCCGGCCGTAAATGCGCCAAAGCTCATGCTGCCTTGCAAGCGCATCTTGGGCTTGGGCTTGCCGATGTTCAAGAGGTTCTTTGGAATTTCGGTCTTGATGCCGAACAGTTCGAGTTTCTTGAGACAATCCTGCAAGAATTCGAGGAGTTCTGCGCCCCGCATTAAAATGGGGGTGCTGGCGCGTCTTTCGAGGTATTCGTCAAGCGGTTTGAATCCGTCGGCTATGCCGTTCAGAACGCTCAGAATCGAAAGCAGGCGGGAATCGTTGTTTTCGAAAAGTTCCAAAAGCGGTGTGCGTTTTGCTGCATTTAATAGTCCCGCGGCATTTCCAGTTTCATTCTCGGCGGCACTCGCAGTATCTTCATCAAGTACAAAAACTTCCAAGGCAACATCGTCGCCCGATTCGTAACAGACGAACAAAATCTGCGTGCGGCAACCGAGACTCGAATATACCGAAAGCCATTGCTGTATTTTGCCGGGAATAGCGTGGGCGTTGTTCGCGAGCTTCCCGGAAACGCTGTCGAAGAAGAACGAGAGCAGGTTTCCGTGATTCGTCTTGAGGGGCGTCTTGTAAGTACGCGCAAATTTTAAAAGTTGCGAGATGAACAGCGAAAGAATATGTTCGGCGGGTTCCGCAATTTCGAAAAGTTCTTCGTCCTTGCTAGTCCAGGCAAGGTTCCGCGGGGCAGCAACTTCGAGGTCGGCGACGATGTACAAAATCTCGGGCAGCATTTCGGCGGGGAGCCAGCGCATTTGCGCCACATCCTTTCCGATCCAGAAAACCTGCGGGTAGATGGCTCCGGTGCGCACAAGGTAAAATGCCACTTGCAGCAAAAGGTGCAGGTATCGCACGGAATAATGATGCCACGAAAAGTTTCCGGCGCTAAGGCAGCAAAGCGCTCCCATGATATTCTTGACGGTGAGATTGCTGTCAATGACTTTGCCTGCGAGTGCCTGCTCGAAGCTCCAATGCCAACCGGGTTTGTGGAACAGGCGGAGCTGTTCGTTTTCCATGAGGAACGTTTTGGCGTTGTTGACGCGGAACTGTTCCGAAAAGACATCAAAATTATCAAAGTCACAGAAGAACTTGTGGCAAGCTTGAATCTCGTCGTTAAAGCTTTTGCGGAAGTTGCCTGCCGGGCAGAACTTCGGAAAGTTCTGCAACATCGCCGGGAGGATGTGCGAGTAGTCCTTCCAGGTCTTGAAATCGAATTCGGGCAAACGCTTGGGTGGAATGCTGTTTTGCGATTCGCGGCCCGAGCCCTTGTAACCGCCAAACAAGCTTTCGCTGGCATCTTCGGCGTGCGAAAGTTCTGCGGAACGCTTGATTTCGTGAGCTTCGTCCTCGGCGTTTTCGCCAGCGTCTCCGGAGGCAGTTCCGGGAGCGGTTGCGTTCCCTTTTGCGTTTGCATCGCCGTTAGCTGTTTCGCTTTCGTCGACAAGCCTTGTCGCCTTGCTGAATGCGCGTACGAGGTTTGATTCGGCGGGGGCTTCCATTTCCATGGCTTCTGGCTTGAAGTCCTTAATGAACTCGAGGTCGAGCCCGTGGATCTTGAAAAGAATGTTCGGGTCTTTGTCGGCCTGTTCTGCAATTTTTAAGAAGGTGGCCACAAGGTACTTGCACGGGCGCTCGTCACGGCAGTCGCAGCCCATATTGACTTTTTCAGGATCGTCGAATAGCTGGAGTCCGCTTTTCATCATCAAAAGCTCGAGCGATGGACTTAGCGCCTTGTTGTTGAACGCCAACAGTTCTGCGGGCTGCTGCTTCAAAAAGCTCACGAAGATTTCGGCAGATTCCTTGGAAAATCTCGGAAATACGATGTAATTGTTGTGGAGACCGCCATTCGGGCCTTTTACGACGGAAATCACGCGGTTATCGACGATGTCGACGCTCGAAACCTGACCGCGTGCGGCAAACTTGATCCCCTGCAATATGGCCTGTTCGCTTGCGGTCGCAAGAATGGCCGATAGCCACTTGTTCGTCCACCAAGTTTTTCCATAACTTCCAAAATCCATGCGCCCAAATATAGTAAAAACTGCTCAAATGAACAAACTAATGGCAGTGCATCATATCGAGATGCTTAAAATGCTATCCGTAATCCTTGAATTACCGCCTTTTGTCGGAAAAAGTGTAAATCTTTATTTAGGGGAAAATGCGATATTAGTATATTTCATAGTATGAATTCAAAAAAGTCGTTCGCCGAAAGGTTTTCTCAGTGGTATATTCCGCTTGTTTGCAAGCATAAGTACAAGGCTCTTGCCTTCTATATTCTTCTCGCCGTTCTTTTCGCGTTTCCCATTCTGGTAAAGCCGGGGCTAAAGCTTGATGCCGACTTGTCGCACCTTTTGCCCGAAGATACGCCGAGCGTGAAGGCTCTCGAAGAATCGTTCGAACGATTTGGCAGCACCGATCGCTATATGATTGCCATCCAGAGCGAAGATGTGGAACTGGTTGCTGCCCTTCAGGACTCGATTAGCGAATACATTCGCAAGAATTGGCAGGGCGATTTTGTTTCGACGCAGGTCGATAACGACAACAAGTTCTTTAAGGACAATGCGCTCCTGTACCTTCCGGTAAAGCACCTCGAAAATATCCGTGATAATTTGGAAGATCTGCAACTTGAAATCGGGCGCAAGAATGGTCCGCTAGTTGTTGATTTGCTCGGTGGTGCGGATTCGGCGGGCGCTCCGACCGAGAAAAAGGAACGCGTCTGGTTTAATGCGGATATTCCTCAGGAACTTGGGCTTCCCGACGAAGCTATCAATGCTTTTGATGCCTTTTTCAAGAAAGACAAGAAAAACGAAGTTGCTAGCGAAAAGACCGATGAATGGGACCAGAAAAAATATATACCGGATCACTTGAAGACTCGTTTCATCGGTACTCCAAGACCGGACAGCACTGGAAAAATTCTTTTTAACGGTGTGGTTCATGCAAAGCTTATCAAGCCTTCGACTGATTATGAATTCGTGACGCACATCTTGGCTAGAACCGATTCCCTTTTGGCTTATTTTAATGGCAAGTCCTATCCGGTGCCGACTCGCTTTACCGTGGAAGGCACATATGAAGGTCTCAAGGAAGTGGACGAAGTGGCTAACGATTCCATTTTCTCGTTTGGTATAAGCCTTGTCCTTATCATTTTGCTCACGATGTTCTTTTTCAGAAGCGTCAAGGGACCTATTCTTGTTACGGCGTCTGTGCTTTACGCTTGCCTTCCGACGCTTGCGTTTACGGCATTGTTCTACGGCAAATTGAATCCGTTTACGGTCTTTGTCGCATCCATTATCCTGGGCATCGGTATCGACTATTCTATCCATATTTTGGGAACGGCTCAAAAGCTGGCTCGCAAGTATGATTCCCTGGAAGAAGTTCTCGAAGCTGCCCAGCGTAAAATGCTCAAGCCGTTTATTCTGGCTAGTTTTACGACGATTGCCGCATTCTTGACTTTGCTTGCTGCTCATTTCAGGGGCTTCTATGAATTTGGCGTGGTGGCATCGAGCGGTGTGTTGTTCAGTATGCTCACGTCGGTGCTTGTGCTTCCGGTGTTCATCAAGTGCATGGGCGGTATCCCGCAGGCTCCGCAAAACTCCTTGTTGCCCGCTTCTTGGGACGAAACCAAAATCCTCAAGTTCTTCAAGGTGGCTTCTTTTGTGGGCTTTGCTCTTGGTGCGGTGGCGCTCTGGTATGCGCAGGATGTGGACTTTGAACATAACCTCAAGAACTTGCGCCGCGTAGCGACGGTCAAGACTCAGGACAAGAACCATATTGCAACGGGTGTTACCCGTTCGAACAGCCGTGCAACATCGACTCCTGCAGCCGTTATGGGAAGCAAGTCTAGCCAGCTTGACATGCTCTATGATACTTTGATGGTTCGCTTGCATGTCGAAAAGGATTCGACGCTCCGTAGTTTCTTGACGCTCAAGACTTTTGTGCCGTCTCTGGATTCGCAGAAGGCTCGTCTCGAAGTTATCGAGGAAATTCGTGACTTGGTCGAAGCTCGTGTATTTGACCGTGCCGAAGGTGATGACTCTGCCAACGTGGCCGCCTTGCGTAATTTGGCATCGGTCGAAAATACTTTCACTGCAGAAGATATTCCTGATTGGGCTCTGGACCTGCTTCGCGAAAAAGACGGCAGTTACGGTAAAATCGGGTTTATCTACGGAAACTTCCCTGGTTGGGATGCTCACGCGCTTCACCGTTTCCAGGACCGTTATGCACACTGGAATTTTGATGGCGAAGACTTGCGCACGTTCTCGTCGCAGTTCATTCTTTCGGATGTGATTGAGTCAGTCAAGCAGGATAGCTTTAGACTTGCGCTTGTGATTATTCTGGTCATCTTTGGTACGCTTGTCGTGTCGTTCCGCAAGCCTAAATACTTCCTTGCTGGATGCGTCTCGTTTGGTATGGGGGCGCTCTTGACCTTGGGCTTGCTTGGTGCATTGACGCATTATCTGGATTTCGGAAAAATCAGCATCTACAATGTGATCGTGATCCCGATGACGCTTGGCATTGGCATCGATGCGACGATTCACTTTATCACCTCCTGGACTTCCAAGTCCAACGAGGATATGAATCTTCGTCAGCTTTTCGATACTACGGGCCGCAACGTGATGGCTAGTTCCACGACGACGATCGCTGGCTTTGTTGGATTCCTCTTTACGACTCACCGTGGCTTGCAGGGCATTGGGCACTTGGCTTGCATCGGAATTTTCATATTCCTTGTGACAAGTGTTATTTTCTCGATGTATCTTTGCGGCTCCTGGTTAAAAAAGAGTGATAAAAAGTTGATGGAATGATATGAGTAGGATAAATTCAATAGTCGTTGCCGGTGGAACTCATGGCAACGAACGTACGGGCGTGAGCCTGGTTGAAAAGTGGATGGCTCATCCCGAATGTTACGATACTCTTTGCAGATCGGCCAAGGTTGATCTTGTGCTTGCGAATCCGGAAGCGGTGCGCATCAACCGCCGCTACCGTGACCATGACTTGAATCGTGCTTTTTCGCAGACTTGCCTGGATATGACTGTGGAACCAGCCCTGTACGAATTCCGCAGGGCTCGTGAGCTTAATAAGCTGTATGGACCTAAGGGCGAAAATACGCATACGGACTTGATTCTGGATGTCCACAATACGGGTGCGAACATGGGCTATTGCTTGATCCTTTCGACCCGCGATCCGTTTACGATGAAGGCTTCTGCGGTGCTTACGCAAGAATTCGAAGATGCCTGGATATATTACCAGCCCGAAGAACGCAGCGCGTCGCCGTACTTTGGAACGGTCGCAAAGGCGGATGTTTGCATTGAAATTGGACCGCAGCAGCACGGAACGCTGAATGCCGAAATTTTCGAGCGCTCCGAAAAGCTTGTAAAGCGTTATCTGGAACTTGTCGAAGAATGGAACCGTGGCGAACTGCAAAAGCGCGAACCGATCCAGGTTGAAGTTTATACGCAGTTGCGTGACTTGGGATACCCCAAACCGCAGGGCGGTGGTTCGATTTTGGCGATGATTCATCCGGACTTAAACGGTCACGATTATCGTGAACTTAAGAAGGGCGACAAGCTTTTCCGCACATTCGATGGTAAGGACATTTTGTTCGAAGGTGAACCCGATGGGCGTAGTGTCTATCCGATTTTCATCAACGAACCGGCTTACTACGAGAAGGATATCGCCATGAGCCTTACCGTTAAAACGGTGGAATTGTGGTAAAAATTTGAAAAGGAATATAAAATGTTAGACTTTGACGAAACCGGTGTGCCGAGTGCTGATTTGATTCAGGTTACAGGCGAAGAAAGCCTCAAGAACTTTATGGACATTGTGCAGGAACTCAAGGCTAAACCTTGGGATTCCCGCTTGAGTGATATTCTCGATGCGTTTGAAGACTTCTTGACGATCCGTCCGGAGCCGCCCCAGTCTTGGCAGGATAATTACGCTGCCAGCGGAAAGCAGTTCGACTATTACCAGATTGTGCTGCCTGAAGATTTCCAGGATCCGTACGAAGATGATCTTGGAAACATCCGTCGTTTGCGTGGTGAATTTGAACGTGTTCCGAGTACGATGGCTTTGGAACATGAACTCGTGAGCCGCAATTACTTTATTTTTGAAAACGGTCATGCCGAGCCGATTCCTGCTCCGCGTCCGATTCTGATGCTCGAAAGCAAGGACCGCGAAGACGATGAAGAACCGCAGGAAGGCGACATCACGTGGGATTGCTGCATCTCGATTTTTGCAGATGGCAGCTACGTGGCTTACAACCTTGACCATGACGATGAAGAAGAACTCGGCGAAGATTTCAAGGTGGTCTTTGATAAGCATATCAAGACGCTTTCGAAGTTGCAGCTCGTGATTCCCGTGGAAGGTCGCGATTACGGCATCCTCCGCAGTGATGCGTAATGGAACGGTTCGAAACTGAAATCTACCTGCGTTACAAGCAGATCATTGAATCGCAGAGAGCGATGTCCCTTATATGTCATCCCGGTTTGTCATCCCGGACTAGTTCCGGGACGGGATCACCTTTTCATTGTGAAAAGGCTCAACCGCGCCAAGTTCATATGGCGGATTTGTTGGAACATTACGATACTTTTTGCTTTGACGGTTACGGAACGCTCTACAATCGCGGTAGCTTTGTTTACCCCGGTGCGATGGAATGGTTCAAGATGCTCCGCCGTGCTGGGAAATATCTCCGATTGGTGACAAATGCTGCTTCGGATGTTGATGAAGTCTTGGCCCGTGATGCGGATAAGCGCGGTTTCGACTTTTCGACAGAAGAAACGATTTCGTCGGGAAGCTTGTTGCTAGGTCTCGTGGAACAGCTGCGTTCGGGAACTGCCGCGAAACCGCTTGAATTGCGCAAGGTCTATTACATCGGTCGCGAGACGGGCAAGAATGTGCTTGCGAAATGTGGCATCGAAGCGGTTGCGATGGATGCTGAACCCGCCGAACCGATTGTTGCGATTTCGTCTGCGAAGGATACGCCTGAAACTTATGTGCGCGCGGTCAAGATTTTGCAGAAGCCGGGTGCCATTTTGCTTGTTCTAAATTCGGATGCTTGGGCTCCGAAAATCCCTGATGAACATGGAGTGACTGTTCGTGAGCCTGTTTCGGGGGCGCTCTCGGAACGCTTGCGTCGTGATTCTATGTGCGAGGCCAATGGGGGAGTGGGCTGCTCCACTTATTATTTGGGCAAGCCATTCCCGCAGATATGGGAACGCGTCAAGGCATCGCTTCCGGCTGGCTCTCGCGTGCTGATGATTGGTGACACGCTTGGGACGGATGTGTTTGGGGCGAAAGTTGCTGGCTTTGACAGTGCGCTTGTCGTTGGCCGAAACGTTCCAGCTGTTGAATTGGAAGCTGATGAAGCTGCGCTTGGGATTAGGCCGGATTATTATTTGAAACCGTGATGGTTTAATTTTTTGTTGTTTACATTTTCCACGGAAAGCGCGATAATACAATTGGAGGATCCGGGAAAATGTATTTTCGCCTTTTGGGTTTTGTTGCTGTTTGCTTTTTGGCCGTGGTGGCTTTTGCTGGAAATGTTTCTGTGCAGAACTTCAAGGCGCAGAGTAGCTGCAATTATTTTGATTCTTATATTGATGTCGATTATCCGATTGGCGATTCCAGTGTTGTGGTGCCGCTAAGGGCATGGCTGGATTCCACGTTGTATTGTCATGGTAAAATTGGGGGAGGGAAGAATCCTATTGCTCAATGTTTCGATAAATGCAATGCGAAATATGCAATGCTGCGGGATGACTTCGATGACATCGAAGATGTGGGTGCTTTGGGCGGTTATGATTCTACTTGGATTGTTTATAAATCGCAGACGCAAAGTACGGTTACGTATGAGGTGCGGACTGTTGGCTATAGTTCCGGAGCCGCTCATGAATGGGGTGAAAACTCGACGTATGTTCTTTTGAAGGGGCGTGCAAAGCCTTTGTCGTACGAGGATATCTTTTCGGTCAGTCGGACTGATATGATAGGGTATCTTGATTATCTTGCAAAGGTGGAACCGAGCAATCAGCGTGAATGTGGTGTACGCTGGAGCGTAAGCGAAATTGATCGTGTGTATCCGGCTGCGGATGGGATTGTTTTCTTGTGGCGCACGTATGCAGTTAATTGCGGGGCGTGCGGCAATGTGAAGTTTGTGTTACCGTATGAGAGATTCCACGGGATGTTTCGGCCGGAATTCGAGAAGATTATGAAGGAGATTAGATGGCGGTATTGGTGGGGTTATGATTCTCCTCATAGAGGATAACTCAACTAGAGAACTGAAGTTCTAAGTTTCGTATATGTGATCGAGTGCTGCTGTGGACGCCGCAGGCGGGAAAAGGGATTGTTTGCTCGCAATGTTCCTTGCTTGCGCAAGGTTGCGGCCAAACCCTTCGGGCTTGCACTCGCTTCGCTCGTGTCAAGCGCATAATTTGCCTTTTCGCACTTCGTTCATAAGTCAAATTATGCGAACCCTCTTCTCGGGTTCTCAACCTTATTTACGAATAAAAGCAAAAACGACACCATAAATGTGTCGTCTTTGCTTTCGAGCGGGAAAAGGGTTTCGAACCCTCGACATCGACCTTGGGAAGGTCGCGCTCTACCAACTGAGCTACTCCCGCATTAGTGTAGTCTTAATTTAGTAAAATTAGGGGGCTTGTAAAGGGATGGCTTCTTTTTTTCTATTATTAGAATATGCAAAATCTTAAGTTGAAATCTGTTTGTGGAGCTTTTGTAGCTGTATTTTGTCTTGGATGTTTGAACTATGTGAACGCCGAAGAACGTTCCTTTTTGCAGCGCTTTGCGAACTTCTTTACGCCGAGTGGTTCTGTAAAGGGCGAAGGTCCAGTATTTGACGAATTGAGAGGAGTCGAATCGCAAATTGATAAAATAGAGGTTCAGTACTCTAGAGAACGTCGCCCAAGCAATAAGACTCGTTATCGCAAACAGCTGGATAGCTTGCGCAACGTCCGCGATTCCTTGATAACGGTGATTGAAAAAATGCCGTCATCTGCTGTAGTTGCCAGTTCGTCGAGTGTTGCACCGTCTAGCTCCAGTGCTTTGCCAAAAGCGGTAAGCTCAAGTGCCACGCAGTCGAGTTCTTCTGTGGTTGTTCCTGTGACAGCGACCGTTCCCGCTAGCAGTTCTGCCAATGCAGCCTGCTCTCGCGATACGGTCTTTGTACACGATACGCTTGTTGTACGTGATACCGTCGTGGTTCACGATACTTTATACGTTGTCCTGGCGAACAAGCCTGATGCAGCGCCTAAGACTGCTCCAAGCAAACCGAAAAAGAAAGCGACCGCAACCCCTATTCCTTAATCGTATATCCTGAGCGGAAGTTTTCAATCAGGCAACTGCTGATGCTCACGCTGGTGTCGTATTCGGGAATGTCCTCGCGCTTAACCCAAGTGGCGCAAGCGAGTTCATCTTCTTGCATATGGATGGTCGGGTCGCCATCGAGTTCGGCGGTGTAGCCCGAAATTAGCGATTCCGAGAACGGCCACGGCTGGCTGCCAAAGTACTTGATGTTCTTGACGCGGATTCCAGCTTCTTCCATAGCTTCGCGCTTAACGGCCTGTTCCAGCGATTCGCCGATTTCCACGAATCCCGAAATGAGGAACATTCGCGTCTTGTCGGGATTGTCCAAATTGCGGGCCATCAAAAGCTCGTTGCCATTGCGGATGGCGACAATCACGACAGGCGAAATTTTGGGATAGACGGTGTTCTTGCAGCTGGGACAAATCATGGAGCGTTCTTTAATTCCGCGCTTCATAAGGCATCCGCATTTGCCACAGAACTTGTTCAAACTTTCCCACTTGGCGATGTGTGCTGCGGTCGCGCCACCGAGGCGTTCTAAATGATTGGCCAAAGTGCGGAATGTACGGTTGCCGCGGAATTCGTATTCTTCCGAAATTTCTGGCAGGTTCGTATTGCACAAAAAATAGGCGTCACCATCAATGCTGATCAAATAATGGCATTCGCACTGCGGAAACTCGCTCACTCGCGGAATTTCGTAGTTGTCGCCGTTCTTCTTAAAGAGCGTCTGCTCGCCATTGTGAATGATCAGGTAGTCGGTCGGCTTTGGGGTGATGTTTTTAAATTCGTTATCAAGCTTGTGCGGTGCAATTTCGTGAATCATAGATCTGTTATAGAGTGTTTTTATTTGTTATGGCGGAAAAGATCCGCTATCTATTTTTTATGGAAGAACTTTTTGGCGGTAGAAACGCCTACGAACGAAAATAGAATTCGTCCAATCATCTGGGGTGCGCTTGTAACTTGCGGGTAGATGTTACGGGCGTTGCGGGCAATCCACAAAAGCCAAAGCGGCGATAAAAACGCATGGCTAAAACGCAATTCCAAGAACTGAATAAACTTGTTCAAGAACTGCTGGCTTTCGCAAGGGAGCTTTTCGTAGAGGCTCGAATTGCGTACAGCTTTAGCCCACTGCAAATTCGTCTGGAGTTTTTCGCTCCAAGTCTTGTTGCCTTCGCCAATGGCGTTGCTTTCGTGAATGCGGTAGTAAATGACCTTGTCCGCAATGGGTGCGTAACCGTTTTCAGCTGTGGCACAAAGCGTAATCCATTGGTCGTGAACGGGAACGTCTTGCGGAATCGGAAGCACTGTGTGGAGGAGGGCTGCCTTGAAAGCGACCATGCAGCCGGTCACGTTCGTGTAACCGGTGAGGAGCGCTTGCTGGCTCAATTGTTCTACGATGCCTGCTTTTTTGCGCCAGGATTTTTCGATGATTTCGCCTTCGCCATTGATGATTTCGGCATCGCCAAAAATCATGGAGCTTTCGCCAATCTTTTGACTCATGACTTCGAGTTTGTTCGGAGCCCAAATATCATCTTGGTCGGCGAGGAAAATCAAATCTTCGTCATCGAGCAATGTGGCGGCTTTCTCTAACGCAGTCGAGAATGCGGCGCGGTGCCCTCTGTTCTTCTCGAATCGCGTGATTTCAAGCGGAAGCTTGCCTTTGTAGCTTTCGAGAATCTCGCAAGTGCTGTCCTTGGAACCATCATCGACTGCGATAATAACGTCGGCAGGCTTCGTCTGCTGAACGAGCGACTCGAGCATTTCGCCGAGGTATTTTTCGCCGTTATAGGTCGCAAGCGTAATGCAAAGTTTCATGCTCAGCGCCAGAGAATGTGCCACGCGAGGTAAGCGCGGTATGCGATTCTAAAGTAAAGGCTGTTCGTGCTCTTGCCGCCCGTGAACGAAACAGTATTTTCGTGACGGCGGTAAAGCTGCAAAACTTCGTCTTGGTAGCCGCACTTGAAATGCTTTTGTGCGTAATACGAAACCCACAAATCGTGTGCGACGACTTTCGGCGGGAACGGCATACAGGCATCCTTCACCTGCTTTGTAAAGCACATGCAGGCACCAAGCCAGCAGTTGTTGATGATGTTTCGCAAGAGCGATTTTTTCATCGGCCATTTTTCGTCGTAATGGCGTTCCTTGATCACGTTCAAGTTGGCATCGACGAGCGAGCAGTTGCAAAGAATCGTATCGTAACCGCCTTCTGTAAGGAATTTTTCCATCTTGTCGAGCTTACCTGGTAACCAAACGTCATCCTGGTCGGCAAAGTAAATCAAGTCGCCCGAGGCCTGTCGCATAGCGTTTTCAAAATTGTGTGCAACGCCGTGATTTTCGTTGTGGAAAATCTTGATTCGCGGATCGTTGTAGCTCTGGACTATATTTAGAGTTTCATCTGTCGAAGCGTCGTCGGATACGATAAGTTCGTCATCGTCCCTAAGTTGCGGAATGATGCTGTCCAGTTGTTCCTTGATGTATTTGGCGCCGTTATAGGTCGCCATGCAAATGCTTCTTCTCATAGCTAGAACCAACTATACAAAATTTTGTACATCAAGAACTTTAAGTACGATAAACCGAAATCTTTGTGGAGCAGTTTTGCGACTTGGAAAAACTGCTTTTGGCCTGCGCGGGCTAAAGCGCGTGCGAAAAAGCCTTTGCGGGCCTGTTCTGCGCCGAGTGTGTTGTTTGTGTGTTGGCGGTAAAGAATCGTCGCATCGTCGAGAATTGAGATGACTCCGCCTTTAAAGTGGACACAAAGGGCGATCCATTCGTCGTGCATTGTGGCTCGTGGCGACATCGGGAGCGAGACTTCCTTGGCTGCTCGATTGAACATCATCGTGCAACCGGTAACTACGTGGCGCACACAAATTAATTCTGGGTGTTTGCGAAAAACGTCGATTTTCAAGTCTTCGTTGAACGATTCCTTGATGGGGGTGAGGTGTTCATCTACTACACGCAAATCCGTCGCAACGAGAACTGGCGCATTTTTTGCAGCGGTCCCATCACTAGCAGCCTTCCCAGCATCGGCTGCCTTCTCGATTTCCTTCATCCTCGCAAGCGTCTTTTCGACTTTCTCCGGCAACCAAATATCGTCCTGGTCGCAGAACATATAATACTCGGAATCCACATTTTCGAGCAAATACATAAAAGACTTCGCCGCACCCCGGTGCTTTTGCGAGTCTTCTAAAACCGTAATTCTGTCGGAATATTTTTGACGAAATTCCTCGACGATTTTCATCGTATCGTCCGAGGAACCGTCATCGCGAACATACAAATGGAACTGGTCACAAGATTGCTGGAACAGCGATTCTAGCTGTTCCCTGATGTACTTGCCGCCATTGTACGTGGCTAGCAAAACCGCAATCTTGTAGTTGTTGTGTTCCATTGTTTTGTCGTTCTTTTTTTAAAAGGCGACCCCGGCACCGAGGCCGGGGTGACATCAAGGACCTTCGACTTTTTCTATTGTCTTGAGTCCTGTCTACTGCCTACTTCCTACCGTCTACTTCTTACTCCAGATACGTGTAACCGTAAAGTCCGGAACGATAGATGTTCAAGAATTCCTTGCCTTCCTGAAGCGTGATCTTTCCTTCCTTCACAGAGCGCGTGACCCAGTTTTCCATGTTGCGGACAAGAGCTTTGTCGCTGAAGTTCACGTAGTCGAGCACATCTTCCACGGATTCGCCGTCAATCACCTTGTCGATATCGTAGCCGCCGTTGTCGTTGCAGACAATGTGTACGGCGTTCGTATCGCCAAAGAGGTTGTGGAGGTCACCGAGAATTTCCTGGTATGCACCGACGAGGTAAACCGCGATAAAGTACGGTTCGTCCTTCTTGATCGGGTGGAGCGGAATGGTGCGTGCCACTTCGCCGCCGCGAACGAACATGTCAATCTTGCCATCGCTATCGCAAGTCACGTCCTGAATCGTCGTCTCGATTGTCGGCTCTTCGTCCAAACGCTGGATCGGCATAATCGGGAACACCTGATCCACGCCCCAGCTGTCCGGGAGGCTCTGGAAAAGGCTGAAGTTGCAGAAGTACTTTTCGGCAAGCA
>JBGVAT010000111.1:0-19157 GCA_045224895.1 Fibrobacter sp.
GCTCCCTGCTGGCTACAAGTTTGTCAATTTTACCTTCGCCAAAGCTGGCGGCAGCTGCGGCTTCTGGGGAACCACGCAGTGGGATGAGGCAGAAAACTATGGCTACAGAGTAACCTTGGGTAGCAGCCACGACAAAGCAAACGGGGCCTACCAGCAAAAGGACTACGCCTTCTCTGTACGTTGCTTGCAGGACTAAGTCTAAAACTTCAATAACAATAAACTAAAAAAAGAAAAACGCCTCCGACCAAGTCGGGGGCGAAATTTTAATGTCATTCTCCGTTAGGAGAATCCATATTCCTCAGCTTGCTTAGTGCGTAAAACCGGCGAAGATGTTGTCGCTCAAGAACGGCAAGAATCCAAGCACCACGACCGAGCAACTGAGCAAAATAATCACATTGCGTTGGCGCTTTGTGAGGCGGAGCGGGTTCAGATGGTTGTCCGGTTCGTCTACCCAGGCGCTCTTGATCAGCTGCAAGTAGTAGAACAACGCAATCACATTGTTCAAGACGGCGAAGGCTACGAGCGCATAGTGTCCCGTAGAGGCTCCGCTGAAGAACAAGTGGAACTTTCCGAAGAAACCGGCAAGAGGCGGGATGCCTGCCAAGCTGAACATCGAAATCGCAAGAGCGATACCGAGGCTCGGGTTTTGCTTAGAAAGTCCGCGGAGCGAGTTGAATGTTTCTTCGCGGTGGTGCCCGATGATGCCGAACACGAAGAACGCGAGGTAGTTCGAAACGGCGTAGACAAAGAGGTAATAGATGATTGCCGTCTTTGCCATTGTAGCTGGGCCGAGCAATGCCACCATGATGTAACCGGCTTGAGCGATAGAGCTGTAAGCCATGAATCTGCGGAGGCGGCTTTGTTTGAGTGCGCCGAGGTTTCCGACAAAGAGCGTGACGCCTGCCAAAAGGGCAATGAGCGGTGCAATCTTGTCTTGAATCGGGGCGAGCGGGCCGTAAACGAGCACGACGAGGAATGCGATTGCCGTTGCCTTCGATGTGACGGAGAGAACGGCGGTTACCGGCGTCGGGGCGCCTTCGTAAACATCCGGAGCCCAGGTGTAGAACGGGAACAGCGTGAGCTTGAATCCAATGCCGCAGAACAGGAACAGCACGGAAAGCCACAAGAGCGGATTTGTGCCAGAGGCAACTGCCGCCTGGATTTCGTTGAAGTGGAGGCTTCCGGCAAAACCATAGAGGTAGCTGAATCCGAACAGTTCAAATGCCGTGGCGACAGAACCCATCAAAATGTACTTGGTGGCGGCTTCGGAACCGAATTGGTCGCGCTTGTTCCAGGCGGCGAGTGCGTACATCGGAATGGTGGCGATTTCGAGACCGAGGAAGAACGTGAGCAAGTCGCAGGCACTGACGACCGTGAATCCACCGAACGTTGCAAATGCAATCGCTCCGATGAATTCTGCAATCTGGTGCATCTGCGGCTTGTTGTCGCCACCGTGTTCAAAGTAATCTTTCGAGAGCCACATGCCAAGCAATGCGCTCACCATAAGCACTTCGCGCATGAGAACGCCAAAGTCATCGACCTTCCAGTTGCAAATAAAGAACTTTCCGTTGCCGCTAGCAAGCGGGATGAAGTTCAGCAAAATGAAGATGACGACAAAGCCGATGTTTGCCATTCTCCATGGCAGTTTAGATTTCTCGTCGCAAAAGAGCCTGCTTCCGATCACGATGAACGGGAACAGCAATAAGAGCAAGTCGGGAAGAATGAAATTAGGAAAAACGATATTTGCCATAAGTTAACCTACTATAAACCTGCCGATGAAATCTTTGCAAAAATGGGAGCGATGCTCTGGTCCAGAAGTTCGGAAATCCAGCCGGGGCAAACACCGATGAACAACAAGCAGGCAACGAGAACGACGATGACCAACTTTTCGCGGAAGCATCCATCGGTGAGGCTTTCGTACTTCTGCGGGAGTGGGCCGTGAAGCATACGGTTCGCGGTTTGCAGAATGTAGACGGCAGTCGTCGTGATGGAGAGAATGGCGAGAATCGTCACAATGCGCGTGAGCGTGGAATCCTGCTGGAACGCGCCAATGAAGATGGTGCTTTCGGCAATGAATCCGCTAAAGCCCGGGAGGCCGAGCCCTGCGAAACCGGCAAGCACGAAGCCTACGCCGAGGAACGGCATCTTGCGCATAATACCGCCCATTTCCGTGATGTCACGGGTGTGGGTGCGTTCGTAAATCATACCGATGGTCGCGAAGAAGAGTCCCGTCAAGAATCCGTGCGAAATCATCTGGAGGCTTGCTCCGCGAAGTCCGATCGGCGTGAGCGCAGCAAGTCCGAGGAAGATGAGACCCAGGTGGCTGATGGAACTGTAGGCGGTGATGTACTTGAGATCCTTGTGACGGATGGCGATGAACGGGCCGAGAACCACGTTAAAGATGAGGAGCGCCACAACATACGGGAGCCAAATCTTGGCGGCTTCTGGCATAAGGAACATAGCCACACGCAAGCATCCGTAAGCGCCCATTTTCATCATTACGCCGGCGGCGAGCATCGAAACGGCCGTCGGTGCAGCGGAGTGACCGTCCGGGCTCCAGAAGTGGAACGGGAACAGCGAACTCGAAACGGCGAATCCCATGAACATAAGCGGGAATGCCCACATCTGGAAATCCATCGGGAGAGTCGTCTTTGCAATTTCAATGAGGTTCCAGCTGTTGGCGCCGCTTTCGAAGAAGAGTCCAAAGAGCGTTGCAAGAATCATCGAAGAACCGAATGCGAGTGTCAACGTGAGCTTTTTACCACCGTAGTCGCGTTTGCCGCTACCGTAGCAGGCGATCATCAAGTACATGCAGAGGGCTTCCATTTCGTAAAACACGAAAAAGAGAACCAAGTCAAAGCTCATGTACACGCCGTAAACGCTTGTTGCCAAGAGCTGGATGAGCGCAAAGAAAATCTTCTGGTTTCCTTTGATGTGGAGGCTCACGAGAACGCCTGCCCAAACGATAAACGCCGTCAGCGCAAGCAAAAGCATGTTAAGGCCATCGGCACCGACAATGTAGTGGGCATTGAAAACGGTGAGCCACGGAATGTCCGTGAAGAAGCGAAGTACAAGGGGTGCCGCGGCAGGGTCGCTCGGCGTTCCCGAAAGGGCGTACACGCTATAGGTCAAATAACAGACAATGCCAAGCACTAATGTCGCAGACGCCACGTGAATGGTTCGGAGCGTCCTGGAGTAACTCGCTGGGATCAAGGCGCAGGCGAGAACCGTTAAGAGGGGGAGTACCCAAATAGAGTTAAAAAGTATTGTGTTCATGGTTACGCCTACAGGGGAAGTTTACCGAAGAATCGCCAAAGGAGAACGCCTACAATCAAGGTGCCCAGGTAGAACGGCAAAAAGCCGCCTTGGGCGAGGCGAACGAGGTCGCCCAACTTGTGGATGAACCAAACCACAAATGCGAGGAGACCTTCGATGACGTAATCGTTGAATGCGCGTGCTGCGCGGGCGATGCCACCAAAGACGAACTGGCGCACGACCGTGTAGTACATTTCGTCAAAGTAGAACTTGTGGTAAATGATCTTGTAGATACCACTGCGGTTTGTCTCGTCGAGGGCGCGCTGCACCTTGGCCCACTTGCTTGCATAGAGCAACCAGGCGATAACGAGAGCTAAGACGGCAATGCCGACGGCTACAAACGGGAGCCATTCAGCGTGTTCAAGCTTCATAAGTTGCGGTACGTTCAACTGTCCCGGCACAAAGAACTTCTCGAAAATGCCCTTGCCGAGTATACCGCTCAAGAGGGCCGGGATAGCAAGGATGGCAATCGGGAGCGTCATGGCGAAATCTTCATGGACGTGGCCTGCCTTGACGCCTTCGTGACGCGGTGCGCCATGGAATGCAAGGAAGAACAGACGGAACATATAGAACGTCGTGAGACCGCTCGTGAGGAGTGCAAGCCCAAAGACGACGTAATGGTGTCCCTGGAATGCGGCGAGGATGATTTCATCCTTGGAGAAGAATCCGGAGAACGGCGGGATGCCCGAAATAGCAAGAATCGAAATGAGCGTGCAAGCGTAGGTGAGCTTCATCTTCTTGCCGAGACCGCCCATGGCGTCGAGATCGTTCGTGCCGACCTGATGGATGAGGCTACCGGCGATGAGGAACAAGCTGCACTTGAAGAAGGCGTGCGTAAAGATGTGGAACGTCGATGCTGTCCAACCGGTAACGGCGACGACTTGACCAATCTTGCAAGCGCCAAGCGCAAACATCATATAACCGAGCTGCGAAAGCGTGGAGTAGGCGAGGATGCGCTTGATGTCCTTTTGCGTGCAGGCGATGACGGCTGCAAATACCATCGTGAACGCGCCGACCCACATGATGAGCGTGAGGGCGTTGTCGCAAATGGCAAAGAACGGGAAGAGTCGTGCGACCAGGTAAACGCCGGCGACGACCATCGTTGCGCTGTGGATGATGGAGCTAACAGGGGTAGGACCTTCCATCGCGTTCGGAAGCCAGATGTGCATTGGGAACATGGCGGACTTGCCCCAGCCACCGGTAAAGATGAGGATGGATCCCAAGACCAAAGCCTGTGCCTTGTTGACCGTCACGATGCCGAGGTTGATGAAATCCTTTTGGAAGTCTACGAGGCTAAGCGAATTGATCGTCGAAAAGTCGAAACTTCCGACGACATAGCTCACAAGCACAATGCCGAGCAAGAAGAAGCTATCGGCAAAGCGGGTGAGGATGAATGCCTGTTTGGATGCGCTCACGGCACTCGGCTTGTGGTACCAGAAACCGATGAGCAAGTAACTCGAGACGCCGACGAGTTCCCAGAAGATGAACATCTGGAAAAGGTTCGTGGCAACGACAAGACCGAGCATCGAGAAGCTGAACAGCGAAAGGAGTGCAAAGAAACGCCCGGCGGCGCGGTCTTCGCGCATATAACCAATGCTGTAGATGTTCACCATGAAGCTGATGAACGTGACGACCACGAGCATCATCACGGAAAGCGGATCGATGAGCATCCCGATTCTTGCGACCAGGTCTCCTACGAACGGGATGAACGAATGGTCGAAAAGTATTGCCTTTTGCGGTGCAAAGTCCGAGCTGAAGTAGTGGAATGCGAGTGTGCCTGCTGCTGCAAATGCAAGGCCGTTGCAAATGACCGCGAAAATGGCGGCTGCTTTTGCGCACTTGTTTCCGAGGAAAAGCCCGTTCACGACAAATGTGATGAGCGGGAACAGGAGAATCAAATAGCCGAGAGTGATATCATTAATCATGGAGATCCCTCAACTGGTCAACGTCAAGACTCTTGTGACGACGGTACATAGTGACGATAATTGCAAGAGCAATGGCCATTTCGCATGCCGTCACGGCAATGACAAAGATACTGAACAGGGCGCCTGCAGTCGCATCGTGTGCGGTGAAGTAGGCGAAACTGATAAAATTGATGTTTGCTGCATTCAACATCAGTTCAATCGAAATGAGCATTCCGATGAGGTG
This sequence comes from Fibrobacter sp., assembly GCA_045224895.1. Classification (GTDB taxonomy): domain Bacteria; phylum Fibrobacterota; class Fibrobacteria; order Fibrobacterales; family Fibrobacteraceae; genus Fibrobacter. The sequence continues at coordinate 5,464 of JBGVAT010000111.1, forward strand.
GCGGCGGCGCATCAGGCCCCAGACGCCAATCCCGAACAGCAAAAACGCGAGAATCAGGCAATTCAGAAGGTTCATTTGCTAGCCTCCTTTTCTTCTGCAGCTTCTTCCTTGGTGCGGCGGGCGACTGTAATGGCGCAGATGAGCGTCATAAGTAGGAGGATGCTCACCACTTCGAACGGAATGATGAATCCGTCCTGGTCATAGCCCAAAAGCCTTAATGCGAAGTTTTGAAGCGATGAATAGTCGGCAGGGGCGCTAACGGCTCCGTTTGCAAGGCCCGGCACCGGCAAGATGCACTTGACCATCACGAATACGAACGAAATGGAAAGCGCGAATGCGATAAAGACTCGAGGTATCTTCGTCGTGAAAGCGTCTTCGCCCAAGTGGCTCGTGAGGAGAATCGTAAACACCACAAAAATCACGACACCGCCCACGTAAACCATCACCTGGGCAAGCGCAATGAATTCCGCATGCATAAGCATATAGAGAATTGCTGTCGTGACAAAGCTAAAAATGAGGAACACGGCACTTTGCAAGATGTTCTTGACGGCGACGCAACAGATTGCAGTCAAGAGAATCACGAGTGCGACGACATAGAACGCAATGTCCATGCCTCCCATCGGGAATGATAAAGGCAAATCCGGGAACATTAACCTTGTCCCTCCTTCTTATTTAAAATCATTTCGAGATCGTTCGGGTCAGTTGTGGCGACTTCGAAAGCGGGGCTCATCTGGATGGCTCCAAACGGGCAGGCTTCTACGCAGAGGCCGCACTGGGTGCAGCTGGCAAAGTGGTACACGTAGCGTCCGAGAACCTTCTTGCCGGCGATGTTCTTTGTGGCAAGTACGTTGATGGAGGCGTTCGGACAGGCGCGTTCGCACATACCGCAAGCGGTGCAGTGGTTGTTCCCTTCTTCGTCTTCGATCATCTCGAGACGGCCGCGGAAGCGCTCGTGCATTTTGAGCGTCTTGCGGTTTTCGGGGTACTGTTCTGTAACGATGCGCTTGGGATTGAAAAAGTACTTGAGCGTCACGGACAATCCGCAAATAAGGCTCCACGGACCGGTAATGCAACGCTTCAGATAGCGCTTGATATATTCAACTGTTGAAATCTGCTTTTGCATAATTAACCACCAATGACGATGTATGCGGCACCAGCGACCAGCAAGACAAGGTTAACGGGCAACAAGAATTTCCATTCAAAGTCCATGAGCTGGTCGACACGCGGGCGCACGAACGTCCAGCGGACCATCATGTAGCACCAGACCATAAAGTAGATCTTCGCGAAGAACCATACGACGCCAGGAACCATATTCAAGACGTTGTCCACAGCGGCAATGCCGATGCACGGCGGGAAGAATCCACCGAGGAAGCATGTGGTTGCAAGTGCGGAGTTCGTAATGAGCGCGATGTATTCGGCGAGGTAGAACATGGCAAACGGAGTGCCGTTGTATTCCGTGTGGTAACCACCCGTAAGTTCCTGTTCTGCTTCGGCAATGTCGAACGGAGCGCGGTTCATTTCGGCGGTACTCGAAATAAAGAACAAGATGAAGGCGATGAAGCCGAGAACCGGAATCTTGAAAATCCACCAGTCAAAAATCGTTCCTTCCTGGCCCATCGTGATGCTCATGAGGTTCGTGGAACCCGAAATCATGACGACGAACAAGAGGATCATCGCAAACGAGATTTCGTAGCTGATCATCTGGGCGCCACTGCGCAGCGCACCGAGCAAGGAATACTTGTTATTGCTGCTCCAGCCGCCTAGCAAAATGCCAAGCACGCCAAAACCGTTCACTGCAATAATCAGGGGAATGCCCATCGAAACGTCAGCGACGACGAGGTTCTTGTCGAACGGAATCAAGGCGCAGACGATAAATGGTGCAATCAAGACGATTAGCGGTGCCAAGTAGAACATAAGCTTGTCAGCGCCACTCGGAGCATACACTTCCTTGAAGAGCATCTTGATCACGTCGGCGATGGTCTGGATGGTACCGTGCCAGCCGAGACGCATCGGACCCAAGCGGCATTGCACGTGGGCGCACACCTTGCGTTCCATGTAAATGAGGATCGGGGCAGAACCGATGTTCACGATGCAGACCGCGATAATGCAAATCACAGCGTTGATGAGGAAGGCGACGACGCTGTTGATGTCTTCGGACTGGATACTTGCTGGCAGATACTCTGCAAGTCGCGGAACCCATTCACGGACAAAGTCGCCAATAGGATGTGTTACTGAAGGTACAAACATATATTACCTGTCAATTTCTGGGATCACGGGGTCAAGGGTTGCCATGATGGTCACTAGGTCCGAAATCTTGTGGCCCTGAACCATCTTGTTGAGCGCAGCAATGTGCGGGAAAGAGGGGCCGCGGGTGTGGATGCGGTACGGCTTTTCACCGGTCGTTGCGGCCACGACGTACGTGGCGTAAAGACCCTTGGCGGTTTCGATTTCGCTGTAGTAGCGGCCCACGGGGAGGCGCACCGGTTTTTCCTTGGAACGCCACGGACCTTCGGGGAACTTTTCGACGCACTGGCGCAGAATCTTCATCGATTCGTGAATTTCTGCAATGCGGATCTTGTAACGGTCGTAGCAGTCGCCGTTCTGGAACACCGGAACATCGAAATCGAACTGGTCGTAAATGCTGTACGGGTTTGCACGGCGCACGTCAAAGTTCACGCCGCTCGCGCGGAGTACGGGACCCGAGCAGCCGTATGCAATCGCATCTTCCTTGGTGAGAACGCCAATGCCGATGCTGCGTTCCAGCACGATGATGTTCTTGGAAAGGAACCTTTCGTAATCCTTCATCGTGTCTTCCATATGGTCGAGGAACGCTTTCACGCGCGGAATGAATGTATCGGGAACATCGTAGCGGCTGCCACCCGGTCTAAAGAAATTCGTCGTGAGGCGGGAACCTGTGACTTCTTCAAGCATGTCGTGAATCATTTCACGTTCCTTGAAGCCGAACAAAAGGCAAGTCTGACCGCCAAGGTCACCACCGAAGCAACCGTAGAACACCAAGTGCGAGGCGATTCGTCCAAGTTCCTGGAGCATCACGCGGATGTATTCGCCACGCAGCGGAACGCCCACGTTCATACCCTTTTCAAGAGCGATGACGACACCCAGGTTGTTCTGGATGGCGGTGAGGTAGTCCTGACGGTCGCTGAGTGCAATGTACTGCAAGTAGCTCATCGATTCCGCCTGCTTTTCCATACCGCGGTGGATATAGCCAAAGTGCGGGACAAGTTCTACGATGTTTTCACCGTCCATGCGGAGCGTGAGTCTAAGGGCACCGTGAGTACTCGGGTGCTGCGGACCCATGTTGATGAAAAATTCTTCAGTATTCGATTTGCGTTCGAGGCGAAATCCCGGAGGTAACTGATGACTCATATAGGCCTCCTGATCATTTCCGGGTGGGTAAAGTCTTTACGGAGCGGGAACCCGACAAAGTCCTTGTCGAGGAATATATGGCGCAGGTCGGGGTGACCTTCGAAGTTGATGCCGAACATTTCGTAAACTTCGCGTTCCTTGACTTCGGCACCGGGGTAGAGGTGCGTAATCGAGGGTACCTTCGCGAGAAGCGATGTCGGACGCTTTTCTTCTTCGATCGAGAAGTCCTTCTTGAGCTGCACGCAGAGGAAAATCTTGTGTCCGATTTCGAGGCTTCTAAGCATCGTCACCATATCAAAGTGGTCATCGTAGTCAATCGCAGTCACGTCAATCAGATAGTTCATCTTGAATTCAGGATCGTTCTTGACGAATTCGACGACATTCAGATAGTCTTCCTTTTCGAGCATGACTTCGAGCGGGCAGTCTGCCGGCAATTTGGCAACGACATCTTCTGGAGTGTCTTCGCCGCGGGTATGCACGGTCACATTCGGGAACTTGGCGCGGAGCTTTGCGAAAAGTTCCTGCTGCGTAAGGCCCAGGCGCTTGAACGGCACGCGTTCGACTTCCGGGAAGTCGGGCTTCTTGACGCGAATCGGCTTGAAGGCGCTCTTGTAGTCCGGATTTTCTTCCTTGAACTTGGCGCGGGCTTCGGCCATTTCTTCGTCCTTCATTTCTTCGAGGGCTGCCCAAGTCTTTGCGGCTTCGCGGTAGCGGTCCATCGTCGAGACGTCCTTGGGTTCACCTTCGTGCCAAGGATTACGGCAAGTTTCGTGCAAAATCTTGTCGCGGAGTGTCAAAAGTCCGTGGAACAGTGCTTCGGGGCGCGGCGGGCAACCCGGGACGAACACGTCGACCGGAATCAGGTTCTGTGCGCCACGCACAACAGAATAGTTGTCGTAGATGAACGGGCCGCCGCTAATTGTGCAGGCGCCCATGGCGATCACGTATTTCGGCCCCGGAATCTGTTCCCAGAGCATCTGGATGGCGGGTGCCATACGGCGGGTGATCGTTCCTGCCAAAATAAACAAGTCCGCCTGTCGCGGGGACGAGCGGAACACTTCGGAGCCAAAGCGTGCGATATCGTAACGAGCCATGGAACTCGACATCATTTCGATGGCGCAACAACTTGTACCGTATGTAAGCGGCCAAATAGAATTAGCACGAGCCCAGTTGACGACGTAGTCAATAGCGTTGACGACGTATTTTCCACCGGGAATCGGGTCGAGAATCTTTGGAGCTAAATTAATTATTCCCATTTGAGAATTCCTTTCTTCCAGGCGTAAGCAAGTCCTGAAACGAGAATCGCAATGAAGATGACAAGATCAATAATGACAATCGAAGGTGAAAGTGCCGTATGGCCAGCCATGATTTCCTTGAAGTTCATCATGACGGGGAAGAGGAACAGCGCTTCGATGTCAAATACGAGGAACAGGAGGGCAAACAGGTAATAGCCCACTTTGAACTGAATTCTTGCGTTACCGATGGTTTCCATACCGCATTCGTATGGAGCCATCTTGTTCTTTGTCTTCTTGGTGCGGTAGCCTAGCAATAGGCCTGTGACGGTTGCCGCCGCCGCGATAAACGCACCCAGAAAAAGAAATATGGATAGAATGATATATTCAGACATATCTTTCGTCTCTCGTCTTTAGTCTTTCGTCTAATAAAAGTTCTGCAAGTCTTGGACGGTTCCAAAGAGCGTGTTGCCAATTTGGAATCGTTCTAGGACGTGTTTCATCAAGTCCTTGAATTCGTCGATGGTGCCTGCGTTCATCGTATTCAGTTTCCCCTGAATGTCGCTCACGAAGCCGTAAACCACCGGACTGGACTTCATTCCCTGCATGGCGCCACTCCACTGCTGCAAGACCCTGTCGGTTTCGATTCTTGCAATAACGTAACGCGTCGTGGAGAGAAGCTCCTGCAAAAAGTGGACGAGGAAGATTTCTTCTTGCAGAATACCCCAACGTTTGTCCTTGGAATATAGCGAAGAATTCTCGGCCTTGCCATAAAAAATGGCCGCCTGGGCGTATTCAAGACAAGTCATCAAAAGCCGTTCGTAACGGTTGATGTCCTTGCTCAAATGCTGGTACCAGGCATTGTTTTTTTCGGGGGTGGATTCGCCCTCGATAAAGTCGTTCGGACAAAGTGCGCGGAAAGCGTAATAGACTTCTTCGTAATAGCGGTTACGCATACGGCAGTTGAATGCACGGTTTTTTTGTGTGTAATCGCAATGATGTAAGGACGCTATCATGCTTTTTCAACTCCCCTGACGCCTTCGACCTGCCTGATCTTTGTCACGATGGCATCGACCTGGTCCTTGCGGAACGCCTTGAATTCCATACGGATGCGTCCTGTGTATTGGGCACTGGCAATGCTCAACCTGTCAAGCGCCAGGTTCTCGTCTTTCAAGACCATCAAAATGCTGAGAGGCAGATTCTTTCTGTTGTCTGTTTCGATGGTGAGATGCGTCGTAAACGGCTTCGTGACATCGGCACTCCAGTCCACCGGCAGGTGCTGGCTTTCCGGGAAGTCCTTGAGACACGGGCAATCGCACTTGTGGACTTCGATACCGATTTGCGGGCGCATCACGCCTATAATCTTGTCGCCGGGCACCGGGCCGCAGCAGCTTGCGAAATGGATGAGGAGACTGGTCTCCTGGCCAATCATCAAAGGCATTTCGTCAATAAAGTTGTTCTTGTCCTTGCCGAAGTTCGGATAGAAGCGGAGAGCTGTCGTTTCCTTGGAAACAGAATTTCCGCCGTTCAGGAATCGGTGGATGTCCTGGAGAGGTAGTTCGCCCTGGCCCAGACGTTCAAAGAACTCATTGAGGCTCGTCTTTCCAAAGTAACTGAGGATGTCCTCTTCCTTGGGACGCTTGTCCTTTTCGATTTTCTGCAAGCGTAGTTCGCGGTCCCAGATTTCCTTACCGAGGCTGCGGGACTGCGTGATGATGCTTGTCTTCATCCACTTGCGGAGTTCCTGCTTCGCCTTGATGGTCTTGACCATTTCGAGCCATTCCGGGCTCGGTTCCTGGTTCGGGCTCTTTAGAATCTGGATGGTAGCGCCATGCGGTACCGGTTCGTCAAGGCTTACGACCTTGTCGTTAATGCGGGCGCCAATGCAGTGGAGTCCGAGTTCCGTGTGGACGGCAAATGCAAAGTCCAGGACGATAGCTCCTTCGGGGAGTTCCACGGATGCACCCTTCGGGGTGAATACGGTCATGCCTTCGGGCTTCAGGTCCACCTTCAAGAAGTCGAGGTATTCCTTGGAGTCCGAGATTTCGGATTGCAGCTTGACCATGTGGTCGAGCCAGGCGAGTTCTTCGCCTTCGTGCTGCGTTTCCATCTTGTAGGCCCAGTGGGCGGCAAATCCCTTTTCGGCGGTGAGGTCCATGTCCTTGGTGCGGATCTGGACTTCGACCATCTTGTTTTCGGGACCGATGACTGTTGTGTGGATACTCTGGTAAAGGTTCGGCTTCGGGGTCGCGATGTAGTCCTTGAAGCGGCTCTGCAACGGAGTCCACAGGTTGTGAACGTAACCGAGGGCGAGGTAGCATTCTGGGATCGTCTCGACGATGATGCGGATGGCGAAAATGTCGAAGATGTCTTCGAAACCGCAACCGCGGGCGAGCATCTTGTTGTAGATGCTGTAAATGTTCTTGGTGCGTCCCTGGATTGTGCAGTCAAAGTCTTCGAGCGCCATCTTGATTTGCAGAGGGCCGATCACGGACTGCACGTATTTTTCGCGCTTTTCCTTGTTCTCGATAAGCGCATCGACGAGCTTCTGGTATTCGTCGGGGTTCACGTACTTGAAGCTCAAGTCTTCGAGTTCTGTCTTGAGCTTGTATAGACCGAACCTATGAGTAAGGGGTACATAAATATCGAGCGTTTCTTGCGCAATGATCTTTCGCTTTTCGGGCTTCATGTATCGCATGGTGCGCATGTTGTGGATGCGGTCTGCGATTTTGATCATGATGACCCGCGGGTCCTTGGCCATTGCGGTAATGAGCTTGCGGTAGGTACTTGCCTTCTGTGCGGTCTTGCTTGCTTCTTGGACGGCAGTGATTTTTGTGACTGCGTCGACCATGAAGGCGGTATCTTCGCCAAAAAGTTCCGAAATTTCGCTGAGTGTATGGGACGTGTCTTCGACGACGTCGTGCAGTAAGCCTGCCAGTACCGTTGCCTGGTCCTGTTTCAAGTCGGCAAGAATCTTTGCCACTTCGTAGGGATGTTCTGTGTAGGGCATGCCGCTCTTGCGGTATTGACCATCGTGGGCGTCGGCAATAAAGGCTATGGCTTTTCTAAGGATCCCTTCGTCGAGCTTGGGATTCTTCTTAAGGAGCACACTGATGATATGCTCTTGGTTTGTTGTAAAATTAGCCTGATCCATTACTCCCAATTTATCTAATAATTTTAGACCTATACATGTTGTTCTTTTAAAATATGCCAAAAATAAGCTGGAAAATCAAATTTTTTTAGAAAAAAGGCTAAAAAGGAAAAATTTTTTGTTGTGATTCGTTGTTATGCTTGACAACGGAAAATCTTTTGTAAATGAAAATTTCTTTTTATAGTTTGCAATAAAAAATTAAGTTATTAGTACCATTTGGCTGAATTCCCAGCCAAAAATGGGGTTGGTAAAAAATGAAAAATTGGATGTATTTAGTGCCAATGGCAGGAGTAGCCTTTGGTTTATTGGCCTGTGGTGAGGACAGCCCGTCTTCAGCCGCAGATTGTTCCACACCAGAATGTCTTGTGCAGACTTATTTGCCGCAAAGCTCTAGCAGTTTTGAGGATATCGCAAACGAAGTCTTGTGTTCAAGTTCATATTTCGCTATCGGTGAGTCGTCAAGCTCTGTCGAAGGCGGTACGGCAGGCGGAAATCCGAATGGTGATGCTTCGGAATCGTCTAGCAGTGCTATCGAAGGTGTGTCAAGTGGCAATCCGCCAGAACCTTCTTCTTCGTCGAGTTCTGTTGCCGGAAGTAGCGCCACGAGCAGTGCTGAATCAGCCTCCAGTGCGGCCTCTAGCGCTGTCGAAGAATCTAGCAGCAGCGAAACTCCGCCTCCGCAGGAATCGCCGTCATTTGTCGAAGACCACCGTAGCGAATGCCAGATTGGCGACATTCCGTCGAGCGTGAACAACGCAAAGCTTCCGGACCCGTTCAAAAAGCTTGATGGTACCAGAATTTCTTCGAAGGCCGACTGGAAATGCCGCCGTGAAGAAATCGGCGCCATGTACGAAAAGCTCATGTTCGGTACAAAGCCGCGCAATCCCGAAAAGGTCGAAGGTAGCTATTCTAACGGAACGCTCACGATCAGCGTGACGGACAAGGGCAAGTCCGGCAAGTTCTCTGTGAAAATCAGCAACGCAGGTACCAAGGACAAGCCGAAGCCGGCGCTTATCGGCTTTGGTGGCGGTATGATGGGCGGTGGTTGCGGAAGCCTCGGCAAGGCAACGGACGGCCTCGATATCGCGATGATTACTTTCAACCCGGATGATGTCGCCCCTGAAAGCGGTGGCGGTATGTTCTTCCAGCTTTATAACGGTGGTCAGGGTACCATCATTGCTTGGGCTTGGGGCGTGAGCCGCATTATCGACGCTCTCGAAAAGACTCCGGAAGCGGGTATCGATGTCAAGCATCTTGCTATGACGGGTTGTTCTCGCTGGGGCAAGGGAACGCTTGCCGTGGGCGCGTTCGACGAACGCATCGCGCTCACGATTCCGCAGGAATCGGGCTCCGGAGGCGCCTCGCTGTGGCGCGTGGGTGCCCAGGTCAACAAGCAGAAGGGCAAACAGTTCGTGCAGGGCCTTAGCAGTGCCGGCACCGAAGGCAAGTGGATGATTTCGTCCTTCAAAAACTACGATGGCAAGGAAAACACGCTCCCGTTCGACCAGCACATGCTCGTGAGCATGGTGGCTCCGCGTGCGCTCCTCGTGATTGACAATGCCGGTCAGGAATGGCTTGGCGAAGTACCGTCGAACTATTGCGGACAAGCTTCCAAGGAAGTCTTCGACGCTCTTGGCGTGAGCGAAAACTACACTTACAGTCAAGAAGGCGGACATAGCCATTGCTCCCTTCCGAACGGCCAATTTGACGAAGTCAAGGACTTTATCAACAAGTTCTTGCTCGGCAAGGATGCCAAGACGGGCAAGATTGACTACTCCAAGAATACTCAGACTATCGACTTCAAAAAGTCCGAATGGATTGACTGGGAAACACCTAGCTTGAAGTAATGCTTCGGCTTGCTGGTCGATTGAACATCGCAGAACTCATAAAAAAAGGCCTCGCAACCGCGAGGCTCTTTCTGTATAAACAGTAATCTGTCTACTTCCGACTGTCTACTGTCTACTAATTTATAATGAATCCTGGAACTTGTGGAACTTGTCCAAAAGTTCTGCGTAGGTCTTTGTAGCTTCGAGTTGCGGGAACTGTGCGACGATGGAATCCGGAGCGCAGAAGAAGCAGCCCTTGTCGGCCTGCTTGAGCATACCCGTATCGTTGAACGAGTCACCCGAGGCGAACACCTTGAAGTTGAGTTCCTGCAAGTGCTTCACGACCTTCGTCTTCTGGTCGCTCATGCGCAAGTGGTAACCCTTGATCATATCATTTTCGACAATCAGGTTGTGGCAGAAAATCGTCGGGAAGCCGAGGTTCTTCATAATGGGGTAGGCGAATTCCTGGAACGTATCCGAAAGGATGATCACCTGCGCTTCGTCGCGGAGCGTGTCCATGAACTGTCTTGCGCCATCGAGAAGTCCCAAGTTTGCAATCACGTTCTGGATGTCAGAGAGCTTGATGTTTTCGCGTTCGAGAATCTTGATGCGTCCCTTCATGAGCACATCGTAGTCAGGAATGTCGCGCGTGGTGAGGCGGAGGTCCTTGATGCCTGTCTTTTCGGCTACTGCAATCCAGATTTCAGGGGCGAGGACGCCTTCCAAGTCAAGAGTGACAACGCATTGTTTAGTAAACATTTTATGCTCTATCCTTTAAAATATCGTTCAATTCGTTTGGCGTAATCGTGTAGCTTGTACGGCAGAAGTCGCAGACTACATTCAGGTCCTTGTTTTCGCTGTAGAGTTCTTGCAGGTCCTTTGTTGGAAGCGTTGCGAGGGTCGCGAGCATACGGTCCTTGCTGCAGGGGCAGTAGGGCTTCGGGTCGATTTCGCGTACGATTTCAATGTCGTAAGGGCCACGGAGCTGGTCCAGAAGTTCGTCGAGGTCGAAACCCTTGTCTGCCTTGTACATGTCGCGGAATTTCGGAAGATTCTGGACGATCACTTCGATCAAGTTGATGTCCTTGTCTTCGAGGTCCGGGAAGGCTTCGATATAGAATCCAGCGGCGTAGTCCAGCTTGCTCGGATCCTGCTGGTTGAAGCTAGCTTCGATTCCCACTGCAGAACGGATCTGTTCGGACTGCAAAAGGTACATGGCAAGGTTCTGGCCCATAGAAACGGACGGGGCTTCGATAATGCTTTCGTGGACGCGCTTGCCCTGCTCGTTCAGTTTCACGACGCTGACGTGCTGCGGAATGAGGGCGGGTTCGTTGGCGCCTACGGCCTGGATTTCGGCCTGCGGAATCATGGCGCGGACAAGACCCATCGGTGTAGAATCGGACTGGATCTTAGTGATTTCACCACCAAACGAAGAAGTGAAAGAAACGGTCCCTGCAAACTTGAGACCTGCGCTCAGGAAAATGCTTGCAATGGAGTTTTCGGCGAGCATCTTGAGGGCAAAGCCCTTTGCATCGTGATGCCGTCCAATTTCGTTCATGGTCGAGGTCAAGTCAACCACGATAAGGCGGAAAGGCGTTTTTTTGCCAGTCGCACGGATAATCCTGTCTTTAAAATTCATGACCCCAAATATAGAATTTCACCAGGAACCTGCCATAGGCCCAAATTATTAAAACGACGATTTCAACAAAAAACGGTAAAAAAATGGGGTGCCGAAGCCTTTTTTTAGTTTAGGAACAACTTTATGGTGCCTTTTGTATAAAATGTTTGCAGATGGCTAAGAAAAAAGCTATAATAACTATAAAAAGTTTTGGAGGTTATATGCAGATTCTCGTTTTGCTGGCAGACGGTTTTGAAGAAACGGAATTCGTTGTTCCAGTGGATTTGTGGCGACGTGCAGGTTTTAAAGTGACTGTCGCCTCGGTTTCCGGAGAATCTCTTGTTAAAGGTGCGCATGGGGTCAATATCCAATCCGATATTGCTCTGGGTAAACTGGAACCTACAGATTTTGATGCCGTATTTTTACCGGGTGGTGGTGTTGGAGTCCAGAACCTCAAGGCCAGTGCCGCTGTTGAAAATACGATTTGCAGCCTGAATGACGACAATAAGTGGGTGCTTGCCATTTGTGCGGCTCCTCTTGTGTTGAGCAAGGCCAGGATCCTTATTGATCGAAAGGTGACTTGCTATCCAGGATGCGAAGCTGAACTTGTTTGCCGTGAGTTTTCCGAGGATCGCGTCGTTGTTGATGGAAACATCGTGACGAGCCGTGGCCCGGGTACGGCTGAAGAATTTGCACTGAAGTGCATCGCCGTGATAGGTGGCGTCGAAATTTCCGAGAAAATCAAGAATCAAATTGTCGCTCGCTAAATAGCGTCGAATTTTCTCGTGTTAGGATGGTTGACTTTTTGTTTTATAGAAAGTCAGCGTTTTGTTGCATACTATTTTGTACAATGGTGCTTTTATGTGTAAATGAATTTATGTGGATAGCTTAATTTTTTTTGTATTATCTACCGAAAAAGGTGGTTTTACAACGTAAAAAAAGCTATATATAAAGTACTCCATATACACCAATAAGGGTCGGAAACTAATATTTCCGGCCCTTTCCTTTTTTGAATAAAATGTCTACAGTTTTTAGGGCTGTTAACCGACGCTGTGTTCGAGCTTGAGGGTGAGGAGCTGGCGTGCTTCGGTGGCAAATTCGCCCGGGAGTTCCTTGAACACGTCCTTGCAGAATCCGCCCACCATCGCCTGTATTGCGTCTTCGCGCTTGATGCCGCGGCTCTCGAAGTAGAACAGCTGGTCTTCGCTGATGCGGCTGGTCGTTGCTTCGTGTTCGGTCTGGGCGCTTGCGTTTGCGACCGTGATGTAGGGGAACGTATGGGCTGCGCTCTTGGTGCCAACAAGCATGCTGTCGCACTGGGTGTAGTTGCGTGCGCCTGTTGCGGACTTGCGGATGCTCACTTCGCCACGGTAGGCGTTACTGGAGTAGTCCGCGCTGATGCCCTTGGAGATGATCGTGCTCTTGGTGTTCTTGCCGATGTGGATCATCTTCGTGCCGGTGTCGGCCTGCATGTGGCCGTTCGTGAGGGCCACGCTGTAGAATTCACCGACGGAATTGTCGCCCTGCAAGATGCAGCTCGGGTACTTCCACGTGATGGCAGACCCCGTTTCGACCTGCGTCCAGCTGATGCGGCTGTTCTTGCCCAGGCACTTGCCGCGCTTTGTGACGAAGTTGTACACGCCACCTGCGCCCGTTTCGCGGTCGCCGGCGTACCAGTTCTGCACGGTGGAATACTTGATTTTGGCGTTATCCTTGGCTACGAGTTCCACGATGGCGCTGTGGAGCTGCTTGCTCGAATATTCCGGAGCGGTGCAGCCTTCGAGGTAGCTTACGCTTGCGTCGTCATCGGCGATGATCAACGTGCGTTCGAACTGGCCTGCTTCCTTGTTGTTGATGCGGAAGTAGGTGGAAAGGTCCATCGGGCACTTGACTCCAGGCGGAATGTAGACGAAGCTGCCGTCGCCAAAGACTGCGCTGTTAAGGGCTGCAAAGTAGTTGTCGCCAGCGGGGACCACGCTACCCAGATATTCCTCGATGAGTTCCGGGTATTCCTTGATGGCATCGCTGATGGAGCAGAAGATGATGCCCATTTCCATGAGCTTCTTCTTGTGACTTGTGTAAATGCTGACGGAATCGAATACGGCATCGACGGCCACGTTTGCGAGTCGCTTCTGTTCGTCGAGCGGGATGCCTAGCTTTTCAAAGGTTGCCAAGAGTTCCGGGTCCACGTCTTCGATTTTTTCGTGGCTCTTCTTGGTCTTCGGAGCGGAGTAATAGACGATGTCCTGCAAGTCAACGGGATTGAAGTGGAGCTCGCCCCAGTTGGGCTGTTCCATCGTCTTGAGCTTTTCGTAGGCTCTCAAGCGAAAATCGAGCATAAACTGCGGTTCGCCACGGAGCGCTGACGCCCTGCGGATGATATCCTCGTTAAGACCTTTTTCGAAGGCTTCGTTTTCAATATCAGTGACAAATCCGTATTTGTAATTTTCGCTCATCTTTAACCCGCTTTAACCGCGTTT
>JBGVAT010000112.1:0-6384 GCA_045224895.1 Fibrobacter sp.
TTGTTCCATTGGTCGTGCCAACGGTCTTCTACAATTTTCGGATTATAACGAGTTTCCATTTCCATAATGCGCCAAATTTAGTAAAAGTGGGTGGTGGAAGGTAGGAGGTAGAAGGTGAAAATACCTCTAAAACGATTGGGATGTTCCGAAAAACGTCATTGCGAGCGTAGCGAAGCAATCTATGCGTTTTATAGGGTGGGAGGGGAATGCGTCAATCTCGTCATCCTGAGCGAAGGCGCAATGCGCCGAAGTCGATATATGAAACTAGGCTCTTTAGAGCCTTAGTTGAATTAGGTTCGTAGGAGCAGGATCCAGTGAAGTCTTGAAAAATAGGGGAGGAGGGGAACGCCTTCCCCTCGCTCGCACTGCGTTGCTCGCTACCCCTTCGAGCGGGGCCTCAGACGCCAGCCCCGCAACGCCCCGGGCTTTCTATGTAAGTAGTTTGTCTAAGTTTTCAAATGTATTTTGCAATACTTCCTGAAAAAATCCATTTCTTTAGCCGTCAGCACCTCTGGATGTAAATGGAATTGCGAGGATCCCCCGTTCTTTGCTCAGCTTCCCACATGTCAAAAATTCCAAAGCAACTGAAATCCCACATTTGGAGTTCAGGATTGCAAAGCATCTCGTATGTCTTCGAAAATATGAACTTTTTGTATGCGTCCATAGCAGAATAGCCATACTTCTGGCTAATCATCTGCGAGACTTCGCGGTCGTAGTAATCAAGAATGAAGGGTAAAGCTGTTTTGAGATCCATATCAAGTTATTAAGCCTTAAAATCAAGATATTCTTTAGCTTTTTTATAGAATAGGTTCTTGATGTACTGTTCCATGTAGGGATAGTCTGGTTTACCATTATCATCTATCGGAAGCATAATGCTTTGGTTTTTCATTCTTTTTTCGTTGAATTTATAAGCATACAAAAATTTAGATTTCTGTTGCAAAACGATCCCTTTCATAAACAAGAGAATGAATTTGCCATCTTTCCAATTTTTTAGGTGGAATCGTTTTACATCGTCAGAAAACAAACATTCGTAGGGATGGTAAAAATTCTCAACAACACTACCATTGTAATTTACACCAAGAACATTCCTGTCAAAAGAGGCATTTCGATTTGAAATAAAATTTGTTATACCATTATTTGAATCCGATGCACCAATAAAGGGTGTTATTCCCATTTTCATATCCGAAACAGTTAATCTTTTTCCAGGATAAATTTTAAAAACATCAGTCAACCTAAATGCATTCCACCCCTTTTCTTCTAATTTTGGCACTTCATTATATTTCGCAATCTGCTTATCACATCCCTCAAACAAATACTTTCGTCCTTGCATAATCATCGCAAATTCAAAAGACAGGTAATCCCCAACAACCTTATCAAAACTATCTTCAGAGGGAATTTCATCATTAAAATAATAGAAGCTATGTAGCCATTCATCTTCTGCAGTAATGGCTGATTTGACGCAGAACTTGTTTTCTGCGTCTATTCTATCAAACCACACATCTAGCAAATGTTGCCTTTTGTCTTTTGCAGGCTCGGTTTCTAAAAGTCCTATGTGGGGAGAAACCTTGTAACCGTCATCTTCAAAGTTGATGAACTTGCATATCTTTTCTTTCGGATGAGGTTCTCCTGCGGTGAAAATTGCTATACAAGGTATCGTGCCCACACCATAGAAGGTGTCTTTTTGCAACATAACGACGCCTTCAAGCGTATGTTTGTTTAGAATATTTCGTTTTATATCCAATTCTTCTTTTGATTTTCCTGTCATCGAACTTTGAGGAACAATAACTGCGCACCGTCCTCCTGGCAATAAAGAATCTAAAAGATGTTCCGTAAAAGCAATCTCGTATTGCTCTGGATTAATCTTACTCCCTTGACTATAAGGAGGATTCATCATACCTACAGTGGCGCGAATACTTGATTGCAATTCCTTTGGATTCTTTTGCAAAAAATCATCACACTGCAGATTGCTCTTGCCGTCACCACGCAAAATCATATTCGTTGTTGCTATGGTGAACATATCCGAACGCTGCTCAATGCCATAAAGTTGATTTTTACGAATAGACTTCTTTTCCGCTTCTACATTTGTCTTGGAAAGCATTGTATGAAGAGCAGCAACAAGGAATCCTCCTGTTCCGCAACAACTATCAAATACACGATCACTCTTTTTAAGATCAAGTAGTTCACAGAAAAGTTCCGTAATATGCTTTGGGGTAAGAACAATCCCTAATGTTTGTCCGCTACCGCCCGAGTAGTGCATAAATTCGCCATAGAACCTTCCTAAAAAATCTTCGGTCGATTTACTGAACTTAATAGATTTGTATAGTTTTTCATCCAAAAATTTTGCGAAGAATTTCAATGGCGTTTCGCCAAGAAATTGGTTCACCTCATTTAGTTTAGTGCTATCCTTAATGATGCTAAATTGAGAAAGAATCTTGTCAATCTTGGTAATGGGTGAAAGGTCCGTTCTTTTGAAACTAGATTCTATTGCGTTGTAAATTTTTTGACCATCCGTAATGGAGTGCAAGCCCGATTCACCAGTAAGCGAATCAATGCTAAAGTTTCTGTTATCTCGTTCTCGCAAGGCAAGAAGAATTCCCGAAACGACAAGCGGTTTTTCCTCATCCTTCATGTTGCCGTAATTTCGCAGATGTTCGTGTAGTTCTTTTGCATCGGCTAATATTTCGGCAAGTTCTTTTTCTCTATCAGTATCTTCTTTGAGGACATCGCGCAGATAAAACTCGTCGATATTATTTTCACTGAATGAAATAAACGATTCCACATCATCTAAATAAAATACATTGCATCGGTCATCGATAAATATGGGAGTAATCCGATGTTTTTTCGAAGTTCCTGATACACCAATTGCAAAAACCTTCTTGTATGTCGTATTCCTAATTAGGTGTCTACCATAAAAGAATGCGCCATTCATTGCATATTTTTTGATGGACTTAACATCCATTGCCAAAAGACCGTCGTTGTCTCGCTTTTCGTGGTCTTGGATTGATGCTTTGTCTTCAATGACTATTAAGAAGTCCTTCACTACGCCGACATATTCAGGGAATCCGACATTCCCCGTCCCACTTTTCGAAGCCGTTTTCAAAGCGTTATTGATTTCGACAATTTCACTTCCTTGGGCATCATGGACTATACCCGCTTCATTAAGAAGATCGTGCACCCATAAATCCGTTTTAACTTCTTTCTTCGCCATCGACAAGGTCCCTTAGGTAAGTTGGTAATTCGTCCTTATCCTAGTCCTTGGCTATAGCCATTCTGCAGATAACAAAAAAGGCGTGGAGTCGTAGGCTTACTGTTGCGGTGGTAACGACCAAGAAACCAAAACACTCAATAAGCACAAACGACCCACGCCCGATAGGGCGTGAGCGCTCGTCTTATTCCTGAGTGTTGAAAATTTTGGTCGTTTTTCCGCAACAAGAATAAGAGACGAATCTCAAATTTCTATGCGCCCTACACCACAAGGTGCAGGGCTATGTCATAGTGAAATATATAAATATGCGGAATAGAGATTACTTCGCTAAGCTCGCAATGACATGAAAAAAAAGGATTTTGATATTGTCGAGGCCAAAATTTTTGACCTCGATGTCGGTAAAAGGAGTTAAAGGAGGCTTTCATTTCCAACTAAAAAGCAAATAAAATAGTTGGAAAAAGGAAGAGTTCTTCAGCGCATGCAACGCTCATGTAAAATTTCGTTACGCCCCTTGCCAATATTAGTACATAATCTACATTTCTGCTGCGGTTCCTAATAGTGTAGGCTCCGGAAGGCATTTGATAATTATCAAATGTTTTTCTTTTTTTTCAAGGAGTTCCTATGCCAGAAAACCAAAATGTCGAATACAAATCGTCGTGGCGAGATGAATATCTCAAGTGGATATGTGGTTTTGCCAATGCGCAGGGTGGCAAACTGTATATCGGCATCGATGATAATGGGAAAGTCTGTGGTGTTTCAAATATCAAAAAACTTTTAGAAGATATCCCAAATAAAATTCAAACATGTCTTGGCATTGTTACCGAAATAAATAAACGAGAACGGGGAGGTTTGGAATACATCGAAGTCGTTGTTAATCCGAGTTCCTTCCCTGTAAGTTATCACGGGGAGTTTCATTATAGGAGTGGAGCGACTAAACAACAGTTGACGGGAATAGCTCTATCTGATTTTATCATGAGGAAAATGGGCGTTCGTTGGGAAGATGCCGTTGTCGAGGGCATCGGTGTCGATGATTTGGATGCTGAAAGTTTCAAAATTTTTAGGCGCGAGGCGCTTAAGAGCAATCGTATGAGTCCTGAAGACTTGGACATTTCCAATGAGGAATTGTTGGAGAAATTTCATCTTATGTCTGACGGGAAACTTAAACGTTCGGCCGTGATGCTTTTCTATAGCGATCCTAGCGTAATCCAAAATGGCAGTTATGTGAAGATTGGTCGGTTTACCAATGCCGTTGACTTGCAGTATCAAGATACGATTGAAGATTCTCTTATTAAAATTGCCGATAAGGTTATCGATTTAATATTCTTGAAATATCTCAAGGCGAAAATTACATATGAGCACGATCGTCGTGTGGAAACATATCCTTATGCCCGTGTAGCCATCCGTGAGGCTGTCTATAATGCGATAATCCATAACTGCTACATGTTCGGAACGCCTATTCAAATCCGTGTGGAAAATGAAACGATTATCATAAGCAACCAATGTTTTTTGCCAGAAGGGTGGACTGCCGAAACGCTTATGAAAGCGCACCAATCCAACCCCTACAACCCTAATATTGCGAATGTCTTTTATCGTGCCGGGTATATTGAAAACTGGGGACGAGGTGTTGAAAAAATCTGTGACGCCTGTAAAGAGCTTGGCGCCGAATTGCCTAGATATGAAATCCTAGGAAATGGGGTTCGGATTTTCTTTAAGGCTCTGAAAAGTGCCCTAATTGATGAAAAAACGACAAATGTCCAAGAAAATGTCGGTATAAATGTCGGTATAAATGTCGGTATAAACGAGCAGAGTGTAATTAAAATGATTTCTGAAAACGCCAATATATCTGCAAAAGAAGTGGCAGAAAAATTAGCGATAACCGTAAGACAGGCAGAACGTATATTCGCTCAGTTAAAACAGAAAAAACTCATTGAAAGAAAAGGAGCCCGAAAAAATGGTTATTGGCAAATTGTGAAGATAGCTTAATTGGATTTGATATGACAAAAGTCGCCCAACAGTGCGGACGACTTTTTGGAGGATTTGTTTGTTGTGTCTTTTTTGAACTGCGGTTACTTTGCGATTTTCTTGATGTAGCTGGACTTCAGATTTTTGAGATAGTAAGTGCCGTGCGGAATTTGCAAGGCCTTGAAGGATCCTTCCGCAGATTGCGGGGGAGCTTCGAAGGATTTTACCAATACGCCTGTAGCGGAGAACACGGCAAAGGTTGTCGGTTCCTGGCTTACCCATTGTAATTTTGGGGCAATGGCAGTGGTGGAGCTTGATGAGGCTTCGCTGCTGCTGGACTGCGTTTCTTCACTGCTGCTTGATTCTGGAGCGGCGGCGCCAACTACTTCCAATTCCAAATCCATGAATTCAATGACAAAGGAACCGTCGGATTCGGCCTTGATTTCCTTGCCTTTCTGCTTTACAGTCTTGCCGTCGGCACCTTCGATTTTCACGCGGAGAGGAACGCTCTTGGGCATAGCCGGATGGGGAGATTCCCAGGTGACTTTGAAACCGCCATCGATGCTTGTCGAGGTTGCTTTGTCAATCACGAAGTGTGCGCGGTAGTAGGCGGCCACACGGCCCATCGGGGCGCGCCACAAACCTTGCGCCTTGGCTTCGTCCATAATGGAAATCATATCTGATGGGGTGATGCCGTAACCAAAACCAGCGCCGTCCACGCCGTGGTTCAGCTGCACTGTCCAGGCGTTCAACTTTTTGGCTTCGCTCATATTGCCTTTGGATTGCTGCGTATTGCCCTGATAGCAGTCCGAACTGATGCGTTCCCAAACGGGTTCTTCGTTCCACTTGTACTTGGTGGCGCCTTGGCAGTTGCGATTGACAATGTGAGCCTTCGCGATTTCGGCTTCCACGGCATCGTTGTAATAGCAGTAAGGCGTTGCGAACGAAACGACCTCGAAGTCGCCCTTACTTTCCAGAGTGTACTTGTAATCGGTGATTTCGCCTTTCAAGTCATTGGATTTAGTCAAGTCGCTGTGCGTTTTGGAATGGTTGCCGATTTCGTGTCCCTTTGCGGCCATCGGGAAGTACTTCGACTGGTTTCCGGCATTCATGCCGCCTGTCATGAAGAACGTCACCTTGATGTCCTGGTTCTTTTCGAAGTAATCTCCAAGATTGTTCAGCTGGGAAATTTCGCTGTCATCAAAGGTGAACGATAC
>JBGVAT010000113.1:0-13667 GCA_045224895.1 Fibrobacter sp.
TATTTCCTTTGATATGCTTCGTGAATATCAGAAGAAAGCTATCAATAGCTGGATGGCGAAAGGGTGTTGCGGTATTTATGATATGGCGACGGGAACGGGCAAGACTCTTACGGCACTATTCTCTCTTGATTGTTTGAGAAAACGCAAAAACGGAAATTTGAGTGTTGTTATCCTTTGTCCATATATTCATCTTGTCATGCAATGGCTTGAAGATATAGAAAAGTTCAATATAAAGCCAATAGTTGCGTTTGGATCTTCTCCACAAAAAGGCTGGAAGGAAAAATTAAAAAGGGCTGTTGATAAAAGAAATTTTTGTGATAACGAGCGAGGCTTCTTTTGCTTGGTGTCTACCATTGCCACGTTTAAAAGTGATTTTGTTCAAGGTGTTTTGGGGAAAAATAGAAAGCCAATTCTTTTAATTGCTGATGAAGCTCATAATTTAGGCGCACAAAATGCCATAAAATATCTTGAAAGAATGAATTTTGCGTACAAATTGGCGCTGTCTGCGACAATAGATCGTCATATGGACGAAATTGGTACGGAATTTCTTCATTCCTATTTTGGAGAAAAATGTATAGAATACGGGTTGAAAGAGGCTATAGACGCAGGATACTTAGTTCCTTATGATTATATTCCGGTTGTCGTTTTGCTGGATTCAGAAGAGCGTGAGTCGTATGTGGAACTCACGAAGCAGATGACGGGAGAAATTCGAATATCTCCAAAAACACATGAAAAATGTTTGTCTGAATATGGAAAGAAGTTGGCTATTGCGCGTTCTAGACTAATTGCGGGCGCCAAAAATAAACTTACAGAACTTATAAAGAGAATTGAACCTTATAAGAATGAAAATAATATTCTGATTTACTGCGGTGCTGCAAAATATAGCGAAGATATTCAAGAATTTGATTCGGGAAATCGAGATGATGTTAGGCAGATTGAAACGATTGCGTTAAAACTTTATGAAAAATTTGGTATGAGCATTGCAAAATTTACAGCAGACGAAAGTTCTGAAGAACGTTCGTCTATAATAAAGCGATTCGAAGAAAAACATTTGCAAGCGATTGTTGCAATTAGATGTTTGGACGAAGGCGTTAATATTCCTATGATTGAAACGGCTTTTATTTTGGCAAGTTCTACAAATCCCAAAGAATACATTCAAAGACGTGGACGTGTTCTTCGTCTGTGCAGTGGTAAGATAAAAGCTGTTCTATACGATTTTGTAATGTTGCCATATGATTTTTCTATAGCTTTAGCAAAAGGTTCTTCGGAAAATGAAATGTATTCTGCTTTAATTCGTAATGAGTTGGCAAGAATGAAAGAATTTGGTTCTCTTGCATTGAATAAATCAAGAACTATGTCTTTGATAGATCGAATAGAGAAATGTTTCCGATCGGTAAATTTTACAAACGAAGAGGAATTTATATATGAATGAAGAAGAATACAAAATTTTATTCTCAACAGTCGCCAAGTGGGAGCATGAAAATAAACACTCTAAATTATATAGTTCCAAAGAAATGGAAGCTAGAATAAAAAAATTAATACAAGGGTCAGTTAAACCTAAGGAATAAAGTTATGCTTATAAAGAAAATTGTAATAAAAAATTTTCGGCAGTATAATGACGAGAACGAAATTGAATTTTCTGTGAACCCAGAGAAAAACATAACTTTTATTCTTGGGGGAACTGGGTTTGGCAAAACAACGCTTTGTCAAGCCTTTCGGTGGTGCCTTTACGGAAAATCTGATTTTAAAAAGCCAGAAGACATTTTGTCCCAACGGAAAATCGATACTTTGAGAAATGGGGATTCGTGTTCAACTGAGGTTTCATTGGAAATGGCTCATGGTGGAAAGGATTATACAATAAGACGAAATTCTTGTTATCAAAAGAAGAATGATAAACTAATCCTAATTTCCTCACAATCTCGTGTCTTTTATATAGAAAATGGATTTCAAAAAGAAATACAACGAAAAGATGATTTTGTCAAAGAAATTTTGCCGGAGGAATTGTCGGAGTATTTTTTCCTAAGTGGCGAAAAAATAGAGGCGATGTCTGATGATATAAAAAAGGGAAAATCAAAGGATTTTGGTGATGCTGTAAATACATTGCTTGATCTTGATTACTATAAGAACGCAATAAAGCACTTGAAGTCAATTGTCAGGAATTATGGAGTATCTGGTATTACGGGAGGTTTATTTGATTTTGAGAATAAATTGAATGTTTTAAATTCTAAACTTAGCGCAAATGAATCAAACCTGAAAACCTTTGAAGTTCAACTAAAAGAAGAAGAAAATAATCGTGATTATCATCTTGAAAAGATTGTAGAATACAAAAACCAATTAAAATCTGTTGAATCAGCAAAGAAATTACAACAAACACGTGAAGAGAAAAACGCAAAATACGAGAATCTAAAAAAATCTATTGATCGAGAGTATAAAGAAGGAATACAGGATTTTGTTAGAAAATCACCATATTTTTTCGCAAAGCATAATATGGAAAATATGTTGATGTATTTGAAAGATGCTTCAAATGTTGAATCAGATGACATTCCTGATAAACTTCATGCAGATTTAATTGATTGGATTGAGAAAAGAGGAAAATGTATATGCGGAACATGTATAAGAAAGGAAGATGCTGAATTTAATTTACTTGAAAAATGGAGACATGTTGTTCCCCCAGAATCAATTGGGACTCTTATCTCATCTGTAAAAAGGACTACTTTTGACAAGATGCGTTTTGCTGAAGATTTATGTTCCAATTTAAGAACTAGAAAAGAACGCGTTATGGGGTATTATGAAGACCTTGAAACTGTAGAAGATGAAATTAAGGATTTAGATGAGCGACTAGCTAAAGCAGAAGATACATCTGAAATAGAAAGAAATCTTAGGCTTTCTATGAGTGATCTAGAACGGTCAAAAAACAAAATTACTGATTATCAAAAACTGATTTCTAATATTAAGTCTGATAATATTATTTTGGCTCGAGAACGCGAAGATTTACTTGCAACAAGTGAAGAAGGCCGAAAAGTACTTGCTTGGAAAAATGTAACCGAAAGACTTGTAAAAGATTTTGAAACGGAATTAAGTAAAGATGAACATAAAAAAAGACAAAATCTTATAGTGGCTGTTCAAACTGCTTTTAAGAAGATATATGACGCTAATTTTACAATTAGCATTGACGATGATTATAATATTACGACAACATCTAAGAAAGAACTTTCTACTGGCCAAGGTTTATCAGTTATATTTGCTTTTCTTTCGGGGTTGTTGGATGTTATCAAGGCGAATAAAGACGATAAATCTGAAATGCAGTTGGAGGCGTACCCCCTTGTTTTGGATGCTCCTTTTTCAGTTTTAGACAAAGAACGAATAAAGTCTCTTTGTGATGTTCTGCCTAAAGTTTCAGAACAAATTATTGTTTTTATTAAAGATGTGGATGGTGAAATTGCAAAGGAACGGATGCAAGAAAAAATTGGAAAGTGTTATAAACTTGTTCCTGCGGATAAGTCGTATCAATGTACAACAGTTGAGGAGGACTAAATATGGCTTTATTTAATCAACTATATCAAATAAAGGGTTGTCATGCCGACATGGTCCGTAAAATTACAGAGGTGACGGGATGTAGGAATATAGATGTATTCTACATCAGCATTGTTTTGGGGCTTTGGCAAGAATGTAGTGTTATGCCCGATAATGAATCTAAAATAGAGCCTGCTAAAATTGATCCTGAGCAGATGATTCGATATGGGCAAGATATCGAATATCTATACGAACTCGTTATGATGAATGATAAGGCGTCAAGTGTTTCTCTTAAAGAACGAGTTGATAAAGCGTTTAAAATTAAGGGAACTGATAAAGCGGAAAAAGATGAGGCCCGTTTTACGAGTATTATGCTTGGTGGTTTAGAGTTCTTGTATAATAATATTATTGAAAATACTACATCAAAAGAAGACGTATTTAATAATATTTATGGATTGATTGAAACATATTTAGTTGCTTATCCGGATACTGAAGCGGCTAAAAGATGAAACTTTTCTAGAGGCAAAATACAAACCTCCCCCC
Organism: Fibrobacter sp.; assembly: GCA_045224895.1. Lineage (GTDB taxonomy): Bacteria > Fibrobacterota > Fibrobacteria > Fibrobacterales > Fibrobacteraceae > Fibrobacter. Next base: position 4,057 of record JBGVAT010000113.1, read on the forward strand.
TCTATCCCTCTCTAAATGTGACAAAAGCCCCTCCCGTCAGGGAGGGGCTTTGTGCGTTTATAACTCTGGAATCCGAAAATGCCTTATTCCACCGTCACGCTCTTGGCGAGGTTTCTCGGCTGGTCCACGTCGTTTCCGCGCAACACGGCGATGTGGTAGGCGAGCAGCTGAAGCGGAATGCAGGTGACGATCGGCATGAGCATCGGGCGGGTCTTCGGAACCGTGATGATGTGGTCTGCGATTTCGTCGAGCGGGTGGCAGTCTTCTGTCGTGACGGCGATAACCTTGCCACCGCGGGCCTTGATTTCGCGGATGTTGCTGATGATCTTGTCGAAGAGCGAATCCTTCGGGGCGATCACCACGACCGGCATGTTTTCGTCGATGAGGGCGATCGGACCGTGCTTCATTTCGGCGGCGGGGTAGCCTTCGGCGTGGATGTAGCTGATTTCTTTGAGCTTCAAGGCGCCTTCCATGGCGACCGGGTAGCAGAAGTGACGGCCGAGGTACAAGAAGTTGTTGGCCTTGCAGAGCGTCTTTGCGATTTCTGCAATGCTGTCCGAAAGTTCGAGCGTCTTGGAAACGAGATCCGGGAGTTCCAAGATGTCCTTGACGATTTCGGAACCGGCTTCAAAGCTGAGTCTGCGTTGGCGTCCGAGCAAAAGGGCGATCATCGCAAGGACTGTCACCTGGCTTGTGAATGCTTTGGTGCTGGCCACGCCGATTTCCGGGCCTGCATGCAGGTAGACGCCGCCGTCACTTGTGCGGGCAATGGTGGAGCCCACACCGTTACAGATGGCAAGGGCGGTTGCGCCTTTTTGCTGGGCTTCGCGGAGTGCGGCGAGCGTGTCTGCGGTTTCGCCGGACTGGCTGATGGCAATTACGAGTGTTCCCGGTTTGATAATCGGGTTTCTGTAGCGGAATTCCGAGGCGTATTCGACTTCGACTGGAACGCCGGCGAGGTCTTCGATCATGTATTCACCGACCATACCTGCATAGTAGCTTGTGCCGCAGGCGGTGATGATGATGCGGTTGATGTTGCGGAGTTCCTTGATGTTTGTATCGAGGCCGGCGAGCTTGGCGTTGCCTTCGGCAATAAGCAAGCGTCCGCGGGTCGTATTGCGCAGCACTTCGGGCTGTTCGAAAATTTCCTTGAGCATAAAGTGCGGGAATCCGCCCTTTGCCACGGCGTCTGCGTCAAATTCCACGTCCTGGACTTCGCGCTGCACTTCGTGGCTGCTCATGTTGACGATGGAGTAGCCGCCGTCCTTGATTTGAACGACGTCGTTGTCGTCGAGGTACACGACTTTTTGCGTGTGGTTGATGATGGCCGAAACGTCACTAGCGATAAAGAAATCGCCGTCGTTACCGATGCCGAGAATGAGCGGGCTTCCGCGGCGGGCGCCAATCAAAACATTCGGTTCGTCACTGCAGATCACGCCGAGGCCAAACGTTCCTTCAACTTGCTTGAGGGCCTTGAGTACGGCGGACTTCAAGTCGCCATTGTAATAGCGGGCAATCAGGTGGGCCACAACTTCGGTATCGGTTTCGGACTTGAATTCGATGCCTTCCGAAATGAGCTTGGCCTTGAGACTTGCGTAGTTTTCGATGATGCCGTTGTGGACAATCGAAATCTTGCCGTTGTAGCTAGTGTGCGGATGGGCGTTTGCTTCGGTCGGGGCGCCGTGGGTAGCCCAGCGCGTGTGGGCGATGCCGATTGTTCCCTTGACCGGATTTTCCTTTAATTTATCTTCGAGCGCCTTGATTTTTCCGGAAGCGCGGACAACTTTGATGACTCCGTTTTCGATGACGGCAACACCTGAGCTGTCATAGCCTCGGTATTCCATTTTCTTGAGTCCTTCGACAAGGACTGGGAGTGCACTATTTTTTCCGTTATATCCGACAATTCCGCACATATTGCTCCTGATAGCTGAATTTTCAGCTGAAAATATACTAAATGTAACGGTAAAAAGAAAATTATTGTAAGCTTTACTTGAGATGTTTTACTATTTTAAGAACGTCAATTTTCCATAGAGGATAAAAATGAAGACTAAATTGCTTATCGCAGCTGGCGCTCTTGCCATGCTTATGACTGGTTGTGAACCGTGCAAATCTGCATCTGCTGAAAAGACATCGCTTGTAACCGAAAAGGACAAGTACAGCTACGCTCTCGGTGCTCATTTTGGTAATCAGGCTCGTTTCCAGCTCGTGACTCGCGATTCCATCGATCTCGACTTGGACCTCTTTATCCAGGCTTTCAAGGAACGCTACAATGCTGATTCCGCCAAGTTCCTGATGAATGATTCCATCATCATGGAAACTCTCAACAAGCTTTCTGCTGACCGTCAGGCCGAAAAGGCAAGAAAGGATAGCCTCGCTGCCGCCAAGAACAAGGCTGATGGCGAAGCATTCCTCGCTCAGAACAAGACTGCCGAAGGCGTTGTGACCACGCAGAGCGGTCTTCAGTATAAGGTTATCACCGAAGGTCAGGGTGCAACCCCGACGGACGAAGACAAGGTCAAGGTCCACTACACCGGTACGCTCCTCGATGGCACCAAGTTCGATAGCTCTGTCGATCGTGGCCAGCCGCTCGAATTCCCGGTCACTGCTGTGATTCCGGGCTGGACCGAAATGCTCAAGCTTATGAAGGTTGGCGAAAAGGTTATCGCATGGATCCCGAGCGACCTCGCTTACGGTCCGCGTGGCAATCGCGCTATTCCGGGCAACTCTCTCCTCAAGTTCGAAATGGAACTTCTCGACGTGATCGCTCCGGAAAAGCCTGCCGAAGAACAGAAGCCGGATCAGAAGAAGCCGGCTAAGAAACCTGCTAAGCAGTAATCTTAAGCAATCCGCTTGATTTTAGATGCCTCGCGCCTACCTGCGCGAGGTATTTTTTTTGCCCTGTCATCCCGGCCTTCGTGCCGGGTTCACCTTCTCGTTGGTGGCGTAAAAATTTTATCTTTGCTTTTGAATTTTTAAGAGCGGGTGGTTATGATTAGAATTTTCCTTTTACTGTGTGCTGCGGTGATTGCGCTTACCGGATGTAACGAACAGAAAAAAATCGATGCATTGCAGCAAGAAAATGCAAGGCTTGAAGCGACGGCCGATTCGTTGAAGGCCCTGATTGCCAAAGCCCACGGCGAAACCTCCAAATGGATTGTCAAAAACGATACGGTCCGTGCGGGCGATGGCCTTTTCCAAGTGCTTTATCGTATGAACATCAACGAAAAGGAACGTGGCAAGATTGTGATTGCCTTGCAGGACTCCGTTGAACTTTCGGCCCTTCGCGTGGGCCAAGTGTTCTATGCCGCCCTCGATACCGCTGGCGATGTCCAGCGATTCCGCTTTGCGCCGAATCCGGCTACCGTCCATATGTTGAGCAAAACCGATGCGGGCTTTGCCTATAGCCGTATCGACAAGCCGGTGACCGTTCGCCAGTCTGTCTTTGAGGGCGCCCTCGAAAACGGCAGTACGTTGAGTGGCATCTTGCACAAGGTCGGTATTCCTGGCCGTATGGTGGGCGTCGTGAGTGCCGTTCTGCAGTGCAAGGTCTCTTTCCAGCTGGCTCGTCCAGGCGACAAGTTCCGCATATTGCTCGAAGAAAAGTTCTATCAGGATTCCATCTGGATTAGCGGCAAGGTGCTTTACGCCGAATTTGACGGCCATACCGTTGGTCACCACGAAGCTTTCCGCTACGAGGATCCGGATCCGAAGAGTACGTTTAACGCCCACTACACCGAAAAGGGCGAAGCGCTCATTTTCGAAGGTCTCCGTTATCCGCTTGACCGTTTGCATATCACAAGCCCTTATGGTACTCGCATCCACCCGATTACGGGCCGTCGCACGGTGCATCACGGTATCGATTACGGTAGCCCCAAGGGTTCTCCGGTTTACGCCGTTGCCGCTGGTGTCGTGACTGTTTCGGGTTATGATGATTTGAGCGGTAACAAGATTGCCATCCGTCACAGAGACAATACTGAAAGCTGGTACATGCACCTCTCCGTGCGTGGCGTGAATGTCGGCACGAAGGTATCTCCGCGTCAGGTGATCGGTAAGGTTGGGTCTACTGGCCGCAGCACGGGTCCGCACTTGCACTTGGGCTTCAAGGACAATCGTGGCAACTGGATGAACCCGGCCAAGAAGACGATGATTGCAACGCCTAAGCTCGAAGGCAACCGTCTTGCCCGCCTCAAGAAGCAGGTGGCCGACATCCGCAAGGAAATCGAGCTCACGCTTGCATCGCCAGCCGTCAAGGTCAACGATACGGACGTGCTTGTCCGCATGCGCGTGCTGAAGTAAAGGTAAGGGCGGTTTCGCCGCCCGTTATTTACTCATTAAAATTTCTTTCTGAATTCTTTCGGTAAAAAGTAGAAGCCGGGCATCGTGTCCGGGGTAACGGCACTTTTTGCAAAATGGCCTGTATTGACCGATCCGTATTTGGCTGTGCGGATGTAGGTCATTTCTTTGGCTAGTTCAACGGCTTTTGCGAGTGCGAGTTCGTTATTGGAAATGTTGAAATCCGGCTCGATCCCGTATTTGTGGTAGGTGTTGTTGTCCTTGTCGATCACCTTCATCGCTGTGATGCGGGCCAACGAGTAGGAGGGCGTCTGTGCAAAGATCTGGCCGATTCCCTTGCCGTAAGTCGTTGTTCCGACGATGGGGTATTTCTTGTTCTGGATGACCGAAAGCAGGAACACTTCGGAACAGCTGGCGGAATAACCGTTGGCGAGGAACACGAAATAGCGGTCCTTGGCGTAGCCGTCCATTTCGTTGATTTCGAATGTCGTGTCGAAAGCCTGTATGTTGCGGACCGAATCGCGGTAAGTCGAAATGACGCCTGCCGCGGAGTCGCCTTTGGAAAGGAGTTCCTGGGCCATGCTGAAGCACTGGTCTCCATCGCCACCACCGTTGTTGCGCAAGTCGATGACCGTCGACTTGTACTGCGCGGTTTCACGCAGGAATTCCATAAATTCGCCGTAGGATCCGGAGTCGTTGGACGATTGCGGTATAAAGTCCATAATCTTGATGATCGGGATGGAATCCCTGAACGAGAGTTCGACTGTCGGGGTGTAGTAAGGCTCCAGAACAATCGGAATTTCGATGGAGGCCGAGTCCCGTTGGACTGTGTAGTTCACGGTATCGCCTTCGATGCTACGTGACAACCTTTCGAATGTGGTTTCGTTTGTTGGTACGATGCCTTCGATGGCGGTGATCCTGTCGCCGACTTTAAGCCCGGCCTTGTCGGCAGGGGCGTTCTTTGTGACGCTTTTGACGGTGAACTCGCCGGTCGATTTGTCAAATGTCCATTCGAATCCGGCATCCATTAACTGCTCCGAGACCGATATCGCCCTGATGGATTTTGCTGAATGATAGGGGTCTACATAGTAGGTGTACGGATCATTCATCTGGCCGTACATATAATAAATGTCGTAATAATCCCAAGGAATGTCGTAGCCGTCAAATACGTCGGGATCTATCTTGTCTATATAGTCTTCGGGTTCGCCAAGATATTTGTCCTGGTCGATGTACAGATAGCGCAGCAATATGTAGTTGTATTTGAATTCGTTGGAAAACGTTGTGGCGGGGTCGTTTTCATTGACGGTGACGGTGCTGTTTTCCGCGACGCAGGCGTTAAAACACAGCGCGGATCCGCAAAGGAGAATGAACTTGAAAACAGAATTTAAAACAGATTTCCCCATTCGATGGCGCCTCCCTCAAATTCTGGATTTGGGTAGTCCTCAATTTGTCTGGACGATTGCTTGGCTAGGACGTTCTGGTCTTGTTCGGGGATCTTCACGTTGTAGAGTTCGCTAGCCACTCTTGCGGCACAGTCGTTGTTGTTGATGCCGTTTTCGCAAGGGTACTTTGGAGCAATCCCGACTTTATGGTAAGAGTTTCCCTTGGGGGTCAAAAATTCAATATCGGTGATGGTGGCAAGCCCACCGTTGTAGGTGAGGAACATGCTTTGTCCGATACCCTTGCCGTACGTGGTGCTGCCGACGAGCGGAATGTCTGTAGTCTCTGTGACGGCGGCGATGAAGATTTCAGAACAGCTGGCGGAACCCTTGTTTGCAAAAATCAGGAACTTGCCCGATTCGCCGGCATCGCCCGCCTTTGCCTTCACGGTCGAGGTGATGTGCGTTGAACCTCCATCGAAGGTCAGTGCGCGCAGATGCCTTGTCGAAAGCTTCCCTTCTTTAACGAACAGATCCGCCATGTCGAGGCACTGGGAAATGTGTCCGCCGGGATTGCCTCTCAAGTCGAGAATGCGGACGCGCTTGTCCGAAGTCGTGGAGTCCAGGTATGATTTTAGCTCACCGTAGGTGCCGTTCTTCTGGTCGGCCGTTTTGAGCTTGAAGCCTTCGATGCTTATGAATATAATTCCGGGATAACCTTTGGCCTTGTCTTCATAAAGCGTATCGACAAAGACTGTCGGTGCGTAGACGGTCTCTTTTTCGAGCTTGTACAACGCAGTGTCGTTGTTGTGGGCGACGCGGATATCGATGCTCTTGCTGTAGTCGACGATGGAGTCGTAGATGGCTTTCGCCCTGTTCCCGGTGAGTTCCATGCCGTTTGCGCTGATGATGGTTCCGTTTCTAGGGACGCCGGCCCTCCCGGCTGGTCCTTTAGGGAAGACCCGCGAGATGGTGATGGGGTGTTCTAGATAGGTGTTGATTTGATAACGCATTCCGACGTCACCTTCAATCATGCTCGTCGTGGAGCTGACGATGACGGATTCGCTTTTGGCTGGCGGTGTGTAGCGCGTGTAGGGGTCCTTGAGCGAACTGTACAGGACTTGTACGGAATCACCTTCTTCGGGCAAGTCCGCAAGCTCGTCCTCGTACAGGTATAGCTTTTGCAAAAGCCAGTAGTTGAATGAGTATTCTGTTGGCTCGGGAGTGCTCTTGACCGGGTGGATAAAGTCCGAGCATCCGAGTAAGCACAAAAGCGATGCTGCTAAAATCATTCGGAGATGCATGACTTTATCCTTTGAACGTTTGATTTGTGATTGCTCCCAAAAAGGAGATTCCCGGTCTATGCCGGGAATGACAACTTACTAGGAACTAATGAATAGTGACTAATTTCTGCAACGAAACCGCTATTGGTCGATGCTCAGTCCCTTCTTGTCGAGGAGAACGCGCGGGATGCCCACTTCCATCGGGTTTTCGATCACGGAAATCGTCTGGAGGTTTTCGCATTCGGCGAGGCTTTCGGGCAAGGTGGCAAGCTGGTTTGCGTCAAGAACGAGTTCGCGCAAGTTCTTCAGGTTGCTGAATTCGGACGGGATGGCGCCCAGGCGGTTGCCGGAGACCATGAGAATTTCGAGGTTCTCGAGGTGCGAGAGCGTTGCCGGGATGGTCGAAAGTTCGTTGTTGTCGAGGTAGAGCTTCACGAGGCTCTTCATCTTGCCGATCGTGGCCGGAATTTCGGAGAGCATGTTGTCGTGGAGCGAAAGCTTTACGACCTTCTTCCAGTTGCCGATTTCAAGAGGCAAATCCAGAAGCTGGTTCTTGGCGATGTTTACCGTCTGGAGGTTCACGAGGTTCCCTACGGATTCCGGCAAGTCGGACAAGCTGTTGTAGCCCAGGTAGAGGTTTTCGAGCTTGGTGAGTTCGCCGATGGATTCCGGCAGTTCCATGAGGTCGTTTTCGCTCACGGAAAGGCTCTTGAGGTTCTTCAAGAGACCGATGTCGTCAGGAATTTCGACGAGCAAGTTGCGGTCGAGGTTGAGTTCTTCGAGAGATTCAATTTCGAAAAGTTCGGGAGGCAACAGGCGGAGGCCCTTCTGCGACAAGTCCAGCGTCTTTGCTTTCTCTTTTTTGGCTTTGGCTATAACATCTAGTAAATTCATAAAAAAGACTCCTAATGTTTAAATCATAGCTTTTTTGTTTCGAAAAACGTAAAAGTACATGAAAAAAACACAAAAAAAACTTGCTTTCTTTTTGGGGACGATGCTTTGCAATCGGTGCCTGCGGGGTGATTTTTCACCGCTTTTTTTTGGTTTTATGCACGTTTGTTCACTTAAAAAGTGGCTTTAGGGCAAAAAAATGTAAGTTTTATCTTTTTTTGCACGCAAATCTTACGATTTGAAACTATTTTTAGGGTGCGAATTACGAGAATACTCCAATATATAATAATATTGTATATTGGTATTGCAGTGTAATTATTGAGGAAAAAATGGAACTTACAAAATCGCAGGAACGCCGCTTAGCATTTGTCGCTAGCCTCTTGAGCTTGAACCCTAACGACCCAAACGATAGAATCAAGGCACTCCGGCATCTAAACCTGGATGAAAATGGTTGCTTCCACGGCTTCCAATACTCCCAGGGCTTTATGGAATTCTTCATCTTCCTGGACGAAGATACTCCGCTCGAAAAGGTTGTCGCACACTTGAACGCCGACCTGAAGCAACTTCAGATCGCCGTGTTCCGCACTAGCGACCCGACCAATCCGTTCTTCCTCTCGCTTCGCGAAGAAGCCGACCCGTGGGCCGTCAATAAGATCACTGACGAAGAAACTGAAGAAGACGAAAACGCTCCTGCAAGCCGTCCGTACATGGAAACGCTCGAAATTACGGTTCTCCGCACTCGCGCAAGCCGCGACATCACGGACTCCGAACTCGAACGCACCCTCAAGGATATGCGCCGCAAGCTCACGCTCTGGAAGGCCGATGTTAAGGCAAAGCTTGAAATCATTGCCGAACATGACGACTTGACTCGCGATTTCCGTTCCGCAGACGACAAGCTTGAAATCGAGATGGATTCTGAACCACTCCACCTCACATCTGATCACGGCGAGCTCTTCCTCGGCTTCTGCCCGATCCGCACGATTTTTGACTACCATGTTGCCCTTGGTAAGCGCCTCAAGACCAAGCACAATATGGCCATTGTTAGCTCCAACATCCGTACTTACCTCGGTAACCTCACTCATACGAACGCCGCTCTTATCGATGCCTTCCAGACGATGGAAAGGAATGACGACAAGAACGTGAACGTCGATGACTTCCCGTTCCTCCACAACGGTATGACGCTTACGGGCGACGACCTGCGTTTGAAGGATCGCGATGGCAAGAAGGTTCTCTTCATTGAACGCCCGAAGATCATTAACGGTGCCCAGTCCCTCTTCACTTACGAACAGTATGCCAAGAAGAGCAAGCACCCGGTGAACCCGCAGGTGCTCGTGAAGGTCGTTGTGCCGTACCAGGGCGCCGACAACTTCTTGAACCAGGTGACCATGGCTAACAACCGCCAGAACCCGGTGTTCAGCTACCATCTGCGTGCTGCTGACGACCTGCAGTTCTTCATCTGGCAGCGTTACCAGGAAGAAGGCTTTACCTACGTTTACAAGGACGGTGTCCGCCTCAAGGCCCGTACCCGTAAGCTCGAAGTCCGCATGCGTCCGGAACTTGCCAAGACCCTCTTCATGATGGATGGCAAGCTCAGCGAATGCCGCTCCAGCGACTGCATCTTCGACAAGGAAACGCTTTACCAGCGCTGCTTCGGTGCGTTTGTGCGCGTTGCCCCCGAAAAGGAAAAGGATTTTGTCCGTAAGACCATCGCCTTCACGAAGGCATGGCAGCTCCTTAGCCGTCTCCCGATCAAGATCCGCAAGGT
>JBGVAT010000114.1:0-7216 GCA_045224895.1 Fibrobacter sp.
CGCGGCGGTAAAGTGCCGCTGCTACATTGCACAAAAACCAAGTGGCTGGCCAGATGGGTAGGCTTGGGCACGACAATCGTGAGGAAAGCGGTTGCGCTCGAAGCTGAGAGGTTTGGTGGCCCAAAGGAACAAAATGTCTAGAATCGTTTGTAAGTTCGGCGGCTCTTCCGTTGCCGATGCAGGTCAGTTCAAGAAAATCAAGGCCATTGTCGAAAGCGACAAGAACCGCAAAGTCATCGTCGTTTCTGCTCCGGGCAAGCGTAACCCGAAAGAAACCAAACTGACCGACCTCCTCTACAGCACATACGACCTCGCTTCCAAGGGACTCGACTTTTCGACTCCGTGGAACTTGATCCGTCAGCGCTATGACGAAATCTGCAAGGATTTGGGTCTTGAAGACAAGCTTACCGAAGACCTCGACAGTCTCGAAGACAAGCTCAAGAACCATCCGGAATCCGTGAGCACCGACTTCCTTGTAAGCCGCGGCGAATTCCTCTGCGCTCGTCTCATGGCCAAGTATCTCGGCGCAAACTTTGTCGATAGCTATCCGCTCATCACTTTCGATGACAAGTATCGCATTGCCCCGAAGACCTACGAAGAAATTGCAAAGGTCCTCGGCGACGAAAACCAGCTCTATGTGTTGCCGGGCTTCTATGGTTCCAACCTCCGTGGCGAAGTGAAGACCTTCAGCCGTGGCGGTTCCGATATCACTGGCGCCATCCTTGCTAATGGCATTGACGCTGCCAAGTACGAAAACTGGACCGACGTTTCGGGCATGCTCATGGCTGACCCGCGCATCGTCGAAAATCCGCTCCCGATCGAATACGTGAGCTACCGCGAAATCCGCGAACTCGCTTACTCCGGTGCAAGCGTGCTCCACGACGAATCCATCGCTCCGTGCCGCGCCAAGAAGATTCCTATCAACATCCGCAACACGAACCGCCCGGAAGATGCCGGCACCATCATTGGCCCGACTCCGGAAAGCGCAAAGCTCCCGATCACGGGTGTCGCAGGCCGCAAGGGCTTCTCGATGATCTACATCGAAAAGTCCATGATGAACAAGGAAGTTGGCTTTGGCCGCCGCGTCTTGGCCGTTCTCGAAAGCGAAGGACTCTCCTACGAACTTTGCCCGAGCGCTATTGACTCCATGAGCATCGTCGTGGATTCCAAGGCTCTCGACGCCGTGCAGGACGTTGTCCTCGAAGACATCACACAGCAGATGCGTCCGGACCGTATCAAGATCTTCCCGGGCATCGCTCTTATTGCTACCGTGGGTCACGGCATGACTAACAAGATCGGTGTTGCTGCAAAGCTCTTTACGGCTCTCGCAGAAAGCAAGGTGAACGTCCGCATTATCGACCAGGGTTCTTCCCAGATCAACATCATCACTGGTGTTGACGAAGCCGATACTGAAAAGGCTATCAAGGCCATCTACGCCGCCTTCGTGAAGTAAAAAATGGCGGGGCACGCCCCGCTTAATATAACGCGCGATTGTCATGCCCGCCACCGAGCGGGCACCTCCTTACGCGAAGGATCCAGCCAATTTCAAAAACGACTCGGAATGAAATCCGGGCCGTTTTTTTATATTTTTAGAACGAATTTGTTATTTATCAAATGAAATAGGGGAGTTATGAATCTCGCTTTGCTCAGGGTTTGTGCCGTAATATTTATTGTGAACATACTCGGCTTTATTACCAATATGCTGCTTTTGGCTGGGCATAGCGGTGAATTGGCTTCACTGTGGAGCGCGCTTACGAATTCGTCGTTTGAAGATTTGCTTGGAACGGGCGGACTGTTGATTGCGTCGGGTGTCCTCGTCCCGTTTGCGCTGGGAACTTTGGCCGTTGTGATTGCCTTGTCGTTGGGAGTATTTGCGCTTGTCAAAAAGAGCGTGAAAGCCTTGAAAATCCTGGCGGTACTGATGGTTGTTTGGATTGTCGCGTGGCCGGCCTTTCTTAATTGTTTAGCGGGACTTCAGATTTCTGCCGGTGCTGTGATTGCTATGGTTTTTAACGCTAACCTTGTTGCTGTTGTGGCGGCGTTCTTTGTCGCTCCTAAAAAGCGTGCCGAAGAAAGCGTTCCAGCAGCTGTTCAACATAGCTTCAATTTAGGCCTGTACCGTTTTTGCGCGATATATTTCCTTGTAAGTGGGATTGGCGGAACTGCGGGGATGATAGTGGGGCGCTGGTCCATTTTGTTCGTGGCGTTGTTCAATTTTGTGGCGGTTCTGGCGGGAATTTTTGCACTGGTGAAAAAGAACACGTATATCTTGATGTCGTGTGCATTGCTGATGATTGTCCAAGTTTTTGGGATGTCGTTCCATGCGCTTCATATGGAAAGCTTTGGCTTCTTTATGACGGCGAGTGCAGTACTCCATTCCCTTTTTAATTCGATGACTGTGGTTGGCGTCGCGACATTCTTTATCGAACCGGAACGGACTCAATTCTATCTGCAGCGTGCGAAGCGAGTATTTTTGTTCTGGAAAAAATGAGAAAAATTCCAAATTTTCTTTAATTTCCCACTATGCCTTTAAAGATTGTCCGTAACGATATTTCGAGAGTCCGCGCCGACGCCATCGTCAATTCCGCAAACAAAAATCCTGTTTGTGGTGGTGGCGCCGAATATCATATTTACGAGGCGGCGGGGCGTGATGAACTTTTGGCAGCGCGTGAAAAAGTCGGTACGCTTGAGGTTGCCGAAGTGGCTGTGACGCCCGCTTTTGCGCTATCTGCCGAATACATCATTCACGTGGTTGGCCCCAAGTGGAACGGTGGTGAATCGGGCGAGGTTTCCGCTCTTGCGGATTGCTACCGCAATGCGCTTGAAAAGGCGCTGTCGCTAGGCTGCAAGTCGATTGCGTTCCCGTTGATATCGAGCGGCGTGTTCCGTTTCCCGAAAGACGGAGCGCTAAAAATCGCGTTGCAGGCGATTGGCGAATTTTTGCAGTCGCACGAAATGGAGGTGCAGCTGGTCGTTTTTGACCGCAAGTCCTTCGATGTTTCCGAAGAACTTTGCAGCGATATCCAGGCGTACATTGATGACAATTACGTCCAGGAAAAGCATGATGATGTTGAAGAGCGTTTTCGCAGATGCTGGAATGGGAATTTTAACAACGTAGAAGAATCCGAAAAGGTTTACGAAGCTCCTCGTATAAGGTTTTGCGATTTCGAAGTCCGGAGCAGTATTGAAGACACGAGCCTTGAAGAAATGCTTGCGACTGCAGGCGAAACTTTTTGCGGCAAGCTTTTTACGCTCATTCGCGAAAAGCATCAGGACGATGTCGAGGTTTACAAGAGGGCAAATCTTGACCGCAAGCATTTTTCGAAAATCCGCAGCAATGTGAACTACAAGCCGACCAAGAAGACGGCGCTTGCACTGGCGATCGCTTTGCGTTTGAATCTGGACGAAACGAAGGATTTGCTTTCGCGCGCCGAGCTTGCGCTTTCGCCATCCAACAAGGGCGACCTGATCGTCTCCTATTTTATCACCCATCAAAAGTACGACATCTGGGAAATCAACAGTATGCTGTTCAAGTTCGGACAGCCGACTCTCGGTGCTTAATTCGCAAGCAAATTCCTAAAAAATGCCTTTGAAAATGTCGCCTGCCGGGCGACCATTTTTGCTTTTGCGGCATCTATTATTGTTTCCGTTAACCATCAAAGCCGCACTGATAGCGGCACGGAGGCAATCATGAAAAAAGGACTTACCGAAATCGTTTTCATTCTTGACCGCAGCGGTTCTATGAGCGGGCTCGAAAAAGACACCATCGGGGGATTCAACAGCACCATCGAAAAGCAAAAGAAAGAAGAGGGCGAGGCTTTTGTCTCGACCATTCTCTTTGATGGCAAATCTGAAGTGCTTCACGATCGTGTGCCGCTTGCAAGTGTTGCTCCGCTCACCGAAAAAGAGTATTATGCCCGAGGCAGTACCGCTCTTCTCGATGCTATTGGCGGTGCGATCCACCATGTCGGTAACGTTCACAAGTATGCTCGCGAAGAAGATCGCCCTGAAAAGACCATCTTTGTCATCACCACGGACGGCTACGAAAATGCGAGCTGTAAATACACATCTGATCGTGTGAAGCAGATGGTCGAACGCCAAAAGCAAAAGTACGGCTGGGAATTCATCTTCTTGGGCGCAAATATCGATGCTATTGAAACTGCAAAAAGTTTTGGCATCAGCGAAGAGCGTGCCGCAAATTTTGTCAATGACGAAAGCGGTATCGATGTCATGTATCGCGCACAATGCTGCCTGATGAGCGATATCCGTAAGAGCCGCGTAAATGAACGTTCCTGGAAAGCGAACGTCGATGCAGACTATAGGCGTCGCAGTAAGCGAAACGCATAAGCCGAAAATGTTGCCGATGGATTCCTAGTTCTCGAACGGTCTTACTCTCAGCGTTACGCCAAGTTCGTTGCAGATCTTGCGGCACTGCTCGATTTTTTCTTCGGGCATGACCTTTTCGACAACGGTCAAGACGACGTTCGGCACGTGGAATTTTGCAAGTGCTGCAAATTCCTTCAGCGCGTCAAACGACTTGATGCCGAATCTGGATCTCGTGAGGGCGAGGAATTCTTCGGCGGTCGGCGCGTTCAGCGAAATCGAAACGGTGTCGAAACGACCTTCGAGTTCCGGCGTAATGTCCTTGCCGTGAATCAGGTTGGCAAGCCCGTTCGTGTTGAGACGGACCTTCAATTTCGGGTACTTGGCCTTGAGCTGGTCGATCACTTGGCAGACGTCGTGCAAGCGTTCGAGCGGCTCGCCGTATCCGCAGAACACGAGTTCATGAATGACCGAAAGATCGTAGGGCGCAAAAAGTTCCATGACCTTTTCGACACTCGGTTCACCGCCCTTGAGCCAGAGCGTGTTGCCTTCCATCATCTTCTTTGTCTGGCGCAGGCAAAAAACGCAGCTGCATGGGCAGCGGTTGGTGATGTTCACGTAAATGTTCTTGCCGGTGATGTCGCCGCTGTTGGCGATGTCGAGGTAGCCGGCTTCACCGACATTTCCTGTCACAGTGTATAAAACCATTTTAATCCTCCATCAGGTCGCGTAGGAACATTTCAAAGCAAAGCCCCCAGTGCGTGGGAACGTTGTTGTCTTCGCAGTAGCGGATACACTTGGATGCAAATTCTGCGGCTTTCTTGACCGACTCGTAAAAATCGTGACCGTTCAAGTACATGCCTGCGATAATCGAGCTGAGAACGTCGCCGGTTCCGCTGCGGTCACCGCCAATGCGGTCTACCATCACGATGCGCGGTTCTTCACCTCGGCTGTACACGTAGTTCATGATTTGCTTGGTGTTGTACGGAATGCCGGTCACCACGATGTGTTCTGGCCCCTGTTCCGTCAGGATGTGGCACATCTCCGCGAGTTCGGCGTCGCTAAAACCTTCGTTGCGGTACTTTGTATCGGTCAGCGTGCAAAGTTCCGTCAGGTTCGGCGTCAAGATGTCGGCGTAGTGGACGAGCTTCTTCATCTTTTCGCACATCTTGGGCGTGTAGGTTTCGTAGAGTCGGCCGTAGTCACCCATCACCGGGTCTACCAGGGCGAACGTGTCGTTTTTCTTGAATTCCTTGAAAAAGTCGATCACGATGTCGACTTGTTTTGCCGAGCCCAGGAACCCAGTGGCGATGGCGTCGAACTTCATTCCCAGATCTTTATAGGTTTGGATGTAGTCGCGCATTTTTGAAGTGTAATCGTCAAAGTAGTATTCCGGAAACTGCGTGTGTGCCGAAAGAATCGCAGTCGGTATTGTGACCGCCTGGATCTTCATTGCCGAAACGATCGGTGCCATGACGGCTATCGAGCAACGGCCAAATCCTGTAACATCGTTGATTAACGCAATTTTCTTCTGTGGCATGGCGAACTAAAAGTTAAAAATCTTTCTTTTCCGAGAGTACACGTACTGAGGCAAATGCCGCCGAAACGATCACTGCAAGGAGTGTGGGGCCGAGGAAAACGGAGTCGAAATGTTCTGCGACCTGGTAAGCGATAAAGCCCGCGAGCCAGGCAAA
Organism: Fibrobacter sp.; assembly: GCA_045224895.1. Classification (GTDB taxonomy): domain Bacteria; phylum Fibrobacterota; class Fibrobacteria; order Fibrobacterales; family Fibrobacteraceae; genus Fibrobacter. Next base: position 6,018 of record JBGVAT010000114.1, read on the forward strand.
TATGTTCCAGAGCCAAGCGCCGAGCGATTCTGTACGATTTTTGGAGAAGTAGAACGAAACCAGGAGCACGGCGGCCATCGGGGCGAATACGGAAGCAATCAGATAGAGGAAACTGATGTAGTGCTCCATGATTCCCGAAATGGCGAGAGCGGCACTCAAGAAACTCACGACGATACCTGCAATTTTCGGATTTATTTTACTGTAAATTGCCTTGGAAGATTCGCCTGCGGAATTGGCAGCGAGGAAGTTTGTCGTGACGGTCGAAAGTACCACGATGATGATTCCCGGGATGCCGAGACCTGCAAGAAGAATGGCTTGTGCAATGTTGTTCGTTGCGCCGATGTCTGCGATTTCAATACCGATGATGTACATCCAGAGGCTTGCGAATGTGTAAGCGATTGCAGAAATTGCTGTTGCCTTCACGGGCTTTTCGGCGTCCTTCGTGTAGTCCGAAATCACCGGGAGCCAAGAAATCGGCATGGCGATGGAAATCTCGAAAATGTTCCAAAACTTGAGCGCGGTTGCGGTCGCTGCGTTCCCGGCGGTTGTTGCAACATTAGCGGCTGCACTTGAACCGCTGCCGAGCCCGAACAACTTCACGGAAAGAATGGCGAGCAGAACGGTTAGAGCGGCCATTACGACGGTTGTCACGTTGGCGGAACGGCGGATGCCCACGTAAACCCAAGCGGCGATGAGTGCGGCAAGAATCACGCAAGTCAAGGGGAATGAAATCGGCAAGTTGAGCCCTGCCAAGGCCGAAGCGCCCTGAGCGTTCAAGACGGCGACCCAGGCGAGCAACTGGAATGTGTTCAGCGCGGCGAAGAATTTGGAACCGTACTTACCGAATGAGGACTTGGTCGTTTCCATGGCGTTCAGGCGAACGCGTGCGCCGATGAGGCCTACGAAAAAGAGCAAGATGCCGCCAAAAATGTGCCCGAGCACGAGCGGGAGCCAAAGCGAATCCCTTGCGGCTGCGGCGCCAATTTCAATACCCGCCTCGATTTCGGAAACGGAGATGGCGACGCCAAACCAGATAATTCCATTTGCAAAAAGTCCTGTGCGTTTTTCCATATTACGCCTCCTGTTGTCACCCCGGCTTGTCATCCCGGACTTGTTGCGCAAGCGCAACACCCTTCGGCTCAACCATGCCAAAATGCAAGCATTTTGTCGCGGCACTCGCCTCGTATGTTTTTCCGGGA
>JBGVAT010000115.1:0-6717 GCA_045224895.1 Fibrobacter sp.
CAAGTCGCCGAATGGGACGTGGTGAACGAAGCCATCAGCAACAACGAACCCCAGTGGCGCACCGGTTCCGTCTGGTACCAGGGTATCGGCCCGGAATTCATCGACTCCGCATTCGTGTGGACGCACGCCGTGGATCCGGATGCAGAACTCTGCTACAACGATTACAACCTCGAACAGGGCGTCAACCCCAAAGCCAAGGCAGGTTTTTTGCTGGAACAGGTGAAGCGCTGGGTCGCAAACGGTATTCCTATTCATTGCGTGGGTTCCCAGACGCACGTGGAAGACACCACGACCGACAAGCACTTTATCGGTTCGCCAGATAGCCTCCGCTCTCTCGCCAAGGAACTCGCAAAACTCAATGTCAAGCTGAAAATCACCGAACTCGATATCGGATTCAAGAGCGGCATCAATGTTAGCAAGAGCGACCTTGAACGTCAGGGACAAACCTTCCGCCAATACCTCGACATCATCCTTGAGGAACCGAATGCAGACACGTACTTGATTTGGGGCGTATCTGACAAATGGAGCTGGCTTGGAGGCCTGAACAGGCAAAAAGGCCTCATCTATGACGACAACTTGAATCCCAAACCGGCATACGATAGCATTTTGGTGAGACTCCAGACTTACGAACCGCCGAAGGATTCAGCCAAGACCGATTCTACCGCGAAGGACTCCACAGTTAAAGACTCCACTGCAAAAGATTCAACCGCCAAGGATTCAACGGCCCTGGATCCAGGACAATCCATCAAGCAGTTCATCGCACCCAATAGCCTTTCGATGCATGTTGCCGGACGCACGCTGTTCGTGACAGGATTGACTTCAAAGGCAGCCAAGGTGGATATTTTTGACACGCAAGGACGCCCCGTCTTTAGCGCAAGCACCCACAACGGATCCGTCGACCTGAAGGATGTCGCTGAAGGAATTTACGTGGTTCGCGTACGGAGCGGATCCTCGAATTTAATTCAAAAAGTAACGATTAAGTAAACTCCGATTAAGACCTCACTCACCCGGCTCGACTGAGCCGGGCTTTTTGCATTTGACTTTTACTGCCGTTTTATGTATCTTTCGGGGCGGTGCTAATGGGTTGATAGAGGGATATCAAATGAACAAGATTCATTCTTTATCGCGCATTGCACTCGGTGCCGCAATTATAGGCGCAGGCTTTGTAAACGCCAACGCTGCTGACGAAACCATTCGACAACTCGCCAAGGAACGCGGACGCTTTATCGGCACCATCTTGAACAGCGAATGGTTCAACGATGCCATCGAACCGGAATTCGAAGAAATCCACAAGACACAATTCAACGTAGTCGTCGCCGAAAACGAAATGAAGTTCGACGCCACCGAGCCCAAAGAAGACGAATTCAACTTCGAAAAGGGCGACAAGATGGTCAAATACGCACAGGCAAACGGACTGCGCGTTCGCGGACACGCTCTCGCTTGGCATAGCCAAGTCGCAAACTGGGTGAACAACTACAGTGGACAAAAAGAAAAGTTGCTCGCCGTCCTCAAGAATCACATCACCAAAGTTGTCAGCCACTGGAAAGGCCAAATCGCCGAATGGGACGTGGTGAACGAAGCTATCAACGACGATTACAATGCCGACTGGCGTTCTACAAACTCCGTATGGTACGAAGGCATCGGCGCAGAATTCTTGGACTCCGCTTTTGTCTGGGCGCACGAAGCCGACCCGGATGCAGAACTCTGCTACAACGACTATTCCATTGAATGGGGACTCCGCGAAGGTTCCAAGGCAAGCTTTGTCGTGGAACAAGTCAAGCGCTGGAAGGCTAACAACATTCCTATCACTTGCGTGGGCACGCAGACGCACATCGAAATCGCACACGAAACGACTCCACAAAACGTGCGCGCCCTTGCCAAGGCTCTTGCAGAACTTGGCGTCACTTTGAACATCACCGAACTCGATATCGGATTCCCGAAAGGTTCGGCAGGCAACCTCACCGAAGCGGACTACGCCAAGCAAGGGCACCTTTACCGCCAATTCATGGATGTGTTCCTCGAAGAACCGAACATGGGCGAATTCGTCATCTGGGGTTTGACCGATGCGCACAGCTGGCTCGACGATCAGCAAGGCAAGACCGAAGGGCTTCTTTACGACAAGCAATACAACCCGAAGCCCGCATACGATAGCGTCATGGCTAGCCTCAAAGCGCACCCCGCTTCCGAAGTTAAAACGCCGTACCCGGATTCCGTTCTCAACCCGCCTGTAAAATGCGAAACGGACAACTGCGATGACCCCATCGTCATCAAGCAGTTCGCCAAGCCAAGCAATATTTCTATTCACCTCACCGGCCGCACGTTGTTCGTGACGGGTTTGGCTTCGAAGACCGCCGCAAAGGTCGATGTATTCGATATGCAGGGCCGCCCCATATTCAGTACAAAGGACGTCAAGGGCAACATTGAACTTTCTTCAATTCCAGAAGGGCTATATGTTGTTCGCGTTCACTATGGAGCAACAAGATTCACAAAACGAATCGCCATCAAATAAAGGAGATCCCCGTTCATCGACGGGGATGACAAACTATTGTAAAATTAAACCTATTGTTATCAGGTCGCGAAACACTATCGCGGCCTTTTTCGTAAAAAAAAGGCGAAATTTGCATAAAAACGGTAAAATTTCATACATCCTAAAAAAAATTTTTCACTAATGTAACCAAGTCACAGTCATTCCTTTCTACAAAATCTAAAATATAGATGTAAACAAGAAAAACAAAAAAGGAAAGGAAAAACAATGGCTGAATTAAAAATCAATAAAGAAAACTTCGAAAAAGAAGTCCTGAAATCCGACAAACCCGTCCTTTTGGACTTCTGGGCACCTTGGTGCGGACCTTGCAGAATGCTTTCTCCCATCGTCTCCGAGATAGCCGAGGAACTCAAGGATAAAGTAAAGGTCGGAAAGGTGAACGTAGACGAAGAGGAAGAACTTGCCGCCATGTTCCGAGTATCGAGCATTCCGTTACTCGTCGTTATGAAAGACGGCAAGGTCGTAAACTCCGCAGTCGGCGTACGCCCCAAAGACCAAATCGTCGGAATGTTATAGTTCAATCCAATCACGCCCGCCGCAAGGCGGGCATTCCTTTTACACAATAAAAAATACCGCATCAGCCCGCTAAAGTTTTTAGTATATTGCCAATGAGGGGTCTTTTTATGAGTATCGAATCCATCAGTCAAATTCTTTCAAAAATTCCTTTTTGGCCAAATCTAACGTCTGAAGAGAAAGCGCTCGTTTCTCAACGAGCCATCACAAAGAAATTCAACAAGAACCAGTTGGTCAGCAACAACAGTTCTGAATGCCTCGGGATCATTCTCATTTTGAACGGAGGCATCCGCGTAAGCCTCATTTCGGATGAAGGTCGCGAGGTCACGCTTTACCGTGCCCACGAAAAGGAATTCTGCATTTCGACGGCCTCGTGCGTTATCCACCAGCTAACATTCGAAGCCATCGTCACGGCCGAAGAAGACACGACTGTACTCGTCATTCCCTCATCTGTCTGCGCCCGACTGATCGAAAACAACATTTACGTCCGAGCTTTCGCTTTTGAAAAAGAGACGGAACGCTTTTCGCAAGCCATTCGTGCCATTCAGCACATGCTGTTCAAAAAATTTGACCAGCGTCTGGCATCCTATTTGATTTCGGCCTACGAGCAGAGCGGTAGTGACGAGGTCAAAAAGACTCAAGAAGAAATCGCTCGCGATGTCAACTCCGCCCGCGAAGTAGTTGCCCGCATGCTTCATGAATTCTCATCAAAGGGATTTGTCGAAGTCAAGCGCGGCACCATCAAGCTCCGCAATATCGAAGAACTAAAAAGGCTGCTCTAAAGCAGCCTTTTTTCAAATTTTGCAAAAATTATTCGCAAGGTTCCGCCTGTTTTAGCAGCTCATCGTTTATACGATAGAGCATCGCATCAGGTTCAGACTGCCCACGGATTATGCAGTAGCTACAAGATCCAAGATTTTCATAAGATGCGAAATTCCGGATATCCTTTTTCTGGAGTTCATCGCCCTTAAACGTCAAGCATTTTTGCGGTTGTGTGTGGAACATCAAACGAACATCTGCATCCAGCCCATCTTTATGCAAGAAAGGGAAATCGCTAAGCGGCCCATTAGACGGATTATATATCGTGTCACCAGGTTTAATCTTTAGCGAGTCTCGTATCACACCATCCGTTATCGATCCATAAATAAAGGACACATCCACATTCGTTTCATTTAAATATAGCGGTTCATAGCATTCCTGGTAATCATCCGAGCTGCAACCCATAATAGCAAGCGCCGACAAAACTGCAATTAAAAAACTTTTCACAAGCATTCCTTTTTTAAAGCAAAAATAAAAATACGAACAAAATTTACTATTTGCAACAAGATCTCAATTACTTTTAACTTATAAACTAAACAATCTACTACAAAAAAGCTTCTTCCGCTCATCCGGAAGAAGCCTTTTAAATTTTTGTTTTCAAAAATTACTTGTACATATAGCTTACGCCGTTCGGGAACTTGAATTCCTTCATTCCAGATGTTTCCACCTGCTTCACGGAACGGACTTCGCCGCCGTACAGAATCGTATTGCCCTGATACGTCGGCTTAAACGCAGCGTTATCAGAACCGTAGTAGCTAGAATTCGAGTAAGTGACAGAAGCACATTCAGGAATATCGGTCGAGTAGTTGCCAAATGCGAGGAGAACGCCACCGGTAATCGTAAAGCCGTTATCCGTATCGATCAAGCCGCCGGCCATATTGGAAGAACAGCCACCGCCGCCCATGCCCATGCCGCCACCCATTCCGCCGCCGAAGTCACCGCCCCAGCCGCCTTGGCCACCACCCCAGCCACCGCCGAAGTTGAATCCGCCCATGCCGTTTTCGTAGCTTTCGCCCGTGATTTCGAGAATCAAAACGCCACCGGTCATCTTTGCAGTGCCATTGGCATCCAGCACGTCAATCATATTGCCCTTGGCGCTGATGTAATGATACCCACCGCTAATGGTGATATGTCCACCGCTCTCGCTGAACATCGACATACCACCGCTATTGTCCTTGGGGCCACCGGCACCGTTCCAGCCGTCATCCGTTGCAAAGACAGATGTAACGCCACCTTCGGCAAAAATCTTGTAAGCTTCGATGCCTTCGGTTGCGGTAACGATATTGACCGTAGAACCTCTCAAGTACATAGCGGAATCCGCATGGAGACCCTTGTCCTTCGAGTTGATGGTCACATCACCGCCATTCATGAAGACCTGGTAATTGGTATGTATGGCGTCATTATCAGACTTCACATCAATCGCGCCGCCGTTGACATAGAGGAACTTGCCAGCAGAAAAGCCTTTGTCGGTAGATTCGATTTTGATGGTCAGAGCTTCGGCCTGACTTGCCGCAGAATCGCCCACCGTAATGAAATGAGCGGCATTGACGCCATCGTCGCCCGCCTTGATGGTGATGTTACCGCCCAAGAGTTCGACAACACCCTTGCCATCGACATAGCTCTTACATTCGCCATTGACTTCTTCACACTCGTCGCTTTCGAGGCCATCGCCAGCCTTTGCCGTGATGTTCAACGTACCGCCAGAAATCTGGAGACTGCCCTTGCCCTTGAGACCGTTATCGTTAGCGACGACCGTGATGTCGCCATTCTTGATTTTAAGATCGTTGCTGGACTGGATACCATTCTTGAAGTTACCCGTAACGGTAAGCTTTCCGGCGCCCTTGATGTTGAGGTCATCCTTGGAGTAAATCGCAGCCTTGGCCGTATCCTGCTTGCCATTGACCGTCGTGAACACATGATTGCCGTTACCGTCTTCGACCTTGTTGGTCGTACCCTTGACCAAGTGGAGAACTGCCTTGTCAGCATTTTTCACGAGAATCGGAGCGTTAGAACTCTTCAAGGTTGCATTGTATAGATAAATTCCGGTATTGCCTTCGTTTTCGGTACCCGGAGTATTCACCACGACCTGGAAATCGGACGATTCACCCGTAACATAGTAGGCTCCCGGGCAAGTAATCGTTGCACTTTTATCAGCAACTTCAACGCAGCCATTGTTGTTTTCGACAGTTGCCGAAGTTCCAGCAACCTTCAAGAGAATCTGTGTACCGTTCAAAGTCCTTGCATCGTCGTTGTCGTTTTCGTTATCGCCGGATTCCGAGCTGCCGGGAACAGCATTGCTAGAACTCGACGAGACGACAGGAGCAATATTGCTGGAGCTGGAGGCACCCACATCGGGCACAACCACGCTGGAACTAGATACATCATTGCCCGGCAAAGCGTTGCTAGAACTAGAAGCACCGACAACCGGGGCCGTATTGCTCGAACTCAAGATTTCAACATCAATTATAACGCCGGTAGAGCTTGAACTTTCGACGCCAAAAGCGTCACTGCTAGAAGATGTTTCCGCAGGGGCATAGGCACTGCCATTGGGATCCGCAATTAAACTATCATCACCACAAGCTACAAAGCTCAATGCCGCAGAAGCAGCAATCACAGGCAACCTTTTCAACATCATTGAACACTCCATTTTTTCTTAATATAAACTCCATACTCCAAAATGGACCATTCCGCCACTCAATTTCCGTTGAAGCAAATACAACAGCATTAGCCTTATCCTATAGCTAGTTATTGAACCTGCACAATTGCCGCCCCTTGTAAAAATTTCTAAATTGCCTCGCGCATTAGCATGTTTGGCGCATGTTGCGCCGCATTAACCGGAG
>JBGVAT010000116.1:0-10301 GCA_045224895.1 Fibrobacter sp.
TGCCGAGAACATCGTGTGCCTTAAAAATTGCAGAGAGACCGCGACCAAGTGCTTGTTTACCCATAATAGTTTCTAGTTGTTAGTCAAAGGTTATTAGTTAAAAGTTTAGGTTGTGAGGTATGGGCTCGGTCGCCTTAGGCTCCCTTTGAGGTATGGGGTATAAGCAAAAGAAAATTCTTTTTTGCCCATAGCCCAAAGCACCGTAGGTGCGACCCCATTGCCCATAGCTATTACTTTTCCTTATTCAATATTTCCTCGGCGAGCTTCATGTATGCCTGCGAACCTGTACTCTGGACATCATAAAGAATGACCGGCTTTCCGTGAGACGGAGCTTCGGAAAGTTTCACGTTACGCGGAATCATCGTCTGGAAGACGGTATCGCTCAGGTTTTCACGGACTTCTTCGGCGACCTGCTTCGAGAGGCTCAGGCGGGAGTCGTACATCGTGAGGAGGGCGCCTTCGATTTTCAAGTTGGAGTTCAGGTTTTTCTGGACTTCGCGGATAGTCTTGAAAAGTTCAGTCATACCCTGCAAGGCGTAATATTCGCACTGCACCGGGATGAGGACGCTCGTTGCTGCCGTGAGCGTATTGATCGTGAGCAAGTTCAAGCTCGGAGGAGCGTCGATGATGATGAAGTCGAATTCCTGCTTCAACACGTTCATCACGCGTTCGAGTCTGCGTTCGCGGCTCATGGCATTCACGAGTTCGATTTCCATGACAGCGAGGTCCGGTCCAGAAGTAATGACCTTGAGGTATTCAAGCGACGTGTCCAAGATGGCGGGCTTGATATTCTCGAGAGTGAGGTTGTCCGGGTTTCCAGCCATGTCCAAGATTTCGTGGATATCCATATCCTGGGATTCCATGAAACCAAGACCCTGCGAAGCGTTACCCTGCGGGTCCATATCTAAAAGAAGAGTCTTCTTTTCAAGGGCTGCAAAACTGGCGGCCAAGTTGACGGCCGTTGTAGTTTTACCGACTCCACCTTTCTGGTTGCAAATGGCGATAATCTTACTCATTGTTACCTCGGGTGACTAAAGCGTACACCTGTTCTTCTTCTGGAAGTACATACTTTTGGATATGTACCTTGGGATCGTTTTCCAAATGGACGATATTATTGTAACTCTTCAGGGTGACGAACGTGCCACCTTTCTTGAGTCCGGCTTGCGCACGTTCCCAGTCGTTTTCGAAAGTCGAGAGGGCGCGGCAGCTGATAAAGTCAAGATCTGTAAGACCGGAAGTTTCAAAGCGCTTGCCGACGACAGTCAAGTTGTCCAGGTGGAGCTTTTCCTTGACCATCTGCATAAAGTTCACGCGCATATGGCGTGGTTCAACTGCATAGAACTGCACATTCGGCATGGCAATCGCAAGCGGGAAAACTGGGCAACCTGCTCCGGCACCCATATCGGCCCAACGCTTTTTGTCATTCCCGATTTGATCGGAAATTTCCTTTCCCATAAATACAAACGGAACAAGGGAATCGGCAATGTGTCTGGACAAAAACTTCCCTGCATCCTTTGCAGAAATCAAGTTGCCAAATTCCTTGGTGTCCACCACCAAGTCTGCAAACTGGTAAAGCTTGTCGAGAGTCTCTTCGGACAGTTGAACACTATGTTCCGAAAGGAACTGGTTCAAAAGATCTTGCTGCGCTTTGTTAGTTCTGTAACTCAAGTTTTTTATTGTCATTCCCGCCACCGAGCGGGAATCTCCCTTTTGTTGGGATTATGGTTGCATGTTTCACGTGAAACCTTATAAGCCGAGAGTCGCAGAACATACTTGTATGTTCTATGACCGAGGCGATTAAGGTAGGACACGTAGTGTCCAAACAATTTCGATCCGAATTGAAATTTAGCATAACTTTTTTAGAAAACAATTAACAAACTCCCCCGCCCTATAAAATTCATAAAATATATGTTGATAACATTTTGATAAATGTTGAGAAACTGTTAAGCCGAATGCTGCGGAATGTATGTTTGCATACATTCCATAGCTGAGGCGCCAGTTTCGCGCTTGCGCAAAAATTGTTAAAGCGAGAGTCGCGAAAACAGATTTAGTCTATAAAGTTGTGGGTCCAACACGATTCGGGGCTTGTTCTTTCGGACGAGGACTATCCATTGGGATGGGAAGCATAATTGCCTTTATAAACCATCCAACGTTGCGTTGCTTGTTGGTGATTTCAAAAGATACACCTGCTGTTACTTGAGCTAGGAAAATACTAAATTGTATACCCACTTCTTCGATGAATCCGAATTCTTTGATTGAGTAATGTGATTTGTTTTCTTTTAGCTCATTTCTTAGAAACCATTCTATGGTGTGACTTTCAGCTAATGCGACTCCAGAAAGATTGTTCCCGTATAAGATGTATTTTGTTGTTCCGGTTGAAAGCCACGTTCCTCCAAACGCAATTTTCTGTAAAGTGCTTTCTTCTGGAGCTGCCATTCCGAGAAAAGCAAATCCTAAGAACGATACCGCACTTCCAAATGAAAACTCGTTGATTTCCATTTCGCCTTCAGTCCGTTCTAACCTGCGATCGAATCTTAAAAGAGTATAGTCTGCGAGTAACCGGTCAATGCCAAAAAGCTTTTTCCCGAAATCTTGTGCGCTTATGCAGATGACGTCTATTTCAAATCTTTTTGTAGATGTGTATCCTATCCCTCCCAAAAATAATACTTGGAAAGGGTTGTATTTGTTTTTGTAGATGTTGCTTAGTTCTATGGATGCAATGGTGGAATCCTGTACTGGGTCTTCCAGTGCAGATATGTTTGCAAAGGCAAAAGATATGGAAATGAGGAATATGGTAAGTACTTTTTTAATCATTTTTTTTTTCACTTTGCAAATGTTGAGACTATAACTTCGTTATAGTCTTACAGTCTCATACTCGGTCATGCCGATATGCGAGCATCCCGTCGCGACACTCGCTATCGACTGTTTGCTCCTTCGGAGCCAACTTGCTGCACCTCGGAAATGTCGGTAAACGAGTTTTTCGCCGCTTCCTCGGTTTGCAATTGTTTCACGTGAAACACAATCAAGGATACCAAGCAAAAACATACTTGTATGGTTTTATTTGGTATCCGTAGAGTGTCGGGCTATGATGTAACCATAGTCCCGACCAATATGAACCGAGAGTCTCAACATTACACGGTAATCTCTATTCTGTTTCCTTCGGGGTCGAGGACGACGCTTTCGTAATACCCGTCACCGGTTGTCCTCGGTTGTCCTACGACAGGTATCCCCTCGGAATACATTTGTTGGGTCAGGCGATCCACCTCTTCTTTTGAACCAACAGAAAAGGAAAGATGGATAAAACCCAAATGTTGGGTATCTGGCACTGTTTCACGTGAAACATTTTCTTCTATCCTAACATTTGAATCAATGTCAGGACGGTGCATAACTTCCAGGCGGGCGCCCTCATCGAAGGTGACGAAACGGCTGGTGAATTGTTTTGTGGGATTATGATAGAGTGGTTGGACTACCCCACCGAAGTATTTCCGGTAGAACTCACACACCTTGTCAATATCCCTGACCCAAATGGCAATATGTTCAATCTTCATAAAACCTCTATAAACAATATACCTAATTCAAATAAAAAAAGACCCTCAAACAGAAAATGTTGGGACACTTTGTGTCCTACAGTCTCATGCTCGGTCATGCCGGTGTGCGAGCACCCCGTCGCGACACTCGCTATCGAGTTTGCTCCTTCGGAACCAACTTGCTGCACCTCGGAAATGTCGGTAAACGAGTTTCCCGCCGCTTCCTCGGTTTGCAATTGTTTCACGTGAAACCTTATGAGGCGAATGAAGCAGGAACAAATATGTTTGTTCCTATTTCCGAGCCGATTAAGGTAGGACTTGAAAAGTCCCAACACAGCTGGAGAGTGTAAGACTACTTCAATACCCTGACTGAATGTTCGTTCTTTGCTGGCCTGCCGAGGAGGTCAAATGATTTTGCTTCTTTAGGGGTATTTGCCAGGTGGGGTTTGCAAACGATATTTAAAGTCGATTCCGCATTGAAGGGTACGTAAAAAGTTCTGCTCCAAACGCTGTCGGTTGCTTCACTATGTGCAGAGGGGAATCCTACGTTTCCTACCAATGCTCCATAATATTCTATGAGAGTGTCTCCCCTAGATTCATATTCGTATAACACCTCATATTTACCATCGTTCAAATACGTTTCATAGCATCTATTTTTGAATCCAGGATCGTATGTCATTATCATTGTAGATATGGAATGTGGTGTTCTGGATATGGATCCATCCAAATCTATAGTGGTATCGCTTTTGACGGTCACCTCGTAGAGGGTGTCATTTTTTATATGCCATATCTTTTCGGTGATTTCGGATGAGCTTTTATATTCTTTCTCGACATAAACGGAATCTTCCGTATGAAAAACTCTGTATGTTTCGGGATCGCGGTTATAGATCTTGAAGTTCCCTTCTTGTGAAATCTTTGCCGTGTAACTCAACTTTTCGGGATCCCTTTTCTGGAATTCACTATTTGGACTTAAACGTGCGTACGAGGTCCATAAATAGGTATGGTCATCTGAAAAGGTAAACTTGTTTTGGGTATTGTCAGTGCAGGTGCTGTCTATGATTAGCCCGTGGTAATTGTCGTTGAGCGCTTCATATTGAGCTACGAATATCTTTAACCTGGCGCGGAGGCAATCGACGTCGGTCGAGGCGTTCGCTATGGCTATAATAAGGCTGAAAATGAGGATAATCCTTTTCATATGGATTAATATAATAAATGGTTTTGAATAAGGTAAAAAAGAATGAGTGTTAAAAATTACGCCCCATTATTATATATTTGACTTTATGAGGTTTTTATGATCGATATTGAAATTATCCAGGGTGATATTACCAAGCTAAAAGTTGATGCCATCGTGAATGCAGCGAACTGTTCCCTGCTGGGTGGTGGCGGAGTTGATGGGGCAATTCATCGTGCGGCGGGTCCGGAACTTTTGCAGGCGTGCATTCCCCTGAACGGTTGCGAGACGGGCAAGGCCAAAATCACTCCCGGGTTCAAGCTCCCGGCAAAGTTCGTGATCCATACTCCGGGACCAATCTATCGCGATGGTCTGCATGGCGAACCTAAACTTTTGGAATCTTGCTATAGGAACTGTCTCGCGCTTGCCGAAGAAAACGGCTGCGAAACTGTTGCCTTCCCTGCTATTTCTACCGGCGTTTACGGCTACCCCTGGAAGGAGGCAACCGAAATTGCCGTGAAGACTGTCCGCGGATATCCCACACAGAATGTCAAGAAGGTCATCTTCTGTTGCTTCAGCGCGGATATGGAACGAATCTACCGAGAAGTTTTAAAGCGCTTTTAGTAATACAACCAAGGTTACGGAAAGTCGGAGAAAAAGAACGCTTTGTCGGCAAATTCAATTATCCCCTCTTTAATACCCTATTCTTTTTATATATTATTTACTGTAATTTCATTAAGGAGTATATAATGGAAGAAGTCAAGAACTTTATCAAAGAATGTGGCGCCTATTTCCTCGCAACCGTCGATGGCGACGAACCGAAGGTACGCCCGTTTGGAACCATCGAAATTTTCGAGGGCAAGCTCTACATCCAGACTGGCAAGAACAAGAATGTCTCGAAGCAGATCCAGAAAAACGGCAAGGTTCAGCTTTGCGCTATGAACAAGGCCGGCAATAAGTGGTTGCGTTTGAGCGGAACTCTCGTCCGTGACGATCGCCGTGAACCCAAGGTCCATATGCTCGAAGCCTACCCCGAACTCAAGCGTATGTATTCTCCGGATGACGAAAACACCGAAGTCCTCTACTTCAAGGATGCAACTGCCACGTTCTGCAGCTTCACCGAAGCTCCGCGCACCGTGACGTTCTAATTGGAAAATCTAAAGAATTGATAAATGCCGAGCTTCCGTAATGGGGCTCGGTTCTTTTTTGAAAGTCTATTTGTTGATAAAATTGATTGTGTTTATAAACAGTGGATTAAAATCAAGAACTAAAAATGGCTGGAACATAATTTTTTGTGGATAGCGTATGTTCATATTTTTCCACGATAAAATGTTTCACGTGAAACAGAAGGTGAATTAAGTGGATAAAATGTAAAAATTGGCGTTAAACTTGTTGAAATGTATTTATAATATGTACAATCTATCAACACACCCAAATATATGTTCTATGAGGAATCTTGGCTCACTTTTACGAAACTTCAGTAATGAAAAATCTTTAAATGTTATATTTTGAGTGGAGGACTTATGCAGGATAATACGAAACGTGCCGACCGTGTGATTTTTTGGATGAAGGTCATCTTTATCCTTTTTGTCGCTTTCTGGTTGCAGTTTGTTTTTATGGTGATGGGCATGTATCTCCTGTTTGGAGATTTGCTGGCTTTATTTTCGGGGGTGCTTTTTATGGCATTTGCCTTTTGCATCTGTGCCGGTCTATTCATGTCACTTGCAGCTTTCTGCATTAGTTATTTGTCGTGGCTGTATCGTGCAATTTCGAATTTGCGGTTGTTGACGACGACATCTTTTTCGCCGATGGGCGCAGTCCTCCTCACCTGCATTCCGTTTGTCGGATACTTTTTGAACTACTTCATTTTCAGCGATATGGTCAAGAGGCAAGAAGGGTATATGCAGCAGCGTGGCATTCTCAAGGAGCGGTTCCCAAAAAGAATTCTGAATGCGTGGGTGATTGCTTCGCTACTGTTGTTGGTGCTTGTTTTTATGGATCCCAACCAGCTTGGATTTTTGACCGTCGTCTTTACGACGTTCGATATTGACCGAGGTGTCGCCTTCGAGTTTTTGGAAAAGACGCTGATTCTCGTCATCCCCATTTTGTACATCATGAGTTTCTCGGCATACGCCAAGCAGGAACGCGAAATCTTCCGAATTCATACGGAAGAACTTTTCAACAAGCACGTTGAAGAAATCATACGTGAACGAGAAATTATTCGCGCCGCCGAAAAGCTCCGCGATAAACAGTAACTTCTCTTGCTGTTACATCGGCTGTCATGCCGGACCCCGTTCCGGCATCGCCTTACGCTGTCACCCCGCACTCGTCATCCTCGAAGCGTAGGGGATCCATTATTTTTTCGTTGTCATTCCCGCCGCCTTTGTCATGCCGGACACCGTTCCGGCATCACCTTAAGCGGAATCGATTTACAAATACGTCGCCACGAACTTTTTGATGTATTCCGGATCTTCGTGCGCCCAGTGCTTTTCTTCCATCGCCTGGTACTGCCAGTTGATGGCCTGCATGTAATGTTCCGGTTCGCAGAGATGTGCAAATGCTGCGTCGAGGTCTTCGACGGTTGCGTTCGCGCCAATCAGCTGTTCCTTGGGAGCGTAGCTGTAAGGACTACCGGCAAAGTCGCTTCCGATGAACACCGCACCGAGAGCGGCCGCTTCCTTGAGCTTCAAGTCGCTCTTTGCTCTGTTGAAGTCATTGCTTGCAAGCGGAGCCAGGAAAAAGTCTGGCTTGTAGCTTGCGACCGTCGATGCAAACGGGAAAAACGTCGTGTAAGGAATTTTCGTGTATTTTCCTTCGAGGTCCTTCAAAAAGTCCGGTTCGCCAAAAATGTAGAAGTCGATGCTTCCGTCGGCAACGTGCTTGCGGATCCAGGGAATCCATGCACCGTCGAGATCGCCCTTGACCCCATCGGCAAAATGACCGAGGCTGCCAGCGTACATCACCTTGGGGACGCCCGTGAAAACGGATGTTCTCTGGTGGAGTCCGAACAGCGACTTGGAAACTCCGTTTGGCATCACGACCGCGTTCACGCCGAGATCCGACTTGATGCGGCTGGCAAGATAGCGCGTGGAGCAGACCACCGTATCGAAAAGCGGTAGCACCTGTTTAAGACTCGTGAGCATCATCTGGTCATGATTTTCAATGTGCTTTGCGTACGATGCGATGATCGGCGAAAGACTCCACAGAAGATCGTCCATATCGGTCACGAGCTTGAAGCCGCATTCCTTTTTGAGTTTCGCATAGTATAACGCAATTTGTGCGCGGCCTGGCGCCGTCGGTTTCTGCAGGATGACAGCACGCGTCTGCTTGAGCGCGTCCTTGTTGGTGCAGATAATCTCCGTGATGGACGGGATAATCTGGAAGTCGTTCTTGCCCATGAACTGGAGGCAGGGCAAAATGCAGCGAACCCAATCCGGTTGCGCCATGTCGTATGGATGCACGATAACTTGCGATCTATTCATGGTTAGAAAAGTAGTAAAAATTTTTTCGAAAGTTTGCCTGTTTTGCTGTCATTCCGGCCTCTCGTTATACTGTCATTCCCGCCACCGAGCGGGAATCCCCTTTCGCATTGTCATCCCGCATTCGTCATTCTCGACCGAAGGGAGGGAATCCATTATTTCTTGAACTCACTTTTGTTTCGGGGCGGGATCACCTTTCACTGTAGGAATAAACTGCGCCGAAAGCGCCCCTCCCCACTCACCTTCTACACCGTCATCCCGCACCCCGTTGCGGGATCACCTTTTACTGCAGAAATGAACTGCGCCGAAAGCGCCCCTCCCCACTCCCTTTTCTCCCCTGTTATCTTGAGCGAAGCCGAAGGATCTTATGTTTTTCATCGTCATCATACGGACAAAGGTCTTTCTCGGTTTTTTGGGAACAAATGTTCCGTCATATTGCTGGATTTAACAGCTGTCTATAGCGGTTGAAATGATGAATTTATAAAAAACTTACGCTGTGAAAGTTTGTTGACAATATGTTGATGAAAGTATAAATTAGGCGGGAAAATTAAATAAAAAAAGTTATAACAAAAAAGGAATAATATGGAAGAGTTTCTTTCTTTAGATTGGAAAATAGGTGATGAAATTGTTTCAGAAAGAATTTCTGATCGGACGAGTAGGGAATGGAATATTTATGAATATTATTTTGAAGCTCGTTCTGTAATTGCGATGTCTAAGTATTATTACCTTTGCAAAAATTTTTATTTAGATACTAACAGGGAACATTTAGCACGTTTATTAAAGAAAATAATAGAAGTAAATGATACCTTCCTTGATGTTGTATCAATTTTGGTAGATGATTTTATAGATATAAAAGAGAAATTTGGTATAGGATTTCAAAAAGATCTTGAGGGTGTTGTAAAACACTATCAAGAAAAAAAGATAACGAGAGACCGATATGAAGAAAATAGAAAATATTTCCAAAAAGAATTACAAGCTTTTTTCTCTATAAAAGGTGAAATACCATCTTATCGGAATGAAGTGAATGAGTTAATATTTGATTTAGTCAATAATATTGAAGAAAACTATGCTGTTATTATTGATAAAATAAATGAAACGAGCCGATATATAAAAAATAAAATAAGAGGTATTACATATCTTGCTTCAAAAATTTGGTTACTAGGATTATTTGATTTTAATGAAGAAGTAAAAGAAGAATGTTTTACTTCCCAAAAAATAAATAAGCTTCTCGATGAGTATGAAAATATTCTACGAATTCTTGAAAAAGAATATCATGGGAAAAAAGCGTATAATAAAAAAAATACAGGTGGATGTGTAGCGGTCTGTTTTACAGATGATATGAAATGCTTTTCATTATCTGGAATTGATTGTGATGTATCAAAAAATAATTTGCAAGGTTTGTCTAGTATTGTGGAAGAAGATGTAAAAAAGGTGGGGGAATTAATTGAAAATAAAACGGGTCTGACATATTGTAAACTTAACAAAGATACCGTTCGTTATGTTAGGTGTGACTCATTGGATGAGATATATTTTGATTATCAGGAAACATGTCTTTCAAAGGATTATGTTAATATACAATATTCAGAAATACGAGAAAATTATACATGTTGTGAAAGAAAAATAGTATCTTCAATACCTAATAGAAATAATTATGTGTTCTTTATAAAGTACTTGCCTTGTAAAAAATGTTTACCTGCGGTTAAATCCACTGATTCATGTTCAATAAAAATATATACTCGTTTTAATAGGCGTGGATTTGGAATGGGACATTCTCAAATGATAGAAACTGAGGTGGTCGAAATATCACATTTAAGAAAATATAGGTTAATAGAAAGCTATTCTGTTGGAAATGTATATAATTGTGAGTAATAGGGAAAAATATATTCTTATTGGATAATTGAATTAAAGAAACTTTAAAAAGGTCATCGTGAAAACGATGACCTTTCGTCTTGATAGAATGAAGCTTAATTCCAATGTTGGAATGAGCCGTTTTCTCGAAAAATTTTGACACTACCGATATTGTACAATCTTATTTTCAGGTTGTGTCAAGGGTCTTTCGCAAAAATAGTTTGTCCCAACATCAGATCTAGGCTACATCCATCTTCGCCTTTTTCATTTCCTTTT
>JBGVAT010000117.1:0-4441 GCA_045224895.1 Fibrobacter sp.
GCGCGGGAATCGGTTGCCGGGTCTGCCTGTTCCTGACCAACGTGGAGCTGAAGAGTTTCGAAATGGAGCTTGTTCTGAGTCGTCATAGTATTATAATTCCTTGTGCGCCTTTGCGCGAGATATCGCAATCGCCCGATCGTTTTGTTACTGTTGGCGTCGGGCGACGCGATTGTTAATGGGTTTGCTCAATCCTGAGCGTTAAATTTTTGCGGTATTAGGCCCGTCTGCCTTCGGCTAGTTTACACATTCGACATCGCATAGCGAAATCCTCCAGGCTTTCCTTTTTTCGAGGTGCCTCGTTCGTTTGACGGGTTTAATTTAAAAACTTAATCCTACTACTCCAATAGGAAAGTAGGGTGAATTATAAAATTTTTTAAGAAAAATGCGTTTCCTATAGCTTTATGCTATAACAAGACGGTGGTTTTTGTGATAACGGGCTTTGGGGGGCGAAAAAAATTGACTATTTTTACCAAAAAAAGGTAAAAAATGGAAAAAGACCATGAAATTGTGCAAATGAATGGTGCTTCCCCTTTTCAAAAAGGGCTTGCAATCTTCTTTGTGATAGTATCCTTGCTTTACACGGCATCGCCTGTTGATATGGCTCCTGACACGATTCCGGTGTTGGGCTGGTTTGATGATTTTGGCTTGCTTGCGACTGCGACTCTGAATGCTGTTCAGCAATTTTCGTCGAATCAGAATTCCGCTATGGTGAAAATCGTGAAGTACGTGAAGTGGCTTATGATTATAGCCGTGGTTATCGCGGTGCTGCTTCTGGGCGGACTGGTCGCTGCGATTATCGCTCTGATTGTGAAATAACACGAATAAATACACTGCACAAAAACGGATTTGAATATGCTGTCTTGTTTATTGATTTTATTTGTAATGCTGTTCTTTTTCGGCAACCCCTGGGACGATTTCTTTTTCATACTAATCATTTTCTGCCTTAATGCTGGATTGTTCTTCTTTAATATGCTAAATCCCAAAGGCAAACTATTGGACACGGCTGCAATGGCGTTATGGACTCTCGGAGCATCGCTTGTAACTTCCGTTGTCAGTTGGGCTGTAGGGTTCTTGCTTTATTTCTCCCGTCTTTGGGAATTGCTGATAGCAGGAGGTTACAAGCTAGTCTTTGGTAAATCTCTGTCTATCGGTGTGTTTTATAACGCTGACCCTATAAATGGATTTATGATCTTTTTAGGTATCCTTTATTTGGCTTGGCTTATAAGAAATATTTATATGTTTATAAGGTTTTGTAGATGGTAATGTGAAATTTTGCATTGAACATCAAAATTAAATAAGGATTGCATATGGAAATTACGGAAATCGAAAAAACTAATGCACAGTCTAGCAATCAGTCTAATGATCTGTCCCGAAATGTGATTTTGAAGGGAATTGACAAAATATACGAAGTTGTGATCAACGGTTCTGTTCCTGGAACGGCCTCGGCTTCGGAACTTGCAGAACAGTATTTGGCAAAAAATGAAACTCCATTGGATGCGGCAAAATCGCTCGTGAGATGGCAAAGTACGAAAGCGGCTATTGATGGTGCCATAACAGGTTTAGGCGGCTTTTTGACGACTATTGTCACTTTGCCAGTTAATGTTGCCAGCGTGCTGTTCATCCAAATTCGGATGGTGGCTGCTGTTGCTTATATCAGTGGCGTTCGTGATTTTAAAGATGACAGGCTCCAGATCGCGATTAAATGTTGTCTGTTGGATGAGAGCTTTTCTAGTGTCGTTAAAAATGCTGGAATTGAAATTGCTCAGAAAGTTACGTTGAAAAAATTAATGCCGCTAATTACAGGTAAAATGCTGACGAAAATTAATCAGGCCGTAGGATTCCGCTTGGTTACAAAGTTTGGCACGAAGGGCGTCATTAACATCGGTAAGGGTATTCCTCTCCTTGGTGCTGTTGTCGGAGCTGTTTTTGATGGTGTAACGACGAAATTCGTGGGCAAAAAGGCAATTAAAGACTTCTTTGATAATGAAACGAAGAAAGAAATCCAATTAGACAAATAGGATTCCAATGCCTTCAAAATTCTATTGCAAACATTGTGGAATTGCATTCCCGTCGGTTTTTGCATTGGTGAACGCTCGCTGTGCAAAACAGGGCGGCGGGGCGAACCACGTGTTGTACGAAGGAAGCGAAAAATCCAAGTACACCTGCAAATATTGCGGGCTCCAGTTCCCGTCAATATTTGCAATGGTGAATGCGCGTTGCGTTAAAAGTCCCGCTAAAGGCGGCCACGAGCCGGCTCTGTAAGCCCTAGCCGATTGAAACTTGGCGAATATTTTTTGATGAGTTCATCGTATTATGTCATTCCCGCCTGTGAGCGGGAATCTCTTTTTTTTTGATATGTAAATCCAACGACACCTATTGTCGCGTGACAATGCTATATTTCCTTCTATGCCCACGTTCACCAAGTACATCCAAAACGAAGAGCACTATTCCGAAGTGATTTCCCGTATTGCGAAAGTCCGCGAAACGCTCTGGATTGGCACTGCCGACATTAAGGATGTTTATGTCAAGCAGAATGGCGATTCTATTCCGCTGCTTGGACAACTCGCAGGATTGCTGAAACGTGGCGTGGGCGTGCGACTCATTCACGCCAAGGAACCCGGCCCGAACTTTCGCGAGGATTTCGACCGTTATAAGATTCTCGCAACCGATCTCGAACGCGTCATGTGCCCGCGAGTGCATTTCAAGATGATGATTTTTGATCTTGAAACTGCTTACATCGGCTCCGCAAACTTGACAGGTGCTGGCATCGGTATGAAAAGTTCCCTCCGTCGCAACTTCGAAGCTGGAATCCTCACAAATGATCCGCAAATCGTCGAACCCGCCATCGAACAATTTGACACGCTTTGGATGGGCGCCCACTGCGAAAAATGTGGCCGCCAAGAATTCTGCGGAGATAAGATCAAGTAGTTAAAATGTCATTCCCGCCTCCGAGCGGGAATCTCCCTTATAACTTTCTAAGCGACATTAATTGTCGTGCGCTGAATTTACTTTTTTGATAGTCATAAAACATAAAGGAGTTAATTATGGCTATTGAAAAAATGCAAAAAGAATTGCGAATTCTTGATTAAATAGGGTATATTTAAATAAAAAGGGGAATGTATATGGATAATGGTGAAAAACAGCTAGCAGAATTTAATAAACTTCTTGATGCGTTCAAGAAGCTTCCCTCTAAGCCGAAGTATGAGCCGACTTACTTGGAACTTTGCAGGTATCCGTGGAATCGACTTGAAGAAATATGTTCGAGATTGTTTGCTTTTTTCTTTGATTCAAGAAATCCACACGGATTTGGAACACTTTTCTTCGATACTCTTCTTGAGGTTTTTCAAGAAAAGTATTCTGCTGAAATTGAAAATTTTGACAAGAAAAACCTCCTGTATACTCGAAGCATTTTTGCTGAAACAGAAAAATATACTGAGAATGGCAATCGTATTGATCTGCTTTTAACAACAGATTGTTTAAAAGTATGCATTGAAAATAAAATTGATGCTTCTCCGGATAATGATTTTCAAGATTATTATAATTATGTAAAGAAAGAGAGCAAATCTCTTAATTTACATACGGTGTGCATTCTTTTGGCTTTGTGTGAAAAGGCTGAGTATAAGGATGTAAATCCTAATTTTAAAACCATTTATTATAGAGAATTTCTAGAAAAGTTAAAACGAAATTTAGGAGCTTATTTAAATCAATGTAATTCTAAATATCTTTCTTATTTAACCGATTTCATCTTATTTTTAGACCGAACGGGAGGCTATATGTCAGAATTGTCCGATGAAGAACGAAATTTCTTTATAGAAAAAGATAAGGAATTGAATGAATTGATTGCGCGTCGAGAAGAATTTCTGTCGGAGCGAAGAAAATTGCTTGGAAAGAGGATAGTAAATATTCAATCGAACTTGAATAAAAAGGAACACGATTCTTTAAGTGGGGATTGGTGGAATGGTGGCTTGTATCTAGGTGGTCATTTTAAGAAAGATGATAAACAATATGAATTGGGAATTGAGGCTGGATTTCCTGACCTTGTAGAAGATAGGTTTAGTATCTCTGTATCTATTTGGAAATGGGAAAACCAAAAGAATAGGATTGATTTATATCTCCCAAAACTTAAAAATGCATTTAAAATATCGAAAGGGGATGAACCAAGTGGAAAATGGTGTGTAAAGGTAAAAGAATTAGTTGCTTGCGATGATGAAAAAATTGTAAATGAGCTATGTGATGTGTATAAAGAAGTTGAAAATATTGTAAATGACGCGATGAATAAGAGATAATTTTTTTAACTCTTTTTCAGTTTTTCCTCCCGCACGACATTAATTGTCGTGCGTTTCTTTTATATTGTATGGTGCAAAATTGAGGTTAAAACCATGCAGTTACATTACGAAAATACAATCGAAAATTACTTTAAAAATAAGCGCGAAATGCTTGG
>JBGVAT010000118.1:0-4390 GCA_045224895.1 Fibrobacter sp.
ATGCAATTCCGTCCTGTTAAAGAACAGCTTGAAATTTTGATGCGCGGCGTTACCGACATCGTGCCGCAAGACGAACTCGAAAAGAAACTCCAGAAGTCCTACGATACCGGCGTTCCCCTCCGTATCAAGATGGGTGTCGACCCGACGGCTCCGGACGTTCATTTCGGTCATACGGTCGTGATGCGCAAGCTCCGCCAGTTCCAGGACCTCGGCCATACGGTCGTCCTCATCGTGGGTGACTACACCGCGCAGATTGGTGACCCGAGCGGCCGCAACAAGGCTCGTCCGCGTCTCACGCACGAACAGGTTCTCGAAAACGCCAAGGAATATCAGGAACAGTTCTTCAAGGTCGTCCGTCGCGACCAGGTCGAAATCCATTACAACGGTGAATGGTTCTCCAAGCTCCCGTTCAGCAAGGTCACCGAACTCATGGGCCAGTTCACTGTCGCCCAGATGCTCGAACGCGAAGACTTCCACAACCGCTATGCCGCCAACACGCCGATTAGCCTTCACGAATTCATGTACCCGATGATGCAGGGCTACGATTCCGTCGCCATCAAGAGCGATGTGGAACTCGGCGGCACCGACCAGAAGTTCAACGTTCTCCGTGGCCGCGACCTCCAGCTTTTCGAAGGTATGGAACCGCAGATCGGCCTCTTTATGCCGATCCTCCTCGGTACTGACGGCAAGGTCAAGATGTCCAAGTCCATCGGTAACTACGTTGGCCTTAACGAACCTGCCGACGTGATGTACCACAAGATTTACAGCCTCTCCGACAGCATCGTCGAGAACTGGTTCGAACTTTTGACGAACATCCCGCTCGAAGAAGTCAAGCAGATGATGGCCGACGTCGCCTCGGGCAAGATGAACCCGAACGAAGCCAAGCACCGCCTCGCTATCGACATCGTGACGCAGTACTACGGTGCCGAAGCTGCCGAAGCCGCTGCTGCCAAGGAACGCGAAATCCACAGCGGTAATGCCATCCCGAGCGATGCCGCCGAATGCAGCGTCGATGCTGGTACTTATGGCGCTCTCGACCTCCTCGTCAACATCAAGGCTTTTGCATCCAAGGGCGAAGCCCGCCGCATGGTGCAGAACGGTGGTGTCAAGATCGGTGGCGAAAAGCTTGCAGACCCGCAAGCCCAGATCGAAATCAAGGGCGGCGATCAGCTCGTTGTCCAGGTGGGCAAGCGCAAGTTCTACAAGGTGAACTTCTAAGGTATTTTATGCCTAGTGAAATCCTAGTTCTCGGTTTGAATCCGGCATGGCAGAGAGTGTTCTTCCTGGACAAGTTTACTCCAGGAGAAGTCCACCGCATTTCCAAGGTTAAGGAATATGCGTCGGGCAAGGGCATCAACTGCTGCCGTGTGTTGCAGCTGTTGGGCGGAACACCCCGACTGATGCACTTCCTTGGAGCCGAGCACGGCGAAAAGATTTTTGATGAACTGTCCGTCTGCGGTATTCAGCAGGTTCCCATCTGGATCCGCGAAAATACTCGCATTTGCACGACGATTGTCTGCAATGGCGATACGACGGAACTGGTGGAACCTTCTCCGATGCTTGCCGATTCCGAGAACGACGATTTTGCGCAGACGCTCATTGATCACTGGGACTCCACGCAGTATGTGGCCCTTTGTGGCACGTTCCCGCAGGGCTTTAATGCAAAGATGTTCAATGACCTTGACTTTAATGGCAAGCACATCTTTGTGGATGCGATTGACGGAATTGATGAACTTCTTGCGAAGGGCGTCGATCTCCTGAAGATCAATATGCTGGAATACTGCAAGCTTTTGGATCGCTTGGGCATTCCGCAGGTAAAGTCGAGCCCGCAGTTCTGGAAGATGTCCGCGACGGCAGTCCTCGAACGCCTCCCGATCAAGAACCTTGTGGTGACCGAAGAAGATGCCCCGGTTCGCGCTTTCCGCCTTGTCGAAAAGAAGTTCCAGGGTGTCCAGCTCCAGCCGCCGACCATCACGGTCAAGAACGATATCGGCGCCGGGGATTCCTTCTTTGCCGGTTGGCTCTACGCTTGTGACCAGGGCTTGAGCTTCGAAAGCTGCCTTGCCAAGGCGACCGCCGTCGCTTGCGCCCGTTGTGAAGTCGAACGCCCGTGGAACTTGAGCCTCGACCGCGTTGCCGAATTCGAAAACGAGCTTGCGACAAAGGTTGAACGTCTCGAGTAAGGGAACGCTCTATGGATGACCGTTTTGTTCCTTTGTTTGTCTTTGCGTCAAACGTGGAATTGTTCGGCACGTTCCCTGAGTGTAAATCTTTTGTTCAAAATGACATTCGCCTAGGCGAAATTGTCGAATTACCCGATGACCGGGGCTTTGCTGTAGTCCTTGGCGTCGGGCTTCTTGTTTTTTCTACAAACTTGTCTGTGCTGCTTTCGCGCTTTGCCGCCGAAGGCCCCTTTACGTACGTCGTCCTTGCGGGGATCTGTGGCGCCTATCCTGGCCGCGGATTGAACATAGGCGACGTTGTGCGCGTCGAATCCGAAAGGGTGGGGGATTTGGGCGTCGTTGAACGGGACGGCTCGTTTACGCCCTGGAATCGCGTTTCCGGCTCTCCTGTGCAAGTTTACGAATCGTCCCCGCTACGAGGCGTTCCTGCCGCTTTGGAACGTCTAAAGGCTGTTTTTGGGCTTACCGTCAACTGCTGTACCGGAACGTCTGCGATGGCTGCAGAACGCGTCCAGAATTTCGATGTCGACGTCGAATCCATGGAAGGGGCGGCCTGCTTCTCCGTTTGCCGTGCGTTTGGTATGCCCTGCCTCGAAATCCGTGCGGTGAGCAACTTTGCCTCCGATCGCGATAAGGCCTCCTGGCGTATTTCTGAAGCTCTCGCTGCGTTGCAGTCGCTCGTGAACTCGTTCTGAGGAATGGGCTTTGAGCTCGGGGCTAAAGCCCCTTTGGGCTCGCTCCGCTTCGGGCTTTTTTGCTAATTTCAAATTACTGCCCCCTAACCACTGTCTACTTCCTACTTCTAACTTCTAACTGCTTATGCTAAAACTCGGTATTTCCACCTGCCCGAATGACACGTTCATTTACGAAGCCCTGATCCGCGGGCTCGAAGATTCTCCCTTTGACTGGGACGTGACCTTTGCCGATGTGCAGACGCTTAACGAAAAAGTGTTGCGCGGTGAACTGGATGTCGCAAAAATCAGTGCGCAGGTCTATCCGGGCATCAGCGAAAATTACCGTTGTCTTGGTTGCGGTGGCGCCATCGGGTATGGTTGCGGCCCGCTTCTGCTCTCTTCGGAGTCCAATTCCTTCAACCCTGAACGTGAGACGACCCTTCCGGGCGCCAATACGACCGCTGCGCTCCTGTTCAAGTTCTGGTTCTCCCGCCAGTTCGGTACAACCCCAAAACTGCGCTACGCCCTCTTTAACGAGGTTTACGAAGGGCTCCTGGGCAAAAGTATCTCCCAGGGCGTGACCATCCATGAACACCGCTTTACGTGGAAAAGGGACGGGCTCCACCTTTTGCAGGACCTGGGGGCGTTTTGGGAACAGCAGACGGGTTCTCCGATTCCGCTCGGAATTGCCGTTGCCAAGAAGGAACTCGGCTTTTCGACCATCGAGAACGTTGAACGCGAAATCCGTCGCAGTCTGCAAATCGCTCGCCAAAGATCGAATCCTGTGACCCCGTTTATCGCAGAAATGGCTCAAATTGACGATGAGGAAGTCATCAAGTCGCACATCGCGATGTTCGTGAACGACTTTTCCGAAAATGTCGGAGAGTCGGGGTGGAGGGCCCTTGAGAATCTGTGGCGGTTATCACACTGTGCATAAGTTGTTGAATAGTCCCAAAACTGTGTAATAGTTTGTAAACGTAAATGTAATTTTGCAAAACTGCGAATTTTTAGCAAAAACTTTATTTATTTTCCAAAAAGCATCTTTTTTTGGAGTTTGCTTATGAGTTTAGTGAACGATCTTGAACAAGAAATTGAAAATTTCAAGCGCGAATACGAGAAGTTTGAACGCGGCAACAAGTCTGCTGGCACGCGTGCTCGCAAGGTCTTGCAGAGTATCAAGAAAACCTGCCAAGAAATCCGTGTCTCGATTCAAGGTGCAAAGAAGGAGGATGAAAAGGACGATCTTCCGAGTGAGGATTGACAATAAGGTATCCCAAACGGTTATACCTGTGTATTTTTTACACGAAAAATGGCGTTTTTGAAGAAAAGTATTTGACTAAAGTCATTTTTGAAGGTATATTCCCACATGGGTTTTGTGTTTGCCAGATTGGCAAGCGTATGTTTAACGAATTTAAGTGTTCTATGATTGGAGAAACGTAGCAGTATGACCCTAAAGAAACTGGTCTTAATCACGGCCGGGGCGATGCTTCTTTCTGGAACCGCCATGGCAAAGAATATCAATGTTCCTGGCGA
>JBGVAT010000119.1:0-4625 GCA_045224895.1 Fibrobacter sp.
GCCGGTAAAGAGCATACGGCCGAGGAATCCGCGGATGAACGTTTCGTCCTGTTCCTTGCTGTACTGGCGCAGCCAATCCACGAGGGAAAGGTCAGTCTTGAAGTAGGCGTCGTTGTTCTTCGGGAAGTAGTTGTAGCTGATGGTGTTGCCCCACTTGAGCACGCCTTCCGGTGCCTTGGTTTCTTCGGCAATGAGCTGGAAGAATGCGGTCTTGAGCGTGTCGAATTCACCGACGAGTGCGACCTTGTCCTGGTTGCCAAGCGAGAAGTCGAATCCCTTGCAGATGATGCCGTCGCCGCCATCAACGGTGGCGTTCTTGACTTCGAGCACAATCTTGCCCGGTTCGCGGTCCATCTTGAAGTTCACCCACGGGAACTTACGGCTTGATGCCGGCATTTCTTCGACGGTCATCTTGTCCAAAAGCTTCTTACGGCTGGTGGCCTGCTTGGCCTTAGCTGCGTTAGATGCGAAGCGGCGGATGAATGCCTTGAGTTCTTCAATCTTTTCTTCAGCGCGGCGGTTCTGGTCCTTGCGCTGCTTCTGGGCGAGCTGGCTTGCTGCGTACCAGAATTCGTAGTTACCGCCGTAAATGTTGATCTTGCCGTAGTCGATATCGCAAGTGTGCGTGCAGACAGCGTTCAAGAAGTGACGGTCATGGCTCACCACGATCACGATGTTTTCGAAGCGTTCGAGGTAGTCTTCGAGCCAGCTGACGGTTTCCAAATCAAGGTGGTTCGTCGGTTCGTCCAAGAGCAAAATGTCCGGGTTGCCAAACAAAGCCTGGGCGAGGAGCACGCGGATCTTTTGGCCACCGTCGAGGTCGGACATCAAGTTGTAATGGAATTCTTCGGGGATGCCGAGACCCTTGAGGAGTACTGCTGCGTTGGAGTCGGCTTCGTAACCGCCGATTTCGCCAAAGCGCGTTTCGATTTCCATCGCCTGCATACCCTGTTCTTCGGTCATTTCCGGGAGCGCGTAAAGTTCGTCGCGCTTTTTGCTGAGTTCATAAAGCTCCGGGAAACCCATCATCACGGTTTCGAGCACCGTGTTGTTTTCGTAGGCAAAGTGGTCTTGCTTAAGGACTGCGATACGTTCGCCCGGGTCCTTCGTGACTTCACCCGTGTTCGGTTCGAGTTCGCCAGAGAGAATCTTGAGGAATGTGGACTTGCCGGCACCGTTTGCGCCGATAACACCGTAGCAGTTGCCGCGCTTGAAGGAAAGGTTCACTTCCTTGAAGAGGACTCGGCTACCATATTGAAGACTGACATTAGAAACATTAAGCATGGCGCCAAAGATAGTAAATTGTAGGTGGGGATTGTAGGGGGCTCTTTGTGGAATCCCGTGAAATGAGCTTGTCATGCCCAACTTGATTGGGCATCTCCTTCTTGGAAATACTATTATTAACTCGATGTTACATTTTAAGGTTTATTATGAAAATTAATTTGTTTAAAAATGTGGCAACTCTCGCAATCAGTGCATCATTGGCCTTTGCCATATCGGGATGTTCCGAAGAATCCGGTCATATAACTGTTGCTGTAGACGAGGATTCTGCACTGAGTTCATCTTCCGAAACAGAGCCTAGTTCTTCTTCGAAGACTTCTGATAGTTCTTCGTCTATTGCGCGTTCCTCCTCGGCAAAAGCTTCGAGTTCCTCGGCTGTTTCACGTTCGTCATCGTCGAAGGCTTTAAGTTCTTCATCAGAAGACAAGTTGTCGAGTTCTTTTTTAGGAACGGAGCCTGAATCTTCTGCTACGTCATCGTCTTCAGCAGAATCATCTTCCTCTGCGAAAAACGCCTTTTTCAGCGAGAATTGGCGCGAGGCTTGCCTCGATAAAATCAACGAATACCGAGCTACTGAAGGCTTGGAGCCTTTGACCCTGGCCCCTGAAGAAAAGCAGACCTGCACCGACAAGGAAGCAGCTGATGATCTAGCTTCGAATAAAGCGCACGCTCATTTCGGTGATTGCGGCGAAGGCGCCCAGAATTCTGGCCCAAACTTCAACACCTCCTGGCGAAAAAACGCCATTGAAGTTTCCGATGCTTACCTCAAAATGATGTGGGAAGACGAAAAGGCGCTTGTGACAAGCGGTGAACGCGACCCAAACAAAGACGAGGATTATTCCTACATCGGCCATTACCTCAACATGAAGGGCAACTACAAAACCGTCGCCTGCGGCATTGCTCTCTCCGAAGACGGTAAGAAGGGCTGGTTCAACGTGAACTTCTTTAGAAAGTAAATCAGGAATGTAAAACGAAAAAGTCCCAGTTCGTAAAGAACCGGGACTTTTTAATAGCGGTAAGCTATTGCAGCTTGTCCTGAATTACAGCGGAATATTGCCGTGCTTCTTCCAGAGAACAGCCTTCTTCTTGTTCTTCAGGTTTTCGAATGCAGAAACAAGGCGGTCACGAACGCTCTTCGGTTCGATGACTTCGTCGATGAATCCGTTGCCGGCGGCGATATACGGGTTCAAGTACTTTTCTTCGTATTCGGAAATGTACTGTTCGCGGAGCTTGGCCGGTTCTGCAGAAGCGGCGATTTCCTTTCTGCGGAGAATGTCGACAGCGCCTTCAGCACCCATAACGGCGATCTGAGCGATCGGGAGGGCGAACACGCAGTCTGCACCGAGGTTCTTGCTGTTCATGGCGATGTATGCACCACCGTATGCCTTGCGGAGGATGAGCGTCACGCGCGGCACAGTTGCTTCGGCGTATGCAAAGAGGAGCTTTGCGCCGTGGCGGATAATGCCGTTGTGTTCCTGCTTCGTACCCGGCATATAACCCGGAACGTCTTCGAGCGTAAGGATAGGAATGTTGAAGCTGTCGCAGAAGCGGACAAAGCGTGCTGCCTTGTCGCTAGCGTCCACGTCCAGAGAACCGGCGAGGTACTTCGGCTGGTTGGCAACAACGCCAATCACGTTACCGTCGAGACGGATAAAGCCGATGACGACGTTCTTTGCAAATTCCGGCTGGATTTCGAGGAAGGAATCCTTGTCGGCAAAGCAGTTGAGCACGTCGCGAACATCGTAAGCGCGCTTGAAGTTGTCCGGAATGATCTCTTCGATGTCGGCGGACTTGTCCACGAGCGTACCGGCCTGAGCGACGGACTTGTCGACGTTGCTCTGCGGGAGGTACTTGAGCAAGTTACGGACACCTTCGAGGCATTCCTTGTCATCCTTGTACACGAAGTGTGCAACACCGGACTTGGAAGAATGAACGCCTGCGCCACCGAGCTGATCCGGAGTCACGACTTCAGCAGTCACAGCCTTCACGACAGCCGGGCCCGTGATGAACATCTGGCTCGTCTTTTCGGTCATGAAAATAAAGTCTGTAATAGCTGGGGAGTAGCAAGCACCACCTGCGCACGGTCCGAGAATCACGGAAATCTGCGGAATCACGCCGCTTGCCCAAGTGTTACGGGCAAAGATGCCGCTGTAACCGTCGAGGGAGCTGACGCCTTCTTCGATACGGGCGCCACCGCCATCGTTGATGCTGATGAACGGCACCATGGAATCAAGGGCGAGGTCCATCACGTGGCAGATCTTCTTGGCGTGTGCGGAACCGAGAGAACCGCCGCTCACCGTGAAGTCCTGGGAGCAGGCGTACACCGGACGGCCGTTGATCTTGCCGTAACCCGTGACGACACCGTCACCATAAATGCGCTTGGATTCCGGGAGTTCGATGCTCTGGGAAAGACGCATAGCGCCGATTTCCTTGAAGGTTCCCTTATCGAAAAGGATTTCAAGGCGTTCACGAGCGGTGAGCTTGCCCTGGGAGTGCTGCTTTTCGACGCGAGCGGCTCCGCCACCGGCCTGAGCCTTGGCGTTGCGTTCGCTCAATTTTTCTAAATACGATTTATCCCACATAAAATTCCTGTATATTATATATAGCGTGATTACTTCTGAATACGCTTGATAAGGTTGGTGAGAACTTCGCCGGGGCCAAGTTCCTTGAATTCGGTGGCACCATCAGCAATCATGTTCTTGACCGTCTGTGTCCAACGGACGGGGGAAGTGAGCTGAGTGAGAAGGTTGGCCTTGATTTCGTTCGGATCCGTGTGCGGCTTGGCGTCCACGTTCTGATAGACCGGGCAGACCGGCGTCGAAAATTCAGTTTCTTCGATAGCCTTGGCGAGTTCTGCGCGGGCGCTTTCCATAAGCGGGGAGTGGAATGCACCACCGACCTGCAGCGGAACGACGCGCTTGACCTTACCGGTGAGGTAAGCGGCGACTTCGTCAATGCCCTTCTTTTCGCCAGAAATCACGACCTGTCCCGGGCTGTTGAAGTTTGCCGGAACAACTGCGGCGTCCTTGACCTGGGCGCATGCTTCTTCGACGAGTTCGTCAGAACCACCGAGAACAGCGGCCATCGTGCCCGGACGGAGTTCGCAAGCCTTCTGCATGGCTTCGGCACGCTTTGCAACGAGCTTGAGGCCTGCTTCGAACGTGATTGCGCCCGTGGCGGTCAATGCAGAGAATTCACCGAGTGAATGACCTGCGGCCATATCCGGCTTGCCACCCTGGACCTTAGCCATGGCCACGGAGAGCAGGAACACTGCCGGCTGCGTGACTTTCGTCTGCTTGAGGTCTTCTGCGGTGCCATTGAACATCACGTCAGTGATGTTGAAG
>JBGVAT010000120.1:0-16791 GCA_045224895.1 Fibrobacter sp.
ACCTGCCCAGGTGGTGGAATGGTAGACACTGGGGACTTAAAATCCCTTGGGGGCAACTCCGTGCGGGTTCAAGTCCCGCCCCGGGCATTGTTTTCTCATCAACTATGCAGAAGGTGGAAAAATCATGATTGAATTCTATCCAAACAGCATCTATTATCCGCGCGAAGCGGTTGATGAAAAGCTTGCCAAGGGTGAGCTTGAAAAGACGAAGAAGTACCTGATTGACTGGACGGAGCGCCATCGCGAAGAGATTTGGGAATGCGCCCGCGAAGATGCGGAACAGCCTTCTGACGAGATTCTGCTCGACAACCTGCGCGCACTGCTCCTTTGCAAGGGTTCGCTCCAGCCGGCTGCCGAGATGGGCGCCATGATCCGCGAAATCACGAAGGAAGTGTGGTACCAGAACGAGAACGGGCCGAAGGATCCGGACGTGATCGCCGTGGACTGGCAGACGAAGTACTTGACCAAGTGGCGTGAAGCCAGAATGTTCGAGGCGTTCATCCTCATCGAAAAGAACGCTAAACAGCTCGTCGAAATTTTAAGAAAGTAAAAGAAGCGCCTCCGGCGCTTTTTTTGTTATGCCGGCCACTGCGCCGGCCTCTTGTTGTCATACCGGCATCGCCTTTAACTGTGTAAGGTGGCCCCGGAACGGAGTCCGGGGTGACAGTAATGGGTACTGTGGAAGGCGACCCCGGCGCTTCGACACGCTCAGCGACCTTGGTCCGGGGTGACAGTAAGGGTTAATTGCCGGCGTGGAAGCGGACGGGAATCCAGATCTCGAGTTTACCCTGCGCGCTTGGCGGCAACCGCCAAAAGTATTCGATGTGCTTGAGAACCTTTTCCTGGAACGCCGCATTGTCGGCATCCGAGAACATCACCTGCGGAGCCATGAAACGCCCAAGACTATCAAGAGTCAAGCGTAGCCCCAGAATCACATCATCCTCGGACTTGAAGAAATTGCGGCCCTTATGGTTCGGCTTGATCTTCTTGAAATACTCCGTCGACAGGTAATGCAACCCAGCAGCACGTCCCTGCAAGAACTGCGCCAGGCGATTCAGGTCGCGACCCGCCGTATTCTCGAGGACGTAAATTTCGTCAATCGAAGGCATGATCACGCGGCCCACAAACTTGTCTTCGACAGGGGGCGCAGGCGGCACATTTTCGACATCCACGACAGGCTCATAACGAGGAACACTGTACACAAAATACAGGACGGCCGCAAAGACCAGCATAAAAGCCAACACTGGCGCATTACGTTTAAGCATAATCACTCGATAGACTTGATGCAGAGCTGCACCGTTTTAGTGTTGTTGTAATAGTTCCAAATCGGTTCGAACACAATGGATATCGGACGGGAACGTCCAAGCAAGGCCTTGCTCTTGCGCAGCCCAAAGGCAATCGCCGGGAACACGGCACTCCCCGCCTGCGAAATTTCCATCTGCAAAT
Source organism: Fibrobacter sp. (assembly GCA_045224895.1). Lineage (GTDB taxonomy): Bacteria > Fibrobacterota > Fibrobacteria > Fibrobacterales > Fibrobacteraceae > Fibrobacter. Next base: position 1,447 of record JBGVAT010000120.1, read on the forward strand.
GTCCACCGCGGAGTTCACGCACGCGATGCACGGTAACGCCATCGGCACGGAACGACGGATACGGGAAGTTCCCGCCAAACGGTTCCAGCAAATCGATGTAATCCAAAATCGAACGTTCGCGCACGGGGTAGCGGCCACTCGGGTTCCGCGTTTCGACGACCAGTTCGCGCAAGGCAATTTTCATATCGTAGGGATAAGCCTCGTCGGTGTTCACGACTTCGCCCGTGTAGCCCTGGTCGGCCGCAGACTGCAGCAGACGCCTGCGCAGTTCGTCGATCTTTTCGGCTGCAAGCGAAAAGCCTGCCGCATTGGCGTGGCCACCCCATCGGTCAAAAAGTTCACGGCTTTCAAAAAGCGCCTTGTGCCAGTTAAAGCCCGGTACAGCACGCGCACTCGCATGGGCCATGCCGTCAATAATCGAAAGCACAGCAGACGGCCTGTGGAATTCTTGCGCAAGCTTTGCCGCGACAATGCCGATCACGCCCACGTGCCAGTTTTCACCCGCGACAACGATGACGGTCGGGATGGATTCTCCGTAAACGGCCCTGACCTGCGCCATCGCCATTTCGGTAATTTCGGCCTCTTTCTGCTTGCGGCGTGCGTTCCACATCTTGAGTTCTTCCAAAAGCTGCGGGGCATCGCCCTTGTTTTCGCACAAAAGAAGTTTAAGCGCCGGATCCGGGCGTTCCATACGGCCGGGAGCGTTCAAAAGCGGAGCGAGCTTGTACATCACGTCGATGCCGCCCACGCAACTGTGCGGTCGCATGAGGGAGCTGTACATTTCTTGCACGCCGGGCCAGCGGCTGTTCCTCAGGCAATCAAGGCCTGTCCGCGTAAAATAGCGGTTCTCGGGAGTCATCTGCACAAGGTCGGCAAGCGTCCCAAGCGCCACCAAGTCCAGGTATTCCACCGGGGCCTTTATCCCCAGGCGGCTGAACAAGGCACAAATAAACTTATACGAAACGCCGACACCACAAAGTTCCGAATTCGGGTAAGTGTCACCTTCCTGGTGCGGGTCCAGAAGCACATCGCTTATGGGGAGTCCATCGCCCGACGGCTGATGATGGTCCATGACCATGACCGCCATTCCCAGTTCCTTGGCGTGGGCAATTTCCAGATTGGCCGTAATGCCCGTATCAACGGTGATCAAGTTGCGGGCGCCAGCCTCGTACATTTCGTCGACGGCAGAAATCGAAAGTCCGTAGCCATCACCAAAGCGGTTCGGGAGGCGCCATTCCGATTCAATGCCAACAGTCTTGAGGCAACGCGTCAAAAGCGTCACCGAGGTCATGCCGTCCAGGTCGTAGTCGCCAAAAATGAACACGCGCTCGCCGCGGTCGCGGACAGCGAGAATCCATTCGACAGCCTTGTCCATGCCCATCATGAGGAACGGGTCGTGTACGTCGTTTTCGCAGCAGCGCAGCATGTGGTATGCGTCGGCCACCGTCTTGATGCCACGCGATACGAGGAATCTCGCCACCGCATGCGGAATCTTTAACGTCGAGGACAAGGTTGAGGCGACAAGATCTTCCATTACTTGTAGCCTTCAAAAAGTTTCATCGAGAGGTTCTGGAGGCACATCACGGCCGCCATACGTCTTGATGCAATTTGCGACATCGTTTCCTGGACACAGACGAGCGCAAGTTCCAATGCCGAGGCCCCCACCTGCGGGAAGCGTTCGAGGTTCACCTGGCTAGTCGTTTCAGGGATCCGGAGCGGGGCGCCAGACTCACGGCGCAGCAAGTCCGCGATCAAGAACGACAGGACTTCCAAAAAATGGTTCACAATGGCAGGGTCTTCGAGTCCAGAATCTTCGAGCTTGAAGAACAGGTCGGTGTAGTCCTGCGAAAGGGACTTCTCGATAAAATCGACCGCCAGGGGGCACCATTCCTTGACGTGTTCGGCATAGTAGAGCGCCATGCCAGGCGACCCCACGGCAAGCCCGATCACGTCGTCGGTCAGAGTCGATTCGTCAAAATCTTCGCCACCCACGCGGAGCGCTTCGTTACGCACTTCTTCGTCGGTCAGGGGCGGCAGGTGCAGCGAAAGGCAACGGGAACGGATGGTCTGCAAAAGCTTTTCGCGCGAGGAAGTCGTCAAGATGAAGTACGTGTTCGGCGGAACTTCTTCGAGCGTCTTGAGGAACGCGTTTGCCGCAGAATCGTTCATGCGGTCGGCTTCGGCGATGATCACCACGCGCACGCGGTCGCCCTTCATGGCAAAGGAGGCGGTCATCGTACGGATGAGTTCCACCGAAATCAGGGCCCCGGCGCTAAAGATGTCGACGCGGTAGGGATTCTTGGTAATTTCTTCGATGTACGCCTGCTTAAAATCCTGGATGGTCTTTGCGGTACTCCCCGCAGAGACATCGGCCGCATTACGGGCACTCGCTTCCTTGGCCTCCATAGGCACGACCCAGTTGTCGGTGACACCCGTATCGGCGGCCATCTTGCAGCCAAAGCAGTTTTTACAGGGGCGAACGCTCGGGTTCGTACACTGCAACGCCTGGGCAATCTCCATCGCGAGCGCTTTTTTGCCAATGCCCACAGGACCGTCGATAAGAATCGACTGCGGGAACCGGTTCTCACGCAACGCCGCCATAAGACGGATGCGGATCCGTTCCTGGGATGCAGGGCCATTCAAGCGATATTCAATCATTTTTGTTTCAACCATTGCAACGGGTCCACGGTCTGTGTCCCTTCGCTTACTTGGAAATACAATTTAATTCCATTTAACGAAGCGATATCGCCCACTTCTCCAATTTCTTCGCATTTCTTGACACTTTTGCCCTCCTGGACGTGAATCGATTTCATGTGACCGTAAACGGTGTAGATTCCGCCTTCATGTTCGATGATGACAGAGGGGCCGCGGCCGTCGATTTCGGAGACCATCGCCACAGTCCCTGCCGCCGCGGCACGGATGCGTCCGCCACGCTTTCCGCGGATTTCGACGCCCAGGTTACGCGTCATGATGTGGAGTACCGGGTGTTCTTGCAGGCCGTATTCGCTGATGACGGGGCCATCCATAGGCATGCACTTGGGTCCCTTGAACGGAGTGACCGCAACAACGGGCTTTTTCGACGTTTCGGCCAGCCGTTTCTTTTCGGCCTCGTGCTTTTTCTCGGCGGCCTTCTCCTTCTTTTTGAGGGCGGCGAGGCGGGCCGCTTCGGCGCGCTTCGCTTCTTCGATTTCGCGCTTGCGGCGCACTTCGAGCCTCTTGATGAGCGCAAGCATCGTCTTCTGGTTGCGTTCGAATTCCTTGAGCGCCATACGCTGCACGGCCTTGTCATGCTTGAGCGAATGCAGCATGCGTTCTTGCCCGTTCATCTGCGCCACAAGTCCACGCTCTTCGACGGCCTTGCGGTTACGGAGCTTGGTGAGTTCGGCCAGGTGGTTTTCCTGGGCGTGCTGTTTCTGAGTGCGTTCGGCCACGAGCTTGCGGAGCATTTCCACGTCTTCGCGGTCACGGTTCAGCAAATGGTGAACCCAGTAAACCTGGCGTTCGGGGTTTCCGTTCTTGGTCAAAAGTTCATAGAGGATCTCGGCATCGTTGCTGCGCCCCTGTACATACAAACTCCTGACACGCCGTTTCATGGCACGCTTGCGGTCCTTGATCTTGGTATCGAGCGAGTCAATGTCCATCGCAAGCTGCTTTACCGCATCTTGCAACAAGTCCTCGTTTTTCGAGAGCGCCGACAGGTACGAACGCGTACGGTTCAAGTTCTGGTCCAACAGCGAAATCGTATTCAGCACGCCCTTTTCTTCGGTTTCCAAAAGGGCGAGTTCCTCGCGCTTCTTAGCGAGATCCGCTTCGAGTTTCTTGAGAGCCGTCTTCTGTTCGTCAATCTGCACGTCCGTCTTCTTGGGAGCGCCCCAAGCGACCGCAAATGCAAAGAACAGCAACGGAAACAGCCACGAGGTCAGACGCATGCGCTATTCCTGTTCCCCTTTCTTCTCAAAGAGAAAACTGCGCACGGTACGGAAACTAAAGTAGCCCGCAAGAGCCGTCTCTAACAACAAAGTAAACAAAGCGACAATCCAAAAGCCGGACACGCCCGTAGAGACAATCGGGAACATTTTCACCACGGACTGGATCACAACGCCAAGCAGCAGCACCGCAAAACCGCTGCCGATAAAGCCCTGCGTGGCACCTTCCAGCACAAACGGGAACTCAATGAAAAAGTAACTGCCACCGGCATACTTCATATTCTCGACCAGAAGCTTGCGGGACATGAGCGACAGGCGCACCGAATTGCAAATGATGAGCGAGAGCGTTATGAGCAAAAGGATACTGATGCAAATCGGCCAGAAAATCATCTTGAACTTCCATGACGAAATCCTAGAAGCCCACTTGAGCGGGGACTGCACCTCTTCAAAGCACGGTTCTTCGGCCAGCTGGTCACGGACTTCGGCAAGGTCTGCCGGGTTCCGGGCATCATCGCTCAACGAGATGCGGAAAAACGCGGGGATGGGGTTCCCTTCGACAAGATCCAGCATGTCCGACGAAAAATGGTTGCGGAAGTCGGCCAGCGCCGAATCGGCACTCACAAACGACACCGATTCCACATGGCGGTAATGTTCGAGACGCGTCTGGATCACGGCGATGGAATCTTCGGGCACGTTCTCGTTCAAGAAGGCTTCGACGACATAGAGGGATTTTTCGACCGAGAGGAGTTTGAAAGAGACACCCAGGGCCGTAAAAGACGATGCCAAAAGAAGCGAACAGAGAAAAATGGTCACCAAAGACGGAAGGATCACCGTGCGGTGCTGCTTCCATCCTCGAAAAGATTCCGATATTAAATAGCCTAATTGTCCGAACACGCCTGGAATATAATTAAATTTGTAGGAGTTCTTTACGGGGCTTTTATGGGAAACATCATATTAAAGATAACCGCACTGGTTTGCGCGATGGCCCTCTGGTTCTACGTCATCTCGCTCAAGGACTTCCAACTCAAGATGGAAGTGCCGCTCACGTTTGTGAAGCTGCCCGAAACGCTCGCGATTGCGTCAAAGCCGCCAAGCACAGTTCCCGTAACCGTCGAAGGCAAGCCGCTCGACCTCATCCGCCTGCAGTCGCAAAAGCAGTCGGCCATGGTCGTCGACCTGCACAACGCAGAACTCGGCTCCAAGCGCATCCACCTCGACGCCAAGAACTTCGTGGCTCCGAACTTCGCCTCGGTCCACTACATTGAACCGGACAACCAGTACCTCTTTGTCGACATCGCCGTCGATACGCGAATCGAACGCAGCATCCCCATCAAGAACAACGTCGGCTTTAGCGCCGCCCCCGGCTACGTGATTGTCAAGCAGCCCAAGCTGATGCAAGAGGCCCTCAAGGTTTCGGGCGCCCGTAACGCCCTCACCCGCATTATCGACATCCCGACCGACTCCCTGTTCTTCGACAGCATCAAGGTGAGCAAGTCCTACACCATCCCGCTCGTCACCGAACAGCTCCCGCCGTTCGTGACGCCCAGCGATTCTGTCGCAAACATCTATGTCGATATCCAAAAGATCAAGTCCAAGGAATTCCACAACATTCCCATCCAGCTTATCGGCTTTTATGACCGTGCATTGAACACGCTCTCGCCGCAAAAAGCATCTGTAGAAATTACCGGTGGCGAAAAGGTGATTGACAACATCAGCAATAGCGACATTTCGCTGTTCATCGAATACAACCGTTTTGAAATCGAAGACGCCGACAGCCTCACTCCTACCATCAAGTTGACCTTGCCGCCTGACGTTGACCGCAGCATGTCCATCAAGGCCATGCTTGTCAAGCCCGACAAGATCAAGCTCATCAAGACGAAAACTGACGACGACAAAGACGAGGAATATAGAATATGATTTGGCTTGGAATTGAATCCAGTTGCGACGAAACCGCATGCGCCGTTTTGCAAGACGAACCGCTCAAGGTGCTTTCGAACCCGCTCTACAGCCAAATTGACGAACACGCCCTCTATGGTGGCGTCGTACCCGAAATTGCAGCCCGTGCGCACTTGCAAAAGATCGCGCCCATTGCCGAAGCGGCCGTCAAGGAAGCCGGCATTGAACTCAAGGACATCGACGCCATCGCCTACACCACTGGCCCAGGTCTCATGGGACCGCTCCTCGTCGGCGCAAGCTTTGCCAAGGGCCTTGCCCGCGACCTGAACATTCCGGCTTACGGTATGAACCACCTCGAAGGGCACCTCGCCGCCGCCTGGCTCTCGAACCCGGACATCGAGCCTCCGTTCCTCACGCTCACCGTTTCGGGTGGCCACACGGAACTCGTGATGGAAGAACCCGGATTCAAGTACACGAGCATCGGACGCACCCGCGACGACGCAGCCGGTGAAGCATTCGACAAGTGCGGAAAGCTCCTCGGACTCAAGTACCCGGCAGGGGCCACCATCAGCAGGCTCGGCAAGGACCGCAACCGCAAATTCGTGGAATTTCCGCGCGCGCTCCACACGCACGACAACTGTGAATTTTCGTTCAGCGGCTTAAAGACGGCCGTCCTCCGTTACACCGAAACGCACGACCCGCAGTTCATTCAGGACAACCTCGGCGACATTTGCGCCTCGCTCGAAGATGCGATTGTCGACAGCCTTGTTTCAAAGACCATCAATGCCCTCAAGAAGACCAAGATGAAGACGCTCGTGATGGGCGGTGGCGTGAGTGCGAACAGCTGGTTGCGCACCCGCTTGCAGGATTACTGCGACAAGAAGGGCATCCGTTTTTGCGTCCCGGACCGCAGCCTGAGTACAGACAACGGTGCAATGATCGCGGCTGCTGCCATCCGACGCGTCAAGCAGAACAAACTCACGTCCATTGATGTCGTGAAGCCCTGGATGCCGCTAGCTATTTAGTAGGAAGTCGGAAGTAGGCAGTAGAAGGCGAGTGGCGCGGCCAATAGCGCTAGAGCCTGCGTATATAATACGTTTCGCAAATTTTCGGCACTTCATATACCGTCTTGCCTCTTTTTGCTGTGTTTTCTACACCGCTTTTTGCTTTGCCCCTATATTTTTTAGGTTATTTCGTTGTATATTGTAAGTATGATTTTGTCGTTCAAGAATAAGGCCATGTTCATCCTGTGTGCAACAGCACTTTGCTGGGCACAGGATTTGAGCAAACCGGTAAACGACGTCGACGTGTTCCGCCCCGAAAAGAGAGAAACGAAAGTCGAACTCGTCGATTCTTCGCAAACAAACGCCATCAAGCTCAACGTCGACATTTTTGCCGATGGCTTTATCGGATCCTACTACATTCTGTGGGATGACGTCGACCTTTCCGAAGACATCAAGAAGACAATCCAGAGCCGCGACTTTGCCCGCGACGAATTCTTTATGCAGAACATCGACCGCGAACAGTTCGAACAGGAACGCATGTTGCAGCTCTTCGAAGACAAGAAGCAAGAATTCTTCAACATCTTCCCCGAAGAGGCCCTCAAGGAACTGCAAGAAAAGCAAGCGGACGAATAGGGATGTTTTCGCAAGAACGCAATTTTACAAGCTGGCAGCTCACAGGCTTTGGTGACGCCCCAGCGTTTATTTTCCAGACGATCGACAGCACGCACAAGCTGATGAAGGCAAAGGCCCTTGCCGGAGAAATCCAGCCGGGAACGCTCTTTGTCGCCGACGCACAAAGCGACGGGCACGGACGCCATGAACGCACGTGGGACTCCCCCGCCGGCAAGAACCTCTACTTCAACATTCTGATTCCGCTCGACGGGATACCGCCCAATCGGTTCGCGCAGATTACGCAAATCACGGCGCTCACCTTTGCCGAAGTGTTTGCCCCCCTGCAACAGGGCGACCAATCCGAGCCATCCGAAAAGGTGACCGTCAAGTGGCCTAACGACATTCTCTTTGGCAAGAGCAAGTTCTGCGGGATTTTGGCGGAAGTTGTTTATACAAGAAGGCGATCCCCGAACAAGTCGGGGATGACAATGCAACAAGATGCGCCACGCCCGGCCCTCAACATGGGCATCGGCATCAACGTCAACAGCGATCCCGAAGACTACGCCCACATCGGCCGCGCCGTCACGACACTCAAGGCGATTGCAGGACGCCCCATCAACCGCGAAAAGCTTTTGCAGACGCTCATCGGCAACCTCGAACGCGCCATCGGGCAGTTCAAGGCATTCGGCATCTCGCCCTGGATAAGCGCCTGGCGCAAGATGGACAAGTTCATCGGAGCCCGCGGCACCATCGTCGTGAACAACCACTGCACCGACCAGAACCGCAACAGCGGCGAAGGCTCCATCAAAAAAACGGGCCGCATTCTCGACATGCAACCCGACGGAAGTCTGCTGTTCCAATGCGACGACGGTAAAATCGAAACCGTCATTTCCGCAGACTTGGAGATCTAGCTATCTCTTAAAGAAGATACTTCCCACAAGCGAAACGGCAAGCACCACGATCATCGCAGTAAGGCCCATATCCGCCATTTCACGGCGTTCACCTACAAGTCCCGTTTCGATAAGCACGATAAGCACAAGCGCAAGGACTGCCGCAATGGAGCCCATCCGCTGGAACATCTTGACTTTTTCTTCGTTTGTAAGCTTTCCGTTCGGTCGATTAGTAAAGGGCATTGACATCACCTCCAAGGCAAATCCACACAATAAGTCCCACCATCACGAGTGCGCTAATCGCCACGTTGGCAAGGAAAAAGTCACGGTTCATCGCATCCAGGTCATTCGACTTTCTAAAGAGATGGATGTAGACGATTGCGGCCGTCATGAGTCCGGTCACGGTCCACCAGACCCAGCCCATGTTCCAGAAAATGCCGAACACCACACAAAGCACGAGCATCGCCAAGTGGCTTGCCAGCGCAATACGCAAAGACTTTTCCAGGCCAAAGCGGGCAGGCACGGAATGCAGCCCCTGCTTGCGATCAATTTCAATGTCCTGCGTCGCATAGATGATGTCAAAGCCGCCCATCCAGAGCATCAGAATGAACAGGAGGAAAATCGGGAACACGGCGAATTCACCGCGAACGGCAATCCAGGCGCCAAGCGGGCTCATACCGATGGCAAAGCCGAGGAACCAGTGGCAAAGCCAGCTAAAACGTTTCCAATACGAATACGAGAGCAAGAGGAACCACACGGGCAACGCAAGCGCACCGGCAAGCGGCTGGAGCATCCACGCAAACGCCACGAACAGGATTCCGTTCAGCGCCAAAAACGCCATCACGGACTTTCGGCTGAGGCGCCCCGCCGGCAAATGACGTTTGGCCGTACGCGGGTTTTCGGCATCGAACTTGGCATCGGCAATGCGGTTAAAGCTCATGGCACTGTTACGGGCAGTCACCATGCAAAGGACGATCAAGACGACAATGCGGGCCGTTTCGTAGGCGCTCATATCGCGGAAACCGTTCGCCGCCACCCACATGGAACCCAACGCAAAAGGCATCGCAAACAGCGAATGACTCAAACGGACAAGATGTGTAAATTCAAGGATTTTATTCATGGTTTAATAGACAGTAGGAAGTAGGAAGTAGGAAGTAGACAGTAAGCAGTGGTTGGTGGTTAGGTTGTCATTCCCGCCTTCGTGGATTTGTCATTCCCGCCACCTTTGTCATCCCGGACCCCGTTCCGGGAGGGAATCTCCATTTTCTTCCCCGCTCCACGTTTTCGCGACGGTTGCCACCTGCGACGCATCCACGCCCAAGTGCTTCAGGATTTTCGCGACGACGGTATCGACCAACTCTTCCATCGTCGCAGGCTTGCTGTAGAACTGCGGCGACGCCGGAATCACGACCGCCCCCGCCAAGGTCACACGCTTCATGTTTTCGATGTGGATCAGGTTGTACGGCATCTCGCGCGGCACAATCACAAGCGGCCTGCGTTCCTTGAGGCAAACATCCGCCGCGCGCACAAGCAAGTTATCCGAAGTCCCTGCCGCAATGCGTCCAAGCGTTCCCATGGAACACGGCACCACAGCCATGCCCGCAATGTCGCTAGAACCGCTCGCACATTCCGCAAAAAAGTCATCCACGTTGCACACGTCCTTGCAATAGTCAAAAAGCGCACTCTGCCCTTCGTAATCAAGAACCTGCTTGCCCGGGTGCGTCACGACGAGCGTCACTTCATAGCCAAAGCGCTGCAAGTACATCGCCGTACGGGTCGCATAAATGCCGCCGCTTGCGCCCGTCACTCCAAGCACAAAACGGCTCATGCATTCTCCGGCTTGTGCAAGAACACGCCAAACGAAATCCCGCCATCGAACATCTTGACCTGCTTGACTTCAAAGCCGCATTCTTCGGCCATCTTGCAGAACTGATCGACCGGCAAAAAACGAATAATCGAATTCACCAAGTATTCGTAAGCATCGCGCTTGCCGCTAAAGAACGCACCCATCACCGGGATAAACAGCGGCGCAAGCACCTTGTAAAAGAACTTATTGAACAAGTTTCTCGGCGAGAAAAATTCCAGGACGCAAAGGTATCCGCCCGCGTCAAGCACGCGATACGATTCCATCAAGGCGCCACGGGCATCAGGCACATTGCGCATGCCAAAGCCGTTCAGGATGACGTCGAACTGGCGTTCGGCAAAAGGCATCTTCATGGCATCGAGCTGCACCGCATGCGCATTAATTTTCTTCGGTTTGACTTCGGCGAGCATCCCATACGAAAAGTCGCCAATCACCGCAGGATCCACGACAAAGTCGCGCGCAGTCCCTTTCTGCGAATCACAGGAGCATGCGCATCCACACTTGCAACCAGATTCGAAAATCTTTCGGAACGTATTGGCAAAATCGCCCGTGCCACCGCACAAGTCCAGCAAGCGAACTTTATTTGAGCCGCGCAGACTCTCGCCCATCATCTTTTTCAGGCGCTTGCAGCAATACCTGCGCCACAGCACATCCTGATAACAGCTCAGAAAGTGATTCAAGAAATCGTAACGGCTCGCGATGCCGTCGAACATCTTTCGCACGGGACTTTTCATACCAACCAATTTAGAAATATTCGTCCGCGCCACAAAAAAAGCAACCTGGATTTTAGTCCAGGTTGCAATTTTTTCAGACAGTTCGCAGGCGCAGCCGCCCGCTCACCTCAAGCCTTAATTGAACTTAGCCGTAAAGGAATCGCCGTCCTTCGGAGTCACCAAACGCGGATTATCCGTCACGCCGTCGCTCCATCCCGTAAACACGGCACCAGCAGCCGGGACAGCAGTCAGCAAAATCGGGTTTCCGCTAAAGAACTTGCCCTTGAAGCTCTGGCTCGGGAGATTAGCACCATCCATAAGCACTGCACCGTTGCCGGTGGCATTGAGGCTCACAGAAATCATGTCGCCCACACCAAATTCTTCCTGGTATTCCTGAATGACCTTGGCATCGCGCTTAGAGGCCCAATCCTTCATGCAAGAACCAGTCCTATCAAATCCACGACCGCAAGAGTTTTCATACCACTTCTGGTCCTGCTTAAACTTAGCAAGGTCACGCGTCATTTCGTTATTGTCAATTGTAGCCACCATAGCGTCAACAACCTTTTCCACGTTCTTACCGTTCGTGTAGCTATTGAAAATCAAGGCAGAACGGTTGATGAACATACGCTTGAAATCCGGGTTCACGATAAGGCTGTTGTAGAGGTTGGCAAAGCAGCCTTCTTCCTTGCACGGCTTGTTTCCACCGCCCTTCTTGATCCAGGCGAACATATTGGATTCCTGGTTAAATTCCTTGTTGTTCACACCCCACGTCCAGTCAAAACCGTGGTCAAGGTCATAAACCATGAACTTCCACGGTTGTCCCGGAGCAGACCATGCGCGCACGTTGTTGTTCGGCCAGTCACCGTTATGGATATAGATTTCGGCAGCCATGTAGTCGGCAAGGTTACCGACATCGAGCAAGGCCTTGGCAGATTCGTAATTGGCGTTGTTTTCGCCCTTGAAGTCGCTTGTAGCCACAAAGTGGAGCATGTTCATATAGCTATCGGTCGTTCCGCTGCTGGCTTCGACTTCCTTGCCCAAGTGCTTGACAAAGTTCACCGTGTTGGCATCGATCTTGTAGTTCGTTTCGACATAGTGCTTGTTGAAGCGTTCGCGCATATCGTGGATGCCATAGTACTTACCGTTGTAGAACACCACCACCTGGCGGCTACGCTGGTAATCAACACCGCTGCCTTCGAGGAGGGCTCCGCCCATGGCATCTTCGATGTAGTCGCTCACATAGCGGTTACCGTTGTTGCGGAGGTTGAAGGACTTGTACTTGTCATTCACGCCCTTGCGGGTTTCGAACAACGGATAGTTGATGCTACCGTCTTCATAGATTTCGCGCAAGCGGATCGAGACAGACTTCTTGTCGTTCAAGCGGCTGTAGCCACCCATCAAGGAGATGCCTGCATCCTTTTCCCACGTAGAGCCATCCTTTGTCGCAGAACCATTTTCGAAGTATTCCACGTGAATCGGGAGTTCCACATCGGCATAGAGGCCAGCGCTATCGGAACAGTTCTTCGGAGCTTCGCAGCTCGTCTTGATATAATGTTCACGGAAGAAGCTCGAATCCACGCTGATGGCAACGATCGGCATCTTCACATCTTCTTCGTCGACAAAGAACGTACGGGTCGTCACCTTGCTAGAGAGTGCGCCCTTCTTGAACGTGGCGCAACGGAAGGCCACGCTATGGTCAATCTTTTTCGGGGAGCTGAATTCCGGAGAATTTTCAGTCGGCACAGATCCGTCCGTCGTGCAACGGAGCTTGACGCCATCAGCCAAAGCAGGCGGATTCAAGGTAAACGCTTCGCTATAGAATCCGGACTTGAGACCGCTCATATCTGCCGGCGGAACAAGTTCGTCGTAAGCCTTGGATTCGGTATTCGGCTTTTCCGGAGTCGGCGTTTCAAAGTACTTCCAGTAACCGCCATCCACAATGCCCCAGCTAAGGCCAGCCGTCAATTCCGGATAAGCGACCGAGTCACGGATTCCGTTAAAGTTGTCCAAAAGATAAATCGTGCCGCCGTCCTTATCGAGCTTCCAGTTCGTATGCGGACGAGTATGGAAGCCATCCTTATCGGCAACCTCAACAGCGGAAATGTCATGCTTGTCGCAGAAGACGACCAGGAAGGACTTTGCCTTGACAACGACACTGCCAAAGACCCACTTGCGCAGGTTCTTGAGGTTTTCGACAAGCGTATAGCCTTCGAGGTTTGCATCCTTGTCGCCGGAGTTATAAATTTCAACCCAGGACGGGTCATTGCCACTTTCATCGAGGAAGTCCGTATTCAACGGAGAGATTTCCGTGATACGCAAGGCAGAATTGCCGACCCAGCGGATGGCCGTATCCGGCGGAAGCGTCACAACGATAGTCTTATAGACGGTGTCATTGCCTTCGACAACGCGAATAACTTCGGTACTCGAAGAATAAGAAAGGTTTGAACCAGAAGATCCGCCCGGAATTGCTTGACATGACGGGGAGTTGCAACCCGACGATCCAGAATCAGCGACTGGACCATTCGGAAAATCGTTATCATCGGCGCAGGATACCAAAAATGCTGCACCAAGAGCTGCGACTAGCGATACGGACGCTTTAAACCAGTTTTTTGAGCGAATCACGACGACCACCTAAATAAAAAAGATACACCACCCAACGGCGAAAAAGCCGTAGGACACCTTATTATTCCATCCAACACCACTAAATTTAGTAGTTTTTTTAAAAAAATAACAGTAATATTCTCTTTACCCTTGACAAGCGGAAAAAATTAATCTATTATTGGGTCACCAAAATGGTTCTGTAGCTCAGTTGGTAGAGCAGTGGACTGAAAATCCGCGTGTCGTTGGTTCAATTCCAATCGGAACCACGAAGAAACCTCGGTGAAAACCGAGGTTTTTTCTTTATATTCAGCAGATTTCAACGGAAATCCCCCAAAAAACGACCTTTCTACGATGTCACCCCGGACTCCAATGTCACCCCGGACTCCAATGTCATCCCGGCCTTGTGCCGGGACGGGGTCGCCTTGCACACTTCGCAATTCTAAAGAACAAAAAAAACGCCCGCACAAGGCAGGCGGCACAATAAAAATATAGCGTGATTTAAATCACGGGCGGCAAGAGCCCGCTCTTGACGAATTCCCCATCCGGCGTGTAACAGGAATAGAATTCATCCCAATGTTCCATAAGAATATCCACGAGTTCCGGCTGGAAATGCGTCCCGCGGGACTTTCTCATTTCTTCGCGGACCTTGTCTTCGGGCCAGGCCGGCTTGTAGCAACGCGGGCTTGCAAGGGCATCCAGCACATCGGCGACAGCACAAATGCGGGCCGCCAGCGGAATCTTTTCGCCCTTGAGTCCGTCCGGATAGCCCGTACCATCCCAACGTTCGTGGTGAGCACCGGCAATATCGTAGGCCATGCAGAGCAAATCCGTCTTGGAGTCGCGAAGAAGCGTACGCCCAATGACCGAATGCGACTTCATCTGGTTGTACTCTTCCGGAGTGAGCTTTCCGGCCTTGTTCAGAATGCTGTCCGCAATGCCGACCTTTCCAAGGTCGTGGAGCGGGGCCGCATAATAAATCAAAGCCTGTTCTTCGGGAGAAAGGCCAAGATACTTGGCCAGCTTAACGGAAATTTCTGCAACACGGTGGATGTGGTCGCCCACTTCCTGACTGCGGAATTCAGAGACTTCGCCCAGAATGCGGATAAGTTCCATGTGGGCGGACTTCAGTTCTTCGGCCTTGCGTTCCAGTTCCCACGCATAACGTTCCAGTTTCTCGGCACGGAGAGCCGATTCGATGGTCTTTGCCGAATAGACCGAAATGAGCTTGAGGCGTTCCAGATCCTTTTCGGAGAAGAACACATTTTCGCCAACCTTGTTGATGGCCTGGAACACACCCATCACGCGGCCGTCACTTTCAAGAGGCATCGTCATGACAGATGTTGTATGGTAGCCGTTCTTCAAGTCGCTGCGACGGTCAAATCGTGCATCACGATAGGCATCTTCGACCAAAACCGGTTCACCCGTCTTGAGGGAATAGCCGACAAAGCCAGCCGAAAGCGGAATGCGCAATTCGCTCACGCCATGAGCGACCTTTGTCCAAAATTCATTGCGCTCTTCATCAATGAGCCACAGGGAACAACGGTCTGCCTGGACGATTTGACGCCCTAAGTCCGCCATAAGCACCAAGAGACTGTCCGTCTTATGCTCGGCGGCAATCTTCGGCATATACTCAAACAAGAGGGCCGCGACCTTGCTGTCCCCGAGATCCGCTGAGTTTTCTTGGTAGCTCATAACATGTAAAAAAATAGTTAATTTCGTACTAAATGCAAAGTATCGTTGACGATATCGAACTATTTTTTCTATTCTTTGCGCACCAATTGGAGGAATAGGCTAATTGGTAAGTCAGCGGTCTTGAAAACCGCCGCCGTAAGGCTTGGG
>JBGVAT010000121.1:0-8310 GCA_045224895.1 Fibrobacter sp.
CACCTGCATGCCCGGAGCGTTGGCGTAACGGTCCACTGCAATCACTTCGACGCCAAGACGCATCATTTCGATGATGACTTCCTTGCCCAATTCGCCAGAACCGCAAAAGAGAACCTTCGTTGCGGTAGAACTAAGAGGTGTACCGATTACTGCCATAAAAAACTCCTTGTTGTGACTACAAATATATAATTATTAGTCAATCATTAAAAGAGATGCTCTCCCGGAACGTTAGAACTTCATATCCACCGGATTGAAATTGAATTTCACACCCGAGCGGATCCAGGCATCAGAGCCATCTTCTTTTTTGTCGTGGGCAAGATTGCGGTAAACGCGGAAGCCACCACCGACATAGAACTTGAACCAGTCCGTGACTTCATTTTCGTAAAGGGCGTCCACAAGGAACTGTTTTTCGACGATTCCGGAGAGAGAGTTTTCGGTATCGAGAGCCACATCGTAGCCCGTATAAAGTTCCTTATCGCCTTGACGGAGCCAAGCAAGCGTGAGCGTCGCCGAACGAGAATTCCATTTCCAATTCATATCAAACCACAAATCCAACGCATCGCCACCCCTGCGGTAACCAATGGGGTAATCGACAAAATAGGCGTCGGCGTAATTTTTGTCGCCCTGTTCACGATAATTGCTACGATAATTGCGACGTCCCGTGTACTTCAGCAGCGGGAGCTTGCTATTGTTTGCGACCGGATCCGTTTTTACGACATCCAGACGCCAAGAGAATTTGCCATAGTTGCGGGTTTCCAGTTCGTGGAAATACCCCACCATATAATTGATTATCGAGCGGTTCGTGCCCATTTCCTTGCTTTCACCGACCGGGCTTGCAATATCTTCCATGTTAATCTGGCTATAGAACTTTGCTCCATTCGAAGTCTTGTAACCAAATTCTACAGACGTTGCCGCAGAGGTGTAGCCCGTCGCATAATTATCATGCCAGAACATAAACGGATTTATAGAACGGAATTCCAAGGACTTGCCGCCAATCACACTTTCTTCGACAACATAAATCCAGAATTTACGAGTTTCAATACCAATCCTGTGGAACACAAGATTTTTCACGTTTTCCTTGTAAATACGGTTACGCTGGTTACTCACCAGGCCCGTACGGCATTTCTGCGCATAAGCTTCGCTTTTTTCGTCATTCGGGCAGCCCGTCTTTTGATTCACGTCATCACCAAACAGCCAAGCATTCAAGGAACTCAGCAAAAAGTCATAGCGGAAAATTCCAAGATTCAGATTCCAGTGAATACCGTCATGGTACGGCAAGCCCCCAATAAGGATGTCGTTCTTCGAAATTTTCAAGCCCTCGGGATCGAAACGTCCGAACTGTACAAAGCCCACAGGATTATACCACTTGGCATAAGCATTGATAGGCACGTTGATATCGAGTTCGCTCGGTTTGTAAGTAAAGTTCGTTTTCAAATCGCTATTGTACCAGGCCTCCAAATCTTTACGGAGCGGAGCTTCCAGCAAAAAATGGAAGTCCTTGTAGCCTGCACGGAAGCTCAGCGTGAAAAAGGGATTGATGCGTTCTTCGTAATTGCGAGCCGTTTCCAGAGGAATGCGCAGCCCGCGCCAATTTCCACCGTAATTTTCCGCCGTATCGACAGCAAACGTCGGGTCCGTCGGGCCTCCGTTAAAGCCAAAATTGAAATCAGTCCCAATCTGGAAATAGCCTACTTTTTCCGCGGGCTTTTCAGAAACGTTTTCAGCCGAGGCGAACACCGCCACCGCCGTCAAGCAAGCGAACCATAAAACACGAGATAACATAATATAAATGTATTAAAAAGGTGATTCCGGCACGGAGGCCGGAATGACAAATCAGGTAAGAAACCAAACGGAGCGCCCCCGTGAGCCACAAGTGCCTCATATTAACGAGGCATGGTGGCGAGAGTGAGGCGAAGAAGGAGGTTCTTATATGCAATAGAGCCGAACGGAGCACAAGAAGGACCACCCAGGCAGGGAGACCCGGGTGATCCCTTGTGTTGTGGTGGGTGCGCACTCACGCACCCGTGTGTGTGTGTTCATTTTCGACGGGCGTGTTCGAAAACATTCGAACAACATTGTCGAATTTCTTTATAGCGAAGTATCGCTAAAGTTCTTTCACAATTAGAACAAGTCGTTCATGCGCATGAAGGCCGGCAAGTCGTAATCGACGTTGCTTTCCTTAAGAGCATCTTCCGGAGCCTTCTGGCTGTTACGCACGAATGCCGGCGTGCCATAGTCTACGGAGTTCGACTGTTCAGGCTGAGCTGCTGCGCGCTGTTCCTGCTTAGCGTAAGAACCTGCGTAGTTGCTGCCGTTAGAAAGCGGATCTGCTTCTGCAACACCCGGCATTTCTTCGGTCTGGCGGATCGTTGCTGTCGCAACAGTTTCTTCGGCATAGCTGGCCTTGGCGTCAAAGCTCGGAGAGGCAAAAGAAGTTGCCGGAGCGAACATGGCGTTAGCCTGCTGAGTCGGAGTTGCCGGACGAGAATAGTTCGAGGTCGGACTTGCGACAAATGCCGGAGCCGGAGCTGCAGCAACGCGCTGGGTAACGGCCGGAGCGGCAACCGTCGGAGCAGCTGCCATAGCAGCCGTGTTACGACCTGCGAGAGCGACGAAGTTCGTCGTCGGACGCGGAATGGCCTGCTGGACAGGAGCCGTCTGGTATGCAGGAGCCTGCTGGAAGGTAGAAGCCATGCCACCGTAGTTCACAGCAGCAGCGTTGTTCGTGCCACCGCAACCCGTTGCGATAATGGTGATGCAAACCTTGTCGCCAAGTTCCGGAAGAGTGATATCGCCGACGATGATGTTCGGGTTGCCTTCTTCGCCCACGGCGTCGTAGATGTGTTCCATTGCTTCGTTGTGTTCGAGCAAGGAGTAGTTTTCGCCATGGGAAACGTTGATAAGCACGCCAGAAGCGCCCTGGATATCGATGTCTTCGAGAAGCGGAGAAGAAAGAGCTGCATCGGCAGCGGCAACACCGCGGCCTTCGCCTTCAGCCGTACCCGTACCCATAAGAGCGGAACCGCCCTTGAGCATGACCTTGCGGATATCAGCAAAGTCAACGTGGACAAGACCGTGACGGAACATGATGCTGCAGATGCTCTGCACTGCATTGCCGAGGATTTCGTCAGCCATCTTGAAGGCTTCATCGACAGTAGCGTTCTTGTTCGTGTTCTGGATGAGGTTCAAGAGCTTCTTGTTTTCGATAACGATGATCGTATCAGCAGCTTCACGGAGAGCGCGGACACCGTTCTGAGCCAAAGAATTACGGACATTGCCTTCGAAGCGGAACGGCTTCGTGACAACAGCGACGGTAAGCACACCTTCTTCACGTGCGATGTTGGCCACAACCGGAGCAGCGCCCGTACCCGTACCACCGCCCATACCGGCAGTGACGAACACGAGGTCAGCACCCTTCATGGCTTCTCTCAAGTCGTCGATGTTTTCTTCGACAGCCTTGCGACCCATTTCCGGATCCATGCCAGCACCGAGATTTCTCGTGCTCTTTTCACCGATAAGAATCTTGTGATCGGCGAGGCTCTGGTCAAGAGCCATGGCATCGGTATTGATGGCATAGTATTCCACGCCTTCAATATTCATCTGCTTCATGCGGTTCACAGTGTTGCCGCCGGCACCGCCGACACCGAACACCTTGACCTTAGCGTTTCTGAACGGAGTATCATCTCCTGTGATACGAGATTTTGCCTCGAAGTTGATATTAGCGAAGTCACTCATAGTTTATCTCCCTGATTTGAGTGGTTTATGTTGTTAAAAATAAGTCCTGAAGATGTCGCGAAGACGTTGCATACCCTTCTTGACAGAAACTGCAAACTGGGTACCCGTTTCACGCTGTTTTCTTTCGCGAAGCTTCTTGTTCGCGTAATACAAAAGCCCAATGCCCGTTGCATAGGACGGATTCTGGAAAGCTTCCTGAATACCGCTCATGCCTCTCGGTTTCCCGATATGAACAGGCTTCTTAAACACCTTGCTTGCAATCTCTTCGATGCCGGTCAAGTTGCAGCAGCCACCCGTAAGCACGATACCGCCATCAATGACCGTATCCAGGTGATGCTTTTCCAAATCCTTGGCCAGGAGCTTGAAGATTTCTGCAACGCGCGCAGTAATGATCTGAGCCAAAAGTTTACGAGAACAGAGAACTTCTCCACGGTCGCCCACACCCGGGACCGGGAAGGTTTCATCTTCAATCAAATTGTTGAGCGAGCAGGTGCCGTACTTTTTCTTGATTTCTTCCGCCTTGGAAAGAGATACAGGAACCTTGAGGCACTTGCTGATGTCGCTTGTAATCACGTTGCCCGCAATGTCAAGCGATGCCGTGTAACGTACGGAATCCTTCACAAAGACGGCAACATCTGCAGAACCGGCGCCAATGTCGATCAGAGCCACACCGAGTTCACGTTCATCATCGGAAAGAACGGCAGATGCAGCGGCGAGCGGTTCAAGAACAAAGTTTGCGACCTGGAGACCAGCGCGGTTCACGCACTTGGCAATATCCTGGAGAGCGTTCGGGCGTGAGGTAACCACCTGAACTTCGACTCCCAAGCGACGGCCAGAATAACCCTTGGGGTTACGAATTCCAGTCCTGTCATCCAGCGTATATTCACCCGGGAAGATGTGGATAATCTCGCCGGCCTTGTCCGGAAGCGTACTTGCCTGCCTCTGGACATTGATAATATCTTCTTCACGGACTTCGTTTGTCGGAAGCGTCACGAGGCCCTTGTAGCTGAAGGACGATACGTGCTTCCCTGCAATGCCGACATAGACATCGCGCACATCGACACCAGCCGATGATTCCAGCATATGGACAGCCTTTTGCAACGTATCGACGACGGAATCGTATTCTTCGGACGATTCCAGCGGGAAGTCACCGCATTCTACAACTCGGACAGATTCCCCTTCCGAGATGCCAACGAACAAGTTCACTTTCGAAGCGCCGATATCCAGCCCGAAAATGTAGTCCTCTTTTTTGACCATTTGCCTATTATCATCCATTGACACACCTCTTATCAAAGTTTTTTATATACGCAAATCCATGAAATCTCATATCAACCTCGCCTGCGCAAAGCAAATCTCTGCGAAAGCCTTTTCCGATAGCTTCGTACAGAATAAACAAATCCTTATCCCAGTTCGATTCCGGGAACATCACTTTAAATCCGGCATCCTTGAAGAACACTTCAAAGGCACGATCCTGTTCAGACCATCCAATCTGCGACACGCGATCATAAAGAGACTTGTCTTCCTTGCGCATCACGGACAGGAACGCAACCACCTGCTTGACCTTTCCGACCGATTCATTCTCGAGGATCGGCAAGTGGAGTGCCGTCATCATCGACATCGGAAGCGAAAGCCCGCGTTCAGAGTAGACCGTGCCCTTGCCATCTTCAAGAACCGACACGATAGGCGAAGCTTCCTGAAGCTTGATGTAAAGCGACGACGGGAACTTGCTTTCGACTTCGGCAGAATGGATGAGCGGAATCTGCAAGAGAGACTTCTTGACAGAGTCGGCATCCAGTTCCGACATCAGCATTCCTGTTTCAACCTGTGCGCTCTGCACCACGTCTTCCCATGAAAGCATTCGGTTGCCTTCGATTTCGATATACTGCAAATGCCTCAGCTCCAGCGGATTGATCTGGTGGAGATAGAAACGACTCTGCCACAGTGCGACGAATGCAACCACAAGGAGCAAGGTCAAAACCCAGCCCTTGCGCTTGTACCAACGGACAGCACTAGCAATGCGCATCCGTCTCATACGGGCACGCTTACGCTTGCGCTTGCGTTCGTTGTATCCGATCCGTCGACCGAACAAGTTCGTATCTTCTAAGGTCAAATGCTCTTCTCCAAAATCGTCTGGCCAAGTTTCCAAATGTTACCGGCACCCATCAGAACAATCACGTCGTTCGGCTTGAGCAAATCCTTGCAAACCGGGATCAAGTTGTTCACATCACCGATAAAGCGGGCATCGCGGTGACCACGGTCGGCTGCGCTGTTCGAAACGAGCATGCCGGTCACGCCTTCAATGGGCTTTTCACGGGACGGGTAAATGTCAGTCACCAAAAGCACGTCGCAGTTCGAGAATGCACTACCGAAGGCTTCGTGCTGGTCGCGCGTACGCGTAAACAGATGCGGCTGGAAAGCGACAATGATGCGCTTGTCCGGGAACGCTTCGCGGAAGCCAAGGAGCGTTGCGGTAGCTTCGGTCGGGTGGTGGGCATAGTCATCAAAGACCATAACACCGTTCTTTTCGCCGATGAATTCAAAGCGGCGCTTCACGCCTTCGAATGCAGCCACGGCCTTGCGGGCAACTTCGATCGAAATGCCTTCTTCAACAGCGAGGGCCACAGCGGCAGTCGCATTTAAAACGTTGTGGCGGCCCGGAATCTGGAGCTTGAATTCGCCGAGGCTCTTGCCGTCATTGAGGATTTCAAACTTCGGGTAGCCCTTCACGAACGTGAGGTTTTCGATGCG
This sequence comes from Fibrobacter sp., assembly GCA_045224895.1. Classification (GTDB taxonomy): domain Bacteria; phylum Fibrobacterota; class Fibrobacteria; order Fibrobacterales; family Fibrobacteraceae; genus Fibrobacter. The sequence continues at coordinate 6,484 of JBGVAT010000121.1, forward strand.
GTACTTTGCCTGACGGGTAAAGCCGTAGGTAATCACCGGTTTCTTGAGCTGGGACAAAATCTGCTGCACGTTCGGGTCGTCGAGGCAAACAATCACCTGACCGTAAAACGGAATCTTGTTCGCAAACTGCGTAAATGCATCCTTGATGGCCTCGATGTTCTCGTAAGTATCGAGATGGTCGGCATCGATGTTCGTGATGATGGCCGAAGACGGCATCATCGAAAGGAAGCTGCGGTCGAATTCGTCACTTTCGGCAATGAGGTAGTCGCCGTGGCCCACCTTGGCACCACTGCACTTGCCCTTCACAATACCGCCGACGATAATCGTCGGGTCAAGGCCAGCTTCTTCCCAAATGGCGCCAACGATAGAAGTCGTGGTCGTCTTGCCATGCGTACCTGCGATGGAGAGCGTGTACTTGAGGCGCATCAGTTCACCGAGCATTTCAGCACGGCGGATTATCGGGATACGACGAGCGCGTGCTTCGACAAGTTCCGGATTGTCAAACGGAATGGCAGAAGAATAAACAACCAGGTCTGCATCAACAACATTCTTTGCTTCGTGTTTCGGATCAATACGAATGCCAAGGCCCTTCAAGTAATCAATGACGGCACCTTCGCCCATATCGGAACCCGTCACCACAAAACCATTTTCGTGGAGGACTTCGGCAATTCCAGACATACCGGCGCCACCGATACCCACAAAGTGGAGGCGGCGGACACGTTTACAATCATTAATCTGCATTACATTCTCTCCTTGTCGAGAATAATTTTTGCAATCTGGTCAGCAGCATCCGGCATACCAAGCGAAGCAGCGGCCTCGCCCATCTTCTTCAAGCGTTCCGGATCGTACAGAAGAGATTCAACCTTGTTCCAAAGATCATTCGGTTCATCATCAAGTTCCACGAGAGCGGCACCAGCACGTTCAACAACGCGGGCGTTGTGTTCCTGATGGTTTGCCGTCGCATGCGGATACGGGAGCAAAATGGACGGCTTGCCAAAAGCCAAAATCTCGGCAAGTCCCGATGCACCGGCACGGCTGATAATGATGTCGGCGTGCTTCATATACGCATAGATGTTGTCCAAGAAGCCACGGACGGCAACGTTCGGCAAAATGCCAAGACGGTTGTTGATGTCGTCGACGTTCTTGGCACCCACCTGCCACACCACGCTGATATCTTCGTGGGCGGCAATGCGACCAATGCTTTCTTCAATCTTGTTGTTGATGCCCACGGCACCCTGGGAGCCACCGACAATGAACACCGCCTTGCGGCCTTCACGGAATTCCACCGGACGCATCAAGGAATCGGCAGCCGGGAGTTCGCGGACAGGATTACCGAGAATGCGGGTCTTTTCGATCGGGAAACCCTTCATCGCTTCTTCGGAAGTCACAAAGACTGTCTTTGCATAACGGGCACCCACCTTATTGGCGATACCGGCAACGGCATTCTGTTCCTGCAAATAAACAGGGATACCCATCGAACCTGCGGCAAGCACGATCGGGAGCGAAACGTAACCACCCGTCGCAATCACGACATCCGGGTTCACCTTCTTCACAACGCTCTTTGCACGAACCAGGGACTTGGTCAAGTTAAAGGGCAAAGCCAAATTCTTGAGGAACGGTCCACGATGGAGAGGCACAGCCGAGATGTATTCGTACGGCCAATTCTTGGACACAAGGCGTTCTTCCATGGAATCCTTGCGGCCAGCAAACGTAATATCCGTCACACCCATCTTCTTCAAACTTTCGGCAATAGCCACTGCCGGGAAAATATGGCCACCAGTGCCACCGCAAACAAAGAGGAACTTTTTCATATAGAACTCCTTCTTG
>JBGVAT010000122.1:0-3425 GCA_045224895.1 Fibrobacter sp.
TAGTACTCCCGAATTTTCCGGGCGGTTACGAGCGTATGGAAAAGAATGATACGGTGACTATTATTGGGCTGATTCAAGAAGGTTCAAGTGGTCTGCATAATTTTGTGCTTTCCGTTTTTGGCCCCGATAATCAAGCGAGTGCCAAGGCTACGATTGAAGTAATACCAGGGACTATGGCGTTCGATCTCGTTGAAGGTAGCGATAATCAAACGGTTGTTGCTGGCCAAGACATTGCTCCGATAGTCTATCAGTACAACCATGTGCAAAAAATTGATGGTAAGGGAATCCCTAAAAATTTGAAGGTGGAACAAGATAAAGAAAAGAAGCAAGTTAAGATTTCTGGAACCGTGGATCCTAAATCGGCTACTCATGAATATGCTTATACTTTCGATTTGACGGATTTTTACGGAAACACAATGGCTGTATCGGGCAAGGTGAATGTCGTTGCATCTGTTGAGGAACTTTCGTCTTCGTCGACGACTCAGTCCTCGTCTAGCTCCGCCAAGTCCAGCAGCAGTTCCGCAAAGTCCAGTAGTAGTTCGAATGTATCTTCGTCATCCTCGAATTCTGTCGCCTCTTCGTCATCCTGGAACGAAGTGATAGGATCCAGCAGCTCTGCGAAGTCTTCGTCTAGCTCGGCAACATCCAGTAGCAGTTCTGTAAAGCAGTCCAGCTCCAGCAGCAAGAAAGATGAATCCTCTTCGAGTTCTGCAAAGTCTGGCGATAGTTCTTCGAGCGAAAGTAGCGTTAGCATTGTGACGGTTGCAATGAACGGTGTGAAGTTCGACTATGCGAATAACGAGCTGACTGTTACGCAGCCGACGTCTTCGATGGTGCGCGTGCAGGTGTTCGACCTGACGGGCCATCTGGTGGAATCGCTTGCCGAACCTGTCGCGGGTTACAAGAGCTTTAGCCTCGCACATTTGAGCCGTGGCAATTACCTGGTGCGCGTCGAAAGCGGTAGCCAAACACGTACGGCAAGAATAGCTGTGAAGTAGCGTATGGCCCCTATCGGTTTCCCGGCTCGCTGGGGCTAAAGGCAATAATGGGCTTCGCTGTTCATTGCACAAAAGATTTGCAAAAAAGACTCCGCAGTGGCGGAGTCTTTTTGAATTTTATAAGGTTAAATGTTTTTTTAAAGTGCGATTTTCCGACGGCGGATGCGTTCGGGAATAAGTGAAATGGTTTCTATCCAGTAATTAAATTCCCTATAAAGGTAATACCGTGGAGACATCGGGAGTACACGCAAAATCTGCATCCGGTCGTTGAGCCAGCGTATGAACACATTACGTTTGTATGCTTTTTTAGCCCCGAAATCGCCTTCTGCAAATGTTGAACGGTACAGAACTTTGCTATAGAACTTGCTGGGATTGCAAAGCATTTTTTCTCGTGGCAACTTGAATACTAGTTCAAGGACGCCCATAATGGCGGCACAGCCATTCCGCATGCCGATTTTTTTGGCAAATTCCCACGTGTACTTGCGATCGGCCTCGGTAGAATGCATCAGCAGTATGTAGTAATCCATATACTGCCTAAGGCTTACTCCAGAAAGCAAGGCGTGTTTATACAAGTGAACGAGTTGCATCAGCAATGCAAACCGGATACTCGGGCTGTAGAAGCCTTCGGGCGTAAGCGTCAGGTTTTCGAGCTCGGTATCCAGGACTTTAAGAATTTCGTCGTAAGTCTTATTCAAACGGACGGCGTATGTTGCAGAGGTCGGCTTGTGATGGACTTCGACAAGGACGCCTTTATCGTTTACAAATTCAATATCGTGAAAATCTGGAGTCAAATGCTGCAAGTTTTGAAGTCCCAGGCTTTTTAGCAACGCCTGGACTTTTTCATAACCGCCAGAAACCCAGATATCGATATCGCCGGGTTGCCTGGATAACGGGTCGGGGTAGAGGCGCGCATTGGCCTGGCCTTTCAAGATGGCGCTGCGGAATCCGCGTTCGGCAAACATTTGCGTGTAATGGGCCGATTCCTGGTTGAATAGGCGGTTCTTGCCACGGATGGCTTCGGCATCTCTTGCCCAAAGCAACATTAACAGACGTGGTGGCTGAGATTCCTTGGGTAAACGCTCTATGGCGTTGTAAGCGACCCCCAGCATTGTTTGACGGTGCGCCATGGTGTAGAGCGCTTGCCATTCCTTGGAGGTAGGTTTAAACGGAAAAACCTGCGAGTGCCCGAGGGCGACTCGCAGGAGTTCACAGAACATTTCGTCGAGCGAATGTTTCAAGGCTTAAGCCTTGTCTTGGTCGATTTCGTCGAGATTCAAGCTAAAGATGACGTTGTCTCTAGTTTGGACTTCTTCACCAGGAGAGCAAGAACCAGACAAAAGGCATGTCTTATATTCAAAATCGACGGTGCTCATCTTAGGAGTTTCGTATTGCTTTTTCATGATAAATCTCCTTTGGTTTAGTGCTTGATGACTTTCTTGTTGACGTACATCATCTTGTTCTGGGGCTTGCCGTTAAGCTTGCGGCCCTTGAGGTCGTAGTAGCGGTCCTGCATCTGGATGTCACCCGTTCTGGTGTTCATCTTGCCGATAGACAATGTTTCGCCGCTCTTGCTCAAGAGGCGAACCTTGATGACTTCCGGAAGATCTTCGTCCGTTGTGGACTTGCCCAAACCGTTGTTGCAGGTTAAGTAGGCGCGCATCGGATAAATGGTTGCGTTATTGCCGGCTCTTACAAACTGACCGTCTGCGGCATCATAACCATAAACGTTGCCCGGAGAGGATAACCAATCTTTTGTCTTGTAGGTACCGATGAATTCCCAGCAAGACTTAGCCAATATAGTAGAATGTTCTGTGTCGCCGGTAGGTTCTATAGTAAAGCCATCTTCATTGTGGAATTCAAAACTATATCCAACACCACCATCCTTTATCTCTACAAGATAAGGCGTATTCGCATTCATTTGTTCTACCGCAGTAAAGCTCATGGTATGCTGACCTACATCATAGCTCGTCGGCACATAAGCGGCTTCGATTATATTATCTTGTCCAGCGGTGACCGTTGCCGGAACCATAACGGTGGAATACTTTGCCGTTGATCCTTGGCGATCGATAAAAATGTACTCCGGGTTAGTACCAAACCCAGCTATATCTTCCGCTGTAATTACAAGATTATCGGGATCTGTGGAGCTCGTTAACAGTTCAAGTATCCTAGAGTCTTCTTTATAATCGAAGCCAGTCCCCGCCCAGGCTGCGCTTGAACCCAACAGAGCGATTGTTGCCATAGCGGCATAACGTGTTAGATGAATTTTTTTCATAGTTTTTTCGTCCTTCTTCTAAATTTTGTAAAAAAAATATACATTAAATTATTCCTTTTTGTAGTATTCATTTTGTAATATCGTAAGTTTAAAGTAAGAAATGGGTGGCTGAATGCTAAATGTGGGATGAAAAGTTCCAGTTGGAAATGCTAAAG
>JBGVAT010000123.1:0-4015 GCA_045224895.1 Fibrobacter sp.
AAAGCAACCAAGGCGAACGCTGCGAAAATGCTTGCATTTTCATAGCTGAGCCGAAGGGCTTTGTACTTGTACAAATCCGGGGTGACATTGGGGCCGGAATGACATAGAAGCCAAGAATCTCTATTTCGGCCAGTAGCCGGTTGGCTTTTGGTTCAGGTACATGAGCCTAGCCCATTCGGGACCTTGCGCCTTTTCCATAAAGTACAGTTCATCTAGCGAACCCTTGAAAACACGGTCCACCTTTCCGCTAGACTGCTTGCGGGCGCCAATGACAAACGGACCATCAGATGTTCGCTTATCATCCGTATTATTGCGGCCAATCAAAGTTTCTTCAAGCTTGCCATTCCTGTAAATCGTCGTGGAATCGCCCGACTTGACAACCGTAAAATGAACCCACTGCTTGAAATCTGTTTCCGGCGCTGTCGCGATGCTCGCCTGGTACCAATGATCCAAATCCGATTCATCGAGTTCTTTGAACATCCAGCTCGAGCGGTCGCTATCGCCAGCTTGATACTTGAAGTGGTATTCCGATTCGGACTTGCCCCAGATGAATCGAGACGTCGATGTATCTTCAACATTCACCCAGAACGACGATGTAAAGCTAGACGTATCCTTCAACGCAAAGCCCCAATAGTCCGCGGATTCCTGAATTTCAACAACAGAAGATTTTCCGTTGAAATAGAACGCACCGCCAATAATCCCGTCGCCTGTAGAGACATCCGTGACGCGTCCCTTGAACGGATTATCGCCAGAAGTCTTGACAGTCGAATCCGGGAATTCGCGTTCGTCAAAATTCCAAGCCGCAATAAAGCCATCCGAGATTGTGAACGGATCCGCGGCACGAATCAAGGCCTGCGCATTTCCGAAAGCATCATCTCTCACGACACAAGCCTCCGTCACACTAGGTTCCTCAATAAAAGCCGTTTCGTTCCAAGCAAAAACGAGCTTTTGCGTTTCGCATTGCGGATAAAGCGTCGACAAGCGAACCCACAGCCCCGTCGGAACGGAGTCCTTGTCGCAAACAACCTTGAATGTCGTCCAAAACGAAGCAGGCTCCAAATAAACTTTTAGCGAATAAAGATTCTTGACAAGCGACTTGCGATCGTCTGCATTCAAATCGTTTAAGCGGACATACAACGGAAACCCTTTGATTTTTTCTTGCAGGTCTATACCCGTCGACGCCGTATTGAGCGGGATTTCCAATGTGCGGAGAGTACTATCATAGTAGATCGTTGTAACGGAATATGCATCATCCACATAAACGGCCTTGATGCTTTTAGAGCCTTCCGACGTACTTACTTGCACCGAATCATAGTACGAAGCCGGTACACCGGTAAAAGTTGCATAACGATTATATCCATCCGATGTAACCTTGGCGGTCGACTTGTATGTCGAGCCCACAATAGAAAGGCTAGCCACCGAGTCCTCGGTGTCTTGCAAATAAATCTGGATATCGCGACTTTGATCCAATCCCAAATCAACAGATTGCGCAGCATCCGTCACAATTTTCAGGCCCGATGTGCGAGCAGTTAAAGATTCGCCATCCGAATTTTCATAAAACGCTTCCAAGTTGTAAACGCCATCAGGCAAGTTATCAAATGCAAAATTTCCCATCGAATCCGCAGTCGTCGTGTAGTACGCCGAGCTATCTTCTTTGGCAGGATCGTAATCCGTCGGAACACAGTAAACACGAGCATAAGAAGCGCGCCTAAAAAAGTCAGGATTTGATGATCCGTCATCATACGCAAGCGTACCCATCAGTTCCGGGGAACCGACTTCAGAGCTGTTGCCGCCCGCCACCTTGTTATCGGAGCAAGCAACAAAAAAGACCATTGCAAACAAAGCTTGCAATGCGATCCGTGCAAAAACCGCCGATTTGTCAAGTCGAGTCCTTTTCATCGTCGCCTCACTTGGACAGCGGGAATATCTGAATATTCATCTGGAATACCCTTCCGCCCTCTTCGTCCTCATTTGCAATCATAGAAATTTTTTTGCGGAACTCATTGATGCACTTGACGATTTTCTTGTACGATGCTTCCGAAATGCCGAGAGTCACGCTGCTCACATTCCTTTCTGTAGAAGGAACATTGGTAACGGACTCCTTCGCCAATTCGATAAATTCCTTGTGATAATTGATAAAAGCCTGCTGGATGACCTTGTCGCCCGTGCTAATCGCCGGATTGTTCAAAATCCAGTTGCCCTTGGCGTCCTTCTTGATAAGCCCGACGCGTTCCAGCAAGTCCACCCCTTGCCTTACCTGCTCCCCGGAAATGGGCGGCATCAGACGCGCACCCAAAGCTTCGTAGTCGCCGTCAAAGCCATGCATCCCGATAAGCGAACGGATGGCGGTATAGTACCAGTGCGAATAGACCTCATACTGATACGCACGAGTCAAAAGCATCTGCTGCGTGAAGCGGTAGGTTGCCGTGATTTCTTCCATACGCTTTTTGTAGTTTTCACGCTCATCATCGTTAGACGCCTGGCAGAACAGCACCATCGCCTCAAAATACGCGGCTTCGCTTTCATCGAATTGCAAGCCTGCAACAATTTTTGCAATGCTCGCCGGAGTGAGGCTCTTTTCGCCCTTCATCACGCGCGAAATAAAATCCTTGGACGAAAATCCCAGCTTGTCCGAGAAACTCCGCAGCGAATAACGGCGGTTCAATGCCTGCGCACACTCAAAATAGTGCCGCAAATAGGCGCGGTAATCTTCAAAATCAAAAACCGACATGCGCTTCGGAGAGATTGATCCGAGACGCTCTTCTGACTGCAATTTTTCCGCACTGGATTTCATACTCTAAAAATATATTGTAAAGTCATTATTCGGCCCAAAAGCCCCAAAAACAGCATCAAAATCGTTGTCTACCGAGGACGCTTTGTTCCCGCGACACCCGTTTTCCCTCGACATTTAGGGCACACTCATCTATCTTTATAGAAAAAGGAAGTTTGCTCTAGCATCGGATTGAGCTATGAAAGCCCCACACCAAAACAAGCTCTAACGGTGCAACGAGAACAGATCCATCTCTCAAACATACAGGGAACGACTCCGGTCGTTCCCTTTTCAGCTTGTCATCCCGGTCTTGTGCCGGGATCACCTTTCCATACCAGAAAATACTACCGTTTTCTATAAACCTTCTGATGCGACGGTCCACGAGCATTCAATGCACGACCTTGAGCATCAAAGCGTCCCACCGATTTAGCCATATTCGCATCACCAGCCGATCTTTCGCGAGCAATTTCACGAACACCCGGCTTCAAGGCGGTCGTATTTTCAACTTTCAAAGGAGCAGTCACAATCCGAGAAAGCGTCGTTTCGTCCACCTTCACGGAGACCTTGTACTCGCCCACACCCGTAACCGCAAGCGTTTCACGAGTTTCACCTTCGAGGAGTTTTCCGTCCTTGTACCACTGGAAACCATAGCCCTTCGGAGCCTTGAGCGTTGCGCCATCCTGTGTTACATGCAACGTATCCATCTGCAAATGGGCGTACACAATTTCGGCCAAATGCTTTGCACCTTCAACGGACGGATGCACCATATCTTCCAAGTACCAGCTCGGATTTTCAAGCGCGCTAAAACGAGAATGCAAGTCAATCACGTTCACACCCTTTTCAAGCCCCGCCTGCAAAATCGCAGGATTCACGCGCTTCACGACAGCCGTGTCGAGGATGTTCCATTCGACATTGTTCACATAAGGCGCCAAGCAAATGAACACATGCGGTTTCGACTTCACTTGGAACGTATCAATCAACGCTTCAAAATCCGCCGTAATCGCAGAATCCACCGCCACATCCTGCGCTGGAGTATTCCAGCTCGTGTACGCCTTGGAATCGTTCGTTCCCAGCTCGATGATGACCGTATCCGCCGCAAATTCAATCGCCGGCGCAAAGCGGTAACCCTTCCAGTACGAAGCCTGATCGTCCTTACGAACCGTAAGCCCGCTCACGCCAAAATTCTCGACCGTATCGCTCGGCGCATTTTCGCGAAGCATCCCCTGCAAATGATGCGGATAACTC
>JBGVAT010000124.1:0-9230 GCA_045224895.1 Fibrobacter sp.
GGCGTCAAGACCGCGGTTCACGATGGTTTCGAATTCTTCTTCGTTGTGGGCGATACCGCCACCAGTACCACCAAGCGTAAAGCCCGGGCGGATGATCAAGGGCCAGCTTCCGATGGTGTGGGCGATAGCGGTGGCTTCGCTCATGGAGTGTGCGGAACCGGAACGGGGGAGGTCAAGCCCGATCTTGAGCATGGCTTCCTTGAACAAGTGACGGTCTTCGGCGCGCTGGATAGATTCGGCCTTAGCGCCGATGAGTTCCACCTGGTAGCGGTCGAGAATGCCGCGTTCGTTGAGTTCCATGGCGAGGTTCAAGGCGGTCTGGCCACCGAGAGTCGGGAGCAATGCATCGGGGCGTTCGCGACGGATGATTTCGTGGAGAATATCGACGCTCAGCGGTTCGATGTAGGTGCGGTCAGCCATTTCCGGGTCGGTCATGATGGTTGCCGGGTTGGAGTTCACGAGCACCACTTCGTAACCTTCACGACGCAACACCTTGCAAGCCTGCACGCCGGAATAGTCGAATTCGCAGCCCTGGCCAATCACAATCGGGCCAGAACCAATGAGCATAATCTTCTTGATGTCGGTACGCTTAGGCATTCTTGCCTCCCTTGAAATCTTCAATCATCTTCTTAAATTCTTCGAACAAGTACATGGAATCGTTCGGACCCGGGGCAGATTCCGGATGGTACTGCACGCTGAATGCCGGGAACTTTTTGTGGCGGATGCCTTCGACCGTGTTGTCGTTCAGGTTGATGTGCGTGACTTCGACATCGGCGGGGAGAGACTTTTCGTCAATGGCGTAGTTGTGGTTCTGCGACGTAATTTCGACAGCGCCCGTCAAGAGGTTCTTGACCGGATGGTTGCAGCCATGGTGGCCGAACTTGAGCTTGGAAACCTTAGCACCGAGAGCAAGGCCGAGGAGCTGGTTACCCAGGCAAATACCCATAAGTGGGATCTTGCCGAGGAGCTGCTTGACCATGTTGTAAACCTGCGGGAGGCTGTTCGGGTCGGCAGGACCGTTGGAGAGGAACACGCCATCCGGCTTCTGTTCCATGATCTTTTCGTAGCTCGTGCCAATCGGCATGACCGTGATGCGCATGTCCTGAGCGGCGAGGTTTCTCAAGATGTTCGTCTTGATACCGAAATCGAGAGCGACGATGTGGTATTTGCCTTCGTTGTTGAATTCGTAACCGTTCGGGTCGCTGACCTTGCTTGCGTAGTCCTGACCGTCGAGGCCTTCCCAAGCCTTCGCCTTTGCGATTGCTTCGGCTTCGGTCATTTCCGTGTCTTCGACGTGGAGGTAAGCCTTCTGGGCACCGTGGGTGCGGAGGTGGAGCGTGAGGGCGCGAGTATCGACGCCTGCAATGCCAGCCTTCTTCTGGGCGAGCATGTAATCATGAAGCGATTCTTCGTTCAGTTCCTTGGAAACCCAGTCGAGGGAGTTCACGACAATGCCGTTCAAGAAAATCTGGCGGGATTCGGACTTTTCAAAGTTCGTAGCGTAAGCGCCAACTTCGGCCGTGGTGAAGACCACGAACTGACCAGCGTAAGACGGGTCGGTCAAAATCTGCTTGTAGCCAGCCATACCGGTGTTGAACACGGCTTCGCCAACGGTGTCTTTCTTTTCGCCAAAGGCGTAACCGTGGAACACGGCTCCGTCAGCCAAGGCTATGAACGCCTTGCGTTCGCGCTTTGCTTTCCATTGAAATTTTTCGTTCATGATTTACCTTACGTCACAGTTGTTGGGGTAAAAAGAAAGGCAAAAGCTAAATGCCTTTGCCTGAAAAATAAAACTCTTAAAAGAATGAATAGTCTTGTCAAAAACTGAAACCCAACCGACCTTTTTGTGGGCCGAAACTGCTTCCTTGAAGGCAAGTTCGAAGTCGACAAGTTCCATTCTTTTCATCGGGAGCAATTATAGTAAAAAGAGCGGGTCCCGACAATGCACTCTAACATATTTTTTAAGAAAAGTTTTACATAAAATGTAAAGCGATTTTCTGTTTAGAAAGAATGTGTAAAACAAGGGCGCACTAGAATGGTTCAACGCCCAAATCGGAGGCTCCGGACTTTACTTTTGCAAGGATTTCGAGGCCGGTGAGTTTTTGCATCATGCGGATATTGTCGTCTTCCATTTCAAGATTGTTGCTTTCGCCATAGCGGTTCACGATGATTCCGCGAATGTCGAGACCGTGGTTTTTGGCGTATTCGACCGTGAGGACGCAGGCGTTGATGGAGCCTAGCGCAGCTGTCGTGACTATAAGCAACGGAAGATTGACTGTTTTCATGATGTCTTCGAGGAAGATCCTTTTGCCGTTCGGGTCGGAGTTGCCCAAGCTGTCCACGTCTTCGCGGATGGGGCAGATGATGCCTCCGGAACCTTCGACAAAGACGAACTTGTGTCGGGTACAGGCGGCGTTAAAGTCGACGGCAACCTTCGAGAGTTCGACGGGGTTCCCTTCTTTGCGGGCGGCAAGGTGTGGCGATACTGCTTCTTTGTAGACGTAACTGACGAGCTGTTCTTGCGTGTCGGTGAGCCCTGCAATGCGTTTGACATAGTCGGCATCGCCAGCGATCCATTGACCGTCGTGGAGTTCTGCACCGCTGAGGGCAGCCTTGTAATACCCGGCGTCAATGCCGGAATCGCGCCATTTCTTGACGAGGAGTGCCGTAATGAAAGTCTTGCCGACGTCCGTGCCGGTAGCCGTAACGAAGTAACCTTTAGACATAAAAGTAAACAGTGGTTAGTGATTAGTGGTTAGGAATATCGAAGGATCTAGTTTGTTGATTTTATAACCTGGGCAATCACGGTCGCGGCGCGTTTAAGTTCTTCTCGCGTGTGCGTGGCCATGAGGCTTGCGCGGAGTCGGGCTTGTCCTTTTGCTACCGTGGGGTAACGAATTGCGGGAATCAACAGGCCTCGTTGCTGGAGTTCTGCCGATGCGTTGAGTGCCGCGGCTTCGTCTCCGATGACGATCGGTACAATGGCAGACTCCGTTTTAGGCACGGTCAATCCTTCATTGCGTAGGCATTCGCAGAAAAATTTCACATTCTCTTGCAGTTGCTGGACGCGTTCCGGATGAGCGTCAATAAACTTCAGGTTGTTGCAGGCGGCGGCCGCAACTGCGGGAGCCATGGCTGTCGTGAAGATGAAGCTTCGGGATTTGTTCCGTAAATAATCGATGAGTTGCTGCTTCCCGGCGACAAAGCCTCCTTCGCAGGCTACAGCTTTGCTCAAGGTGCCTACGGTGACGTCGGCGTGTTCGCATCCATAATGTTCGGCAAGCCCACGTCCTGTGTGCCCGATGACACCTGTGGCATGGGCTTCGTCTATCATCAACAGACAACCGTGTGTGTGCGCAATGCGTAAAAGTTCCGGCAAGTTAGCCAGGTCGCCGTCCATGCTGAACACGGCATCTGTCACGATCAATCCGCGAAAATCGGAGACGCTCTTTTGGGCTTCGGCAATCACGCGCTCTAAATCATTCAAGTCGTTGTGCTTGTAGACTAGGCATTTGGCTTTTGAAAGACGGATCCCGTCAATGATGCTTGCGTGGTTCAGTTCGTCGCTAAAAATGAAATCGTTCTTTCCGCACAGGGCTGAAATCGTTCCGACATTTGCCATGTAGCCCGTGTTGAACGTGATGGCGGCCTCTTCGCCCTTGAATTTTGCAATCTCTGCTTCCAGTTTCTGGTGTGGAGTCTTGTTGCCTGTAGTCAGGCGTGCGCCGCCGCTTCCTGTACCCCAATCGAGGACGGCTTTGGCCATCGCTTGTTTCAGTTCTTCGACGTTAGCCAAGTCGAGGTAAGAATTGGAGGCTAGCAGAATCTGTTCGCGAGGAGCCTCGTTTATCGTTGTGCGTAATGTAACTCGTGATGCTTCCGGCGATTCGATCAGGCGCATAATGCGGTAGGTATGGCTATCGCGCATCTGCTGCAGGGGCTCAACTGTAAATTTGTCTAGAATATTGTTGTGCATGGATTCAATCCTCGGAGGCGCATTGCGCCTACCTCAAACCTTATACTTCGACCAGCACCTTCTTCTTCTGCAAATATTCGATGCATTCTTCGGCCGAAGCCTTGCGTGAATCGAATAAGAAAATGCGGCCTCCGTTTTCGTCGCCCATTTCCTTCATCTTCATAATGCGTACGTAACCGAGTTCCTTGCTTGCCACGTAGCCGGTGATGTAGTTCGGGTCGTCCGAAATGCAGAATTCAGCAACCATTCCGGGAGCGTTTGCCACTTTTGTCGCAAGCACGATGGCTTCGTTGAAATGATTCTTGCAACTGTCAACGACGCTGGAATGCAAGGCGTCCATATAGGTCGCACGCACTCCGCGGGCGTGATCCGGTTCGAGTCGGGTGTCGGTGGCGACGTCGTAAAGCATGGCTCCGCGCATCGGGAACGTTTCTCGCAAGAGTTCCTGCAACTTTTCGCGGAGTCCGCATCCTGATCCCATCAGCGGTGTAATCAGTTCAAAGGCCTTGTCGAGCCCTTGCTGCCAAGTATCCACGTCAATTCGTGTGACTGGCAATGCCTTTAAAATCTGGATGTCGCTTTCGTTGATTTTTTCGATTTTGACGTTGATGAAATCAGGATCGCCCTTGGAATGAGTGAGGGCGCGGCGCACCATTGCTGCGCAGACGGCTTCGACGTTATCGTGACAGACAATGCGTTCTGCTCCGGAAATATGCTGTTCGTGCTTCTGTTCGCCTTCGCCAACTTGCTGCGAAGCGCGCATCTTTAAACTGTAGTAGTCCATGTTTGCCTTACTCGTGAAATTCGTCTTCGCCTTCGGTAATCGGGGCGGGGGCGCATTCGCCAATGCGCTTGATGGCTTCGCAAATGCGGTCGATTTCTGCGTCTGTCGTAATGAGCGGCGGCATCGTGTAGACGTAATTGCAGAACGGCCTGAGCCATACGCCTGTTTCGCGGATGACTTTCTGGATGTCTTCGGCAGTGGGCTTTGCCTTGAGTTCCAAAACACCGATAGCGCCCAGCACACGGACATCGGCTGCATTTTCGAGCGAACGAAGTGGATCAAGGTTATCGCGGAGGCGTTTTTCGATGCGGGCGACGCTTGTCGCGTAATCGCGTTTTTCGAAAAGCGAAAGCGAGGCGATGCCGGCTGCACAGGCGAGCGGGTTCGCCATGTAAGTCGGGCCGTGCATAAATGCCGAAATCTTGCTGTTCGTGATGGTCTCGGCGACTTTTTCGGAAGCGACGCAGGCGGCCATCGTGATGGAGCCGCCGGTAAGAGCCTTGCCGATGCACATAATATCGGGCGTGATGTAGTCACCTTCGCTACATTTTTTTACGTCGTTGGCGGTATGCATCATTGCGAATTTCGGACCCGTGCGGAAAAATCCAGAAGCGATTTCGTCAAGAATCAGGAGGATCCCTTTTTCGTCGCAGAGCTTGCGGAGACGCTTGAGGTAACCCGCGTTGTAAAGCCACATCCCGTTTCCGCCCTGAAATACGGGCTCGCAAATGACGGCTGCAATTTCTTTTTCGTGTTCTTCGACGACGCGTTCCATCGATTCGAAATCGCTGTCGTCCCACGCACTGTCAAAGCGGCAGTTCGGACGTTCGGCAAAGTAATGCTGTGGCATGATGCCGCGGAACAGCACATGCATTCCGTCAGGATCGGAGAGAGCCATTGCGCCTGCCGTGTCGCCGTGGTAGCCGCCCTTCAAGGCGACCAGTTTACAGCGCTCCGGGCGACCCAGCGCATGCTGGTACTGCACCGCCATCTTGGCGGCGCATTCCACGGCGATGCTTCCCGAATCCGCATAAAAAATCTTGTTGAGTCCCTTCGGCAAAAAGTTCACCAACTTTTCACCCAGTTCTATTGCGGGCTCGTGCGTAAAACCGCCGAACATCACGTGGCACATCTTTTCGCTCTGCTTCTGAATCGCTTCGACGATTTCGGGAGCGTTATGGCCGTGCGCCATGCACCACCAGCTAGATACGGCGTCAATAAGCTTTAATCCGTCGGCGGTCTCGATCGTTGTTCCGTGAGCAGACTTCGCCAAAAAACGAGAAGGCCCCTTATGTAGCGCTGCATAAGGGTGCCAAAGATATTCGTTATCAAAATTTAAAGACGTATTCATTTGTGGCGCAATATAGTAATTGCGCTACTTGGTCCTCTCATCGGCGGCCTTCAAAAGTCCGAGGAACAGCGGTGCCGGGTGGATTAACGAGGACTTCAATTCCGGGTGGAACTGGCAGGCCATAAAGTAGGGATGGTCCGTGAGTTCCATGATCTGCATGATGTCTTCGTTGGCAGCCTTGCCGGAGAAGATGAGCTTTTGCGGGTTTGCGCCTGTCGGGTCGCCCTGTTCAATCTTTTCGACATACTTGGGGTTCACTTCGTAGCGGTGGCGGAAACGTTCGCGAATGACTCTGGAGCCGTAAACATCGTTGGCGCGGCTGCCTTCCTTGATCAAGACGTCGTGACCGCCAAGGCGCATGGTTGCTCCCAGATCCTGGATGTTTTCCTGGCCGGGGAGGAATGCGATGACCGGATCTTCGACGTGGTAACTGTCGCTTTCCATTTCGATAGTGCCGGCACCCTTGATTCCGCAGACGTGGCGGGCGAATTCCACAACAGAAAGTTGCATACCGTAGCAAATGCCGAGGAACGGAATGTTGTTTTCACGTACGTAACGGATGACCTGAATCTTGCCTTCGATGCCGCGGCTGCCGAAACCACCCGGAACGATGACGGCGTCAATTCCCTTGAGAGCTGTTTCTACAGACAAACTGCCGTTCTCGATTTTTTCAGTATCGACCCAGCGAATGTTCGTGTGCAAATCCAGATGGGCGGATGTATGCGTGATGGCTTCGACCACGGAAGCGTAAGAGTCTTCGAGGGCGAGGTACTTGCCGCAAATGGCGACTGTCAAAGTCTTGCGCGGGTTGACCGAGTTGCGCTTGAGGGCTTCGACGAGCTTGCTCCACTGTTCCAGTTTCGGCGGGGCATAAATGCCGAGCGTCTTCGAAAGAATCTCGGGGATGCCTTCGGCGTCGTAAACGAGCGGGCATTCGTAAACGTGCTTGACGTCAATGCCAGAAATGATGTGATCTGCGGGCAGGTTGCAGAACAGGCCGATTTTTTCCTTGAGGTGCGGCTTGATGTATTCTTCGCAGCGTCCGATGATGATTTCCGGATAGATGCCGAGCTTGTTCAAATCGTGTACGGACATCTGCGTGGGCTTGGACTTTTGTTCGTTCACGCCGGAGGGAATCGGGATGTAGGTGAGGTGTACGAACATCGCATTCTGCTTGCCGACTTCGTGGCTCAACTGACGGGCCGCTTCGATGTAGAACTGATTTTCGAGGTCACCCACGGTACCGCCAATTTCGATCAGCAATACGTCGGCTTTTTCCTGGTTCGCAATTCTATAGAACTGTTCCTTGATGAGGTCGGTCACGTGTGGGATGAACTGCACTGTATGTCCGAGGTAGTCTCCATGACGTTCTTTTTCGAGAATCATCTTGAAAATGCGACCCATCGTGAGGCTCCAATCTTTCTTGGCGGTCACGTTCAAAAAACGTTCATAGTGGCCAAAGTCCATATCGCATTCGCCACCGTCATCCAAAACAAAAACTTCGCCATGTTCCGTCGGGTTCATTGTGCCCGGGTCGGTATTGAGGTAGCCATCGCACTTTACGGGAACCACCTTCAATTTAGCAGAAAGCAGCGCCCCGATGGACGCTGCTGCTACTCCTTTGCCGAGTCCGGAGATGACGCCTCCGGTGACGATAATAAACTTAGTTTTGCCGTTATACTGATGCTTCAATGCCATAATAATTTTCCTAATTTACACAATTTGTAATTTTCTAGCACCCGTATGCAATAACCGTGCCAACAGATCGAAATGGCGTTTTTGGTGGAATTTTTAAGGGGTGTATGGTATTTTATTTTACAGAAAATGTAATTCTTAATATTTATTTTACGTTTTGTGTAAAAATGATAAAAAGCCCCGCAGAAACTGCGGGACTTCTTATTTAGTACATGGAGTCTTCGGTTTATTTATTTTGGGGAGCCACTCGTTAGTACACGAAGTCGCATTGGGCCTACCACCTTCGACGGTAGGCCATGCTTTTCGTTAATACACGAGTTGCATTGGGCCTGCCACCTTTGACGGCAGGCCATGCTATTTGTTAATAAACAAATAGCATTTCGCGGTACTTCGGAAGCGGCCAGAGTTCGTCCGGAACGATCTTTTCGAGAGCGTCCACGACCAAGCGGAGGTCGATCATACCGTTGAGAATGTCTTCGTGCTTGGAGGCGAGTGCCTTTTCCATCACTTCGATAGCGGCAAGGAGCTTCTTGACACCTTCGCCAAGCGGCTTTGCATAAGTGTCGAGAGCCGGGAAGCCCTGGTTGAGAGCCATTTCGTTTGCCTTGAGAGCGTTGGAGTATGCAGCCACAGCCTGCGGAAGGATGATGTCCTTGGCCATGTCGCGGGCGATTTCGCCTTCGATGTGAATCTTCTTGTGGTAGTCTTCCATATTCACTTCGTAGCGGGAATCGAGTTCGCGCTTGTTGAAGACGCCGTACTTTTCGAAGAGTTCGACGTTTTCCTTCTTGGTGAGAGCCTGGAGGGCTTCCATCGTGGTGCGGATGTTCGGAAGGCCACGCTTTGCAGCTTCTTCGACCCATTCGTCGGTATAGCCGTTGCCGTTAAAGATAACGCGCTTGTGTTCCTTGACGATCTTCTGCAAGAGCTTCTGGAGTTCTTCGTGGAACTTGTCGGCAGGAACGCTAGCAAGCTTGTCGGCGATGATGTCGAAGGCTTCGGCAACGATCGTGTTGAGGATGACGTTCGGTTCAGAGCAGCTCTGGCTGGAACCCGGTGCGCGGAATTCGAACTTGTTGCCGGTGAATGCGAACGGAGAAGTGCGGTTACGGTCAGTAGCGTCACGCGGAAGCGGCGGGAGCGTATCGGAACCGAGCTTGAGTGCGCCAGCCTGCTTGCTGGACTTCGGATCGCCCTTTTCAAGCTGGTCGATGACGTCGGCAAGCTGGTCGCCGAGGTACATAGAGATGATTGCCGGAGGAGCTTCGTTTGCGCCAAGGCGGTGGTCGTTACCGGCGCTGGCGACAGCCATACGGAGCAAGTCTGCGTGAGTATCGACAGCGTAGATGACAGCGCAGAGCGTGGTGAGGAAGATGGCGTTCTGGTGCGGGTCCTTGCCCGGGTTCAAGAGGTTGGTCTTGCCG